>JAYFNV010000070.1:0-9487 GCA_034933225.1 Anaerolineaceae bacterium | reverse complement strand
CTGTTGGAATTGAAGTTCCCCTTGCAAGAGGTACATGCCTATACGCAAGCGGTTCGCCGCGACCATTACAACCTGGAGAACATCAGCAACGAGGAGCACCGCTCCCTGGATGATCTGCTGGCAGCATTCAAAGGCATCGAGATCTCCTGGATGAACCTGGAAGCAGACAGCCCACTGATCGGCAAAACACTGGCAGAGGCTGGCATTCGGTCAAAGACCGGGGCCTCCCTGGTAGCGCTTATCCGTGAGGGGCAACTTCTGGCCAACCCCAAATCTCTGACGGTCTTTCTGGCAGGCGATCGCCTTGGCTTTATCGGCGAAAGTCCACAGATCGAATCCGTGCGCAAATTGATTTTGGCGGAAATACAAGCGGAAACACAAGGTTAAACGAACTGCTCACATCGGATGGATGTGAGCAGTTTTTTTTATTGAGTGATCTTGTCTTGCCGTAACCCTACCACCCCCCAGCGGATGAGCGTCTGCGCCAGCACGCCGGTGAAAATGAAAAAGGTGATTCCAAATGGGATCATATACATGATGCCATTCATATGGTAATGATGTGCCATGTGCCCCAGCGCCGGGAACCAAGACCAGGAGGCGATCAGTGCCACGAGTGTGGTGATGGCCAGATTGAATAGCAAGTGGATCTCGCTTTTCACCTGCGGATTTTTGAAAAGCCGCTTGTTCTGGAAGATTCGCAGCAAAAGGGCGATTCCTGCTTCTATAAATGTAAAAATGTAGAGGTTGGCAAAGTTGTTGTAGAGGTCGAATTTTGCGTTCCACTGTGGCACAATGGCAAAGAATCGGTCTGAAATATAGAAGACCTTTACATAAAGCCAATTAATGAATATTTGGCCGGGGGTTTGCAGGTTCGTATCACCGCTGCTTCCCCGAGTCAACATACGATTTTTAAGGTATGCCAATGCCTGACTGCCATTGCCAAGATAAAGCCATATCTGCACAAAGTGAATTAGAATGGCGGTAATGAAACCGAGCAGGCCCATCAGCCCGACGTAGAAAAGATGAGCAATAACCTCTTTTACGGGTTTTCGCTCTTGCAGGTCATAAAACAGCACCGGAATGGCAGCCGCAGCGATCAACCCGGGTAAATAGGTATAACCGCGCAAAAAGAGAAAAGCCTGCGCAATATAGATGAAGACCAGGAATTTCTTGAAACTTAACCGCTGACCGATGACCTGCGGATAGAGGTAAATCGACAGGAAGAAGGGAATGAACAATAAGAAGTAGAACCAGATCAGATATCCGGCCGGACCGATGAACCAATACGTGATAATGGGGAAAAGGGAGAATAACGCAGAGGCGATGAGTCCAAACTTTTTCTTGAGGGTCAAAGAAAGAGCGGTCAACATGCCAGCCAGGATCAAGGCGAAGAGCACCCTTGAGCCCTTGATAAAATCATCCGGGTCAATATGGGTGATGCTCTGACCCAGTTTTAAAATGGAAGCATAAAACCCAGTGGAAGACATGTACACATCAAATTCACCCTGGGAATCAGGACCAAACATGAACCCACCGTACTTTTGAATATCTTCGCCAAAAGACATCTGATCTTCATTCAGCCGGTAGGTAATATACGATTCTGTGCCCCCGTAAAAAATGATCGATTGTTGGCCCGGGCCGATCTGCATGGAGTCTGTGCAGAAAATATATCCGGTCACGCTGAACAACATAAACGCATACCCGACCAGCAGATACTTTTTGACAAATGAAAATTGATTGGGTTTTTTCCTGATGCTTCCGAACAGCAAAGCGCCAACAAACAAAAGGATCGCCACCAGGGTTGTGGTGGCCAAAATTCCGATCAATGGAAAATAGCGCTGATAATCCAGAACCGGTTTGTTATGCAACAGCGGGACCAACCGGTTAAGCGCGTTTAATATCGCAACGGCGATGCTTTGCCTTTGGACGAACCAGATGCTCAACCCGATGCCTATTAAAGTGGAGCCCGTAAACAGATAAAGATTGCGCATCCAGACTGTGTTGCGTATTTCCGGGATCCCCCATCGAGAGATCAGGTAAACAAATAGACCCACCCACCCGACCAAGACCAAAACGGCAATTAACAAACTGATTACCGAGGATTCTGTGATCCGAAACGAAAAAACCAAATAAGCCGCATAGATCAACGCAAACAATATGCCGATGATGAACAGGCGCTTGTTTTTCTTGATGCTTTCCCACATGGGTTGAGATTCTTGAGGAGGGGTCATAGGCAAAAATTATAACATCAGGGCAATAAGTTGGAACAAACCCTGTTGTGATTACTTCAAAATTTCAAACACTTTGACAGCGTTTATTTGGTTTTCCACCCGGCCAGGATCTCAGCCGCCCGATCCAGGCGGATGGCTTTCTCCTGCACCAGTTGATCGGCCAACCGGTCCACCTGCTCTGAGCTGGCCCCGGCCGCAATGGCGACCTGGCGTGCGTGCAGCGCCATGTGCCCCTTTTGAATGCCTTCTGTTGCCAGCGCCCGTAACGCGGCCAGGTTTTGCGCCAGCCCAACGCTGACAATCACCTGTGCCAATTCCTGGGCGGAACGGACGCCCGTCAGCTTGAGGCAGACTCTGGCGGTTGGGTTCACCTGGGTGGCGCCGCCTATAGTGCCTACAGCCAGCGGCATTTCCAACTTGCCAACAAGATTACCCTCTTTGTCTTTTCCCCAGGTCGAAAGTGAGGTGTAACGGCCTTCTTTGACTGCATACGCGTGAGCGCCAGCTTCCACGCCACGCCAATCATTGCCGGTGGCCAATACCACGGCATCCACCCCATTCATGATGCCCTTGTTATGGGTCGCAGCCCGGTAGGGGTCCGCCGCGGCAAATGCCCAGGCTTCGATGATGCCGTCGCGCACGCGCTCACCGCTGTAATCACCAAAGGCCAGGTCTTCACTGCGTATGGTCACTTCGGCGCGGGCCAGGCGCTGATCTGCCAGGTTGGAGAGAATGCGCAAGTGAGCGCGTCCACCGCTCAAGGTGGCCACTCGCTGAGAGAGCCTTTCCACTGCCGTATTGACGGCATTGGCGCCCATTGAATCGCGCACATCGTAGATCAGATGCGCAACAATAAAATCTCCGATAGGTGAGCCGGTAATCGTTCGGAATTGCAGGTCTTTGGCGCCACCACCCAGTGCTTCCAGTTGAGGGTTTACGCCGTGCAATGAATCCAGCAACTCTTGTTTATGCTGCTCCAATTGAATTACTGCCTGAGTCAGATCCGGCACATCCAAAAGTTGAATTTGACCGATCATCAGCGGCTCGTCCGCCTTGGCACGAAACCCGCCGTTTTGCTGCGCCAGTTTGGCCATAAAAGAGGCCCCGGCAATCACAGAAGGCTCTTCCACCGCCATGGGAACCAGCACTTCCTTGCCATTCACCACAAAATTTTGGGCGATCCCTAATGGCAAGGGGAAAATTCCCACTGCATTTTCCACCATGTGGTCTGCCCCAGCGGCGTTCAGCCCGGAAATCCCATTGAGGATCTGCAGTTCCTTCTCATCCAATCCAACCTGGTCTGCGAGTACCTGTAATCGTTCTTGAATGGATAGTTTATAAAATTTGTTGGACGATGCTTGGCTCATGTGTTCTCCCTGGGTTAGTAAATCCGGTTTGTGTACTATTTTTATCATCTTTTTACTGCAAAATTCTATCAAGAAAATGCGACAACTGCCACAGATAAGCCGCTGCCCCCGGGCGTATCCCGGAGGCAGTAGAGTGTAGCATCAGGCATTGATCCATTAACCTTGTTTGAACTTTAATAGCCGCAGCGCATTCAGGACCACCACAATGGTACTGCCCTCATGGAAGACCACCGCAGGGCCAATGCTCATAAAGCCGGTCAGGGAGGCAACGATCAGCAGTGCGATCACCCCCATTGAAATGATCAGGTTCTGCACGATGATGGAGCGGGTGGCCCGCCCCAGTCCGACTGCGAAGGGCAGGCGGGAAAGATCATCGCCCATCAGAACCACATCTGCGGTTTCAAGGGCCACATCCGTGCCGGCACCGCCCATGGCAATGCCCACTGTGGCATTGGCCAGAGCAGGAGCATCGTTGACGCCGTCGCCGATCATGGCCACTTCCTGATATTTCTTCACCAGATCTCGGATCACGTCCAGTTTGTCTTCCGGCATCAGATCCGCGCGGAAATCACTGATGCCCACTTCTTTGGCAATGGCGGCCGCAGAATTGGCATTATCTCCTGTGAGCATGATAGTGTTAGTGACGCCGATTTTTGTCAAAGCGCGCATGGCAGCAGCCGCTTCTGGCCGAAGTGTATCTGCCAGAGCGATCATCCCCGCAACCTGTTGATCCACCGCCACCCACATGATGGTTTTACCCCCCTGCTGGAAGGCGCGAGCAGAGGCGATCTGAGCCGGGGTCAAATGCAGCTTGGCGGAATCCATCAAATTTTGATTCCCGATCAATACCCTGGCGCCCTCAAATTCAGCCTGGATGCCCTGTCCGGTCACGGACTCCATCTTTTCTACAGAAGCTGCGGCAACACCTTCCGACTGGGCTTTTTGTACAATTGCCTTTGCCAGGGGGTGTGCAGAGCGCAGTTCGGCACCGGCCGCGATGGACAGTAACTTCTTTGCGTCAAATTCAAAGGGCAGCACATCGGTCACCTGGGGCTTCCCCTGGGTGATGGTGCCAGTTTTATCAAAGGCGACTGCCTTGAGCAGGCCCAGGTTTTCCAGGTGAGCGCCCCCTTTGACCAACACGCCATTGCGGGCTGCCTGCGCGATACCAGAAAGGATGGCAGCCGGCGTACCCAATGCCAGAGCACAGGGGGAAGCCGCTACCAAAAGGGTCATGGCCCGTAAAAAGCTTTCTTTAAAAGGAAAGCCGAATATGGGTGGAAGGACGATGATCGCCAGTGTTGAAAGTAAAACAACCGGCACAAAAACGCGCTCAAATTTTTCGACCGTTTGTTGCGTAGGTGATTTCTGCGCCTGAGCCTCTTCGACCATCTTCATAATGCGGGCGAGAGTCGAATCTTTGGCCAGGCGGGAGACTTTTACTTCAAGCGCCCCCTCACCGTTGATGGTACCGGCAAAGACCTGCAAGCCTGGTTCTTTATCCACCGGCACGGATTCCCCGGTGACTGGAGCCTGATCTACAGATGAAAAACCTTCCAATACGACGCCATCCACCGGGATGCGCACAGCAGGACGCACAATGACGATCTCGTCCAACTGCAACGATTCCACCGGAATTTCTTCTTCTTTGCCATTTCGACGTACCAGAGCGGTCTTCGGGGCCAGGTCTGCCAGTGATTCCACTGCCTTCTGTGCCCGTTCCAACGCGCGTTCTTCCAGCGCATGCCCCAGACTGAACAGGAAGAGCAGCAAAGCTCCTTCGGCAAACTGACCCAGGCTGGCCGCCCCAAGGGCGGCGATGATCATCAGCAGATCGGTGTCAAAATGCTTTTCACGGATGGCGTGCCAGGCATGTTGGGCAACATCCCAGCCGCCGAAAACATAAGCCGAAACGAAAAACGCAACGCTCACTGACTCAGTGAATCCGAGCCATTTTCCGCCCAGCCAGCCCAGCAGCACCAACAAGCCGGATAAAACGCTGAACAATAGCTCACGGTTCTCCTGCAGCCGGGCCTGCCGCTCATTGAGCTGAACACTATAGCCCATTGAGCGGATGCGCTTTTCGATTTCAGCGCGACCCACCTTCTGGCTGTCGTATTCTACCCACATCTTTTCTGCTGCGTAATTGACCTTGACAGAAAGCACCCCTGCTAAACGATTCAACCCGTGCTCTAAAACAACCACGCAGTCTGAACAGTCCATCCCCTCAATTTGCAGCGCGTCATGGTGATAGCGGTTCACGATCTTGCTGCCAGAAACAATGGCAATATTCTTCACTTCCGATAAGCTGATCTGGTTGGGGTCATAATGCAAACAAAGTTCCACAGGTTCTTTGTCGTTTTTAAAATGGGACCGCAGGATCCCCTTTTGCCCTTGCAGCGTGTTTTCCAAACGGATCAGGCATTCATCTTTCTCATTTTCGATGCCTGGTAATACAAGCGGTAATTCTATTTCAACGGTTTTTTCCATAATAAAGCCTTTTGCAAAGTTGTTTTCAATGATCGGCAGTACATTCCATGCCAACAGTCCAACCAACCTCTAGCTTGATCTTGGCGGATGCGGAATGACCACCCTCAAAGAATATTCGGAAAGCGGGGCTTTTTCGATCTGCGGGACATCAATGGTTGAATTGATATCCATAGCCTCTGCCTGCGAAACGAAGCAGCCAGAGTGGAGGGCGCAAACTGTTTCAGCTGAAACGGTGTGCGTTGCGTCTGTTTCAAGTAAATGACCAGTAAGACCCAATAAAAACAGGAGCATTAACAAGACCGGGACTATTTTCTTTCGCATCAGTTTGAGGCTACTCATGTTTGATATGCTCCAGACCTCGCTCAAATAATTCGCGAATATGATCATCTTCCAACGCTACAAATACCTGTTTGCCCTGTTTGCGTGTGCGGATAACATGCTTATCCTTTAATCCGCGTAATTGGTGTGAGATTGCCGAAGGCGAAATCCTTAGTTCTTCTGCCAGATCCCCCACATTGGCCTCCCCATCCATCAATACCGAAAGGATCTTAATACGTGTTGGGTCGCTTAATGAATCAAACAATGCCGACATTTTTTGGGCAGAAAGATCATCGAGTAATGAGAGTGTGGGAATTGTCATTTTGTTCCTTATCATTTGAACGTTTGCTCAAGTGTTTAAATATTACATCAATTCTCTGTTTTCGTCAAGTTCGTCAAAATACAGATCCAGCTTAAGCAATTTATCAATATGATCCCATAATGCCAGCTATCACTAATAATGAGCAGCAGAAGGAATATACCAATATTTTAGTACAATTTAAGATTATTATCACATTTTCATACTATAATTATTATACAATCTCAAAAACAAAGGAGCATTATGGCTATCAAACTAGTAAGCGTTGATGCAACCCAGATTGAAGGTTTTAAGATCGAAACCAAATCTCGACAGCACATTTCGATCGTAGATCAACCCGCCGCAGGTGGCGGTACAGATTCAGGTCCCACTCCACTGGAGTATCTCTTCATATCACTGGCTGGCTGCATTGTCACCATCGGCCACATTGTCGCCAAACAACGCCAATTACCCGTGCGCAAGATCGAATGTCATGTTGAGGGTGAATTGGACACGGATGTACTCATGGGGAAGAGCACCGCTGTCCGCCCCGGCTTTACCGGCATTCGGGTCATCGCCAAAGTAGATGGAGATATGACTCAGGAAGAAAAGGAAGCCTTCATCCATGATGTTGATGCGCGTTGCCCGATTTCTGACAACATCCACAATTTGACACCCGTCGAAATTGTGGTTGAATAGTTAATGTGAATAAAAATGCTGCCTCTTCAACTGAAAAGAATAAAGACACTTCTGCTGACCTCCTGGTTGGGCAAAAGTTAAAAAGTCTGAGATCTCAAAGAGGACTGTCTTTACGCATATTAGCGGAACGCAGCAACTTAAACATAAACACCTTAAGTCTGATCGAAAATGGAAAATCTTCCCCATCGGTCAGCACTTTGCAGCAATTGGCGCAAGCTCTTGATGTGCCAATTGCTGCCTTTTTTGAATCAGACCCCATAGAGAAAGATATCATTTTTACACCCGCAGACCTACGGCCGAGTCAATTCTTTGGCAAAGCAGAAATGCAAAATCTCGGGAAAAACCTGTCTGCAAGTGAGATCCAACCATTCTTTGTCACCCTGTTACCAGAAATGGGAAGCGGCGACCAGATGATCATTCACACAGGTCTGGAATTTGTTTACAGTCTGGAAGGATGTGTTCAGTACATCGTAGATGGAGGGAAATTTACTTTGTGCCCTGGAGATTCCCTGGTTTTCAAAGCCACCCTTCCCCACCAGTGGAAGAACATAACCAAACAGACGGCAAAAATTCTATTGATCCTCTATTCCTGTGATGAAGGGAAAGAAACTGGGAAACGACATTTCTCTGGATAGCGCTACAAAGTACTGGCCCGCTGGTGTTACCGGTATTCAGCAATCCCCTCCCCCTGCAAATCAATTTGTTAACCATTCATTAACAATACATTAATTCCCCGACCAAGTTGGTGTGCTACTTTTAGCATGGCAACCATATTCTGGTTTTCTAAGGGAATCAATGTACACACCAAAGCATAATTGGGTTCTTTTCGCAATTTTCTCCATTTTTTCTATCAGCGTGTTCATTACTTCGCTTCTCTCGCCTCAGGTGAGGAGTTATACCCAGGCGCCTTTACGTGACCTGATTCTCCCCCCACCTTCGCCAATCGAGTTGAATATTGTTTACTCCACTGAGAAAGAACAGTGGATCGCGGATGCGGTGGAACGATTCAATAAACAAAATAATTTAGTAAACGGGCACCCTGTTCAGATCAATTTATCTGAAACCGGCTCCAGGGAGATGTACATCGCCATTCTGGATGGCAACTCCAAACCGGTGATGATCAGTCCGGCCAGCAGTCTGCAGATCAACATTTTGGACCAGCTTTCGCGCGTGAAATTTGGGACCAGCATCATCCCCACCGATCGACAGGGTCAATGTGAGTCGGTCTTCAGCACCCCACTGGTGGTGGCTGCCTGGTCTGACCGCGCCGAGGCGCTTTTGGGAAACCGCTACACCGCCAATATTTGGAAGCAGATCCACGATGCAGAGATCGACCCGCAAGGTTGGCAAACGCAGGGTCACCCAGAATGGGGGTATTTCAAATTTGGGCACACAGACCCGCTCAAATCCAATTCAGGGTTTATGACACTGCTGCTGCTCACCTACAGCTATTATGGCAAAACCAGTGGATTGAGCGAGTCTGATATCCTGGCCAATCCAGATTATCAGGCCTGGATCCTTGAGATGGAAAATGCCATCTCCTCTTTTGGCGATAGCACCGGTACTTATATGAAAGAGATCATCGCCTACGGCCCCAGCATGTACGATATGGTGTCGGTTTATGAGGCAACAGCGATCGAAAACCTGCAAAATGCGGCCGGCCGGTATGGGGAATTAAAGATCTATTACCCCCCGGCTACGATCCTCAGCGATCATCCTTTTTGCATTTTGAAGGCAGACTGGGTCAGCAAAGAACAAGCTCAGGCCGCCAAACTTTTCCTGGACTTTTTACTCAGCCCAGAAATTCAAACCCTCGCGCTGGAGAAATACGGTTTCCGTCCTGCTGATTCATCCATTGCCCTCGACTCTGCGACCAGTCCCCTCCAGCTTTACAGCAAAAATGGCGTTCAGATCAAAATCCCCCCAGAAGTAGAAATTCCTGATGGCAATACCCTTAATACCCTCCTGGACTTCTGGGCAAGAAATGTACAACAATAACGAGGTATAAATGAAAAAGTCTTTCGCAGCAATTTTGCTTTTACTCTTCCTGGGCACAACCATTCTTTCTGCGTGCAGCAGTCTTT
>JAYFNV010000069.1:0-31484 GCA_034933225.1 Anaerolineaceae bacterium | reverse complement strand
GATGAGGATGAGCCCCACGATGCTGGCCCACACCAGGTTGGAGGTGCCAAAGTAATTGCCCAGCAAGCGCGAGGCGGCAAACTCAACGGCCAGCGAAGCCAGCCCGGAAAAGAAGACGGTGATGTAAAGGTATTTTCGCATAATCAATTTTTTTTGGGAAATTATTCGTTGGAAAGGACATCGCATTGTTGAGGGGCAGCGTCGCGCAAAATGCGATCCCAGGAAGCCATGAGGTGCTCAAAGCTGAGGTCGGTCTGGAAGTGAGCCGGAATCAGTTTGGACCATTTGATGCTGTCAAATTGAGCTTTAGCCTGGCCGCTCTTGAGCTGGGCGCATACGTTCTGAAAGAAGAATTGACTGTTGACCAGAATATTGTGCACATCAAGATCAGTAGTGGCAGGGACGGAGTTGACCTGAATGCCGGAAATGCCAAACCAACCTGCCAGGCCATCCATGCCGGTGCTATCTATGACAATATTGCCGTTGAGCGAAAAATCAAATTCTTTGGCAATCGTCTGCTGCAGCCGGCTGGTCAATTTACCGTCGCTGCCAATGGCAAAGGCGTCAGACAGGGTTTTGTTTTTACTGGCATCGTAAGCGGGGTAAAGCGGCATGAACATCACCTGGGGCGGGTCGGAGTAGGCTGTAAAGACCACCCAGGCTTCCACCAGTTGTGGAGTAGTAGAAGAGAGATCATCCACCCGAACGAGAAGAAAATTCTGTTGAGAAGAAGCCAGGGCGGTCGTCAGAGATTGCGCGCCAGAATTGGAATTACTAGAACCAATATTGATCTTGGAGGCAGCCAAATATCCACCTATTGCGCAGGCTGTGAAAAGGAACAGAATCAAGATCAGAGTTGGCTTTTTCATGAATTTCTAGTTGGGTGAATCCTGTCTCCCTGAACGTTTTGTACCTTCATTTTACCATTTTGTGATTATCAAACCCCAATTTCTACCTGGTTAAAACAAAAAGCAGAGGATTCCTCTGCTTTTGAAGGGTCAACCGATCAGACTTCTGAGGGTAAAGGCCAGGATGCCGGTGGCGAAACCTCCGCAGGCGATCATGCCCACCAGGGCTGTTTTTTTGACAAGCTGGTCATTCTGGTAGAAAGTGACTGCCGCCTGCACCGTTTTGCGGACGAATTGTGAGCGGGTCATGAGGGGGAGGATGATATCCCAGAAGCGGAGTTCGATCTTTTGCAATAATGTGGTGTCCATGTTGTTATCCTTTATCTGGAAGTGGTGAGTTTGAGGACGTTGCCTGTTTCACTGGCGGTGACACGTACCGTGCGGGAAATGCTTTTGCCATCAGCAGCTTTGGCATGGCCGCTGAAAATGATGAGGTAATTACTGCCATTTTGTTTTACCGAAGGGCGAGCGCCGCGCAATTCTGGGAACTGTCGGTAAACGGCCTGGCAAACACGATCGAGCGCTGATGTTTCCATTTGTTGCTCCTTTAGTACACTCTGCGGCGCATAAAAGCCGGAATATCCAGATCGTTGGGGGTGCCGGCCATTTCAAATTGCGGCACGGCCTGTTGGGTGGGGGTGTGGAGCACGAAGGTCTGGGCAGGATCCAATTCTGCGTTAACTTTGGGCTCAACTTGCTGGCGAACGCCCTCAAATTTGGGGGTGTTGACTGCTGTTCCACCGATGCCGGTGATAACCAGGGTGACCTGCGCGCGGCCTTGCATACGTTTGTCGGTGATGACACCGGGCACGATCTCGATACGGGAATTGGTTTTCTGCTGTAAGTAGATGAGCGCATCAGTGACTTCAGCAAAGGACATGTCATCGCCGCCGGTGAAGTTGGCAATGATGCCGTTGGCGTTTTCCAGGTTGATCGTCTCCAGCATGGGGTGATGCAGGGCATGCTCAATGGCATCCACGGCTTTGTTGTCACCTTCTGCGGTGCCGATGGCCAGTAAAGAGCCTCCGCCACCCTGCATCAGATTGCGAACGTGAGCAAAATCGACATTGATCAAGCCGGGCTGGGTGATCAACTCTGAGATGCCCTGAACGCCCTGACGCAAAATATCATCGGCCAGGCGGAAGGCCATCTCAATGGGCAGGTCTATGGGAGCGACCTGTAATAAGCGATCATTGGGGACACTGATGAGGGTATCGGTGAAGGGCTGCAGTTTGGCAACCCCTTCGCGAGCGTTGCGGCTGCGGCGTCCCATCTCAAAGGTGAAAGGAGTGGTGACGATAGCAACCACAACAGCACCCAGGCTTTTAGCCACCCGGGCAACGATGGAGATGGCGCCTGTACCGGTACCGCCACCCATGCCTGCTGTAAGAAACACCATATCTGCGCCGGCCAGCGCCTGATTCAGCTCTTTGTAGCTCTCTTCGGCTGCGGCTTCACCTACACTGGGGTTCCCGCCCGCACCCAAACCACGTGTGAGTTTGGGGCCGAGCTGGATCTTGGTGGGGGCCAGGCTGGATTGCAAGACCTGAGCATCGGTATTGGCAACAATAAAATCAACTCCTTCTAAGCCGAGTTCGATCATGCGGTTGACCGCATTCTGACCGCCGCCGCCGATACCAACTACTTTAAGGACGGGGGCTTTGGCCTCGATAGGGGTATGATGAATTGGATTTCCAGTCAATGTTATGCTCATAGGTCACCTCTCTGATAATTGTGTTGCAATTGTCGTACCATCTCCGCTGATGCGCTCGACTTCACAGCCCAATGTACGTAATTCGTTCAAATTCTCTTCTGAGAAGTTTTGTTCCCCGCCGATCACCGTTACGGTTTTGGCAAGGGCAGCCTCAGATAGGGAAAAGCCAATGGTAGGGTGGTGTTTCAAGACGAAGGGTTTGATCACTTCCAAATGCCAATCGGCAACGCCCCATTCGTAAAGAGGCAAGAGCAAGTAATGCTCGATCGTTTTGCCAGTGGCGGTGGTTTGAGAAGCGGATTGTTTCCCCTGGCGAATCGGGCTGCGTTTGGAAGCGACTGCATTTTGCGCTCCCAGCAGACTGCATAAAACGGAGGCAGAGCCATCCGCATTGATCCAGGCCAAAGAGGATCTCTCCTCGTCTTCAGCAGCAGCTAAAGTCCAAAAAGCGCCGACTAGAACAGACTCAGGGACGGAATCCGTTGAGCGCAGATTGGCGATGATGTCTTTGGTGAGGCTGTATTGTTCCTCAGAAGGAACAGAAGTAGTTGATTTGGAATCCGATTTTCCGAGCCCCAGCAAAAGCATGGGCAGAGATTTGCCCAACACAGTTTGGACCATGGCTTCGATCCACTCAAAGTTGCGGAATCCTTTTTGATCCTGGCTGTTAGCCGGGGTAATGTAGGGTTTGTTCTCAGACCAGCTTTGCGGCCCGCCAAGCCCCCAATCCAGTTCGTGCCCAAAGGTGAAGCCATAGTCAGCTAAAACCAGCGTTTCCAATAGTTTCTTTTGGCCGCGGCGCTGCAAGGCTGCCAGGGCGGTGCGGATGAAGGAAAGGTCCCAATAGCTGCCCCCTGGTTCCAAAGCCGGGAAAACAGGCGTCAGGCCAGCATTCAGGCATTCGTTGGCAAGTGGGATGAAGCGATCCAGGAAGTTTTCTACCAGATTGGTTTGTGACCAGCCAGAGGCGCTCCAGGCGGAGCGGTCATTGGGTCGGTCAAAGAGGATCACATATTTCGCTCCCCATTTTGCATAAGCATTGAGGATGGCTTTGAGATCAGCAGCAGAGGGAGCCTCTGGCAGGCGCAGGGGAAAATGAATGATAGGTTGGATGCCTTTGTTAACCAGCCCGCTGATAAAGGTCTCAGGGATGGCGCGGGAGGTTTCAGAACGCAAGACCAGCCATTTGGCACCCATTTCTTCTAAAAAGGGTAAATAGGTGTTCAGATCTTTATTGGTGTAATGAGCGGTATCGGTGAAGTAATGAAATCCGATGCGATTGTTGAGTGAAGAAGTTGTATCTGTCATGGCTTATCCCTTTTCTACTGGTACAGCCTATATAGCAAGAATTATGCCATTGTGAAGAGAATGGAAGTTAGTAACCAGGAATTAGGGATCAGGGATCAGTAACGAGTGAACAGGAATCAGGGAATGGAGTCAGAGATTAGTTACCAGTGACCAGGAATCAGGGAATGGAGGGCTGAGGTTTGAAATCAGATATTAGGGATTTGGTGGATGCGAATTGTTATGGGGTGATTGGATAAAGAAAGGACTGGTGGAAGGAGCAGGTTGACGAATGGGCGACTTTGGGGAAACCGCGAACGGCAGGTTACTCTTTTCTTCTGCTATAATTTGCTGCTGATGATATTGGTAACAGGTGGTACAGGTTTTATTGGGCAACATCTGGTCCGTTCTCTGGTTCGTTCTGGACGGCCTGTACGCATTCTATTAAGGCCTTCCGCACAATCCCCCAATATTCCGCACGGTATCCCGGTAGAAGTGGCAGTAAGCAGCCTGAATGACTTTAAAGGCTTGCGCGCGGCCATGAAGGATGTGGATGTGGTCTACCATTTGGCCGGGTCGGAACGTCACGGCTCGCAGGCCAACCTGAACTCCGTGGATGTAGAAGGCACCCGTATGGTGATTCAGGCAGCCGCGGAGGCAGGGGTGAAGCACTTCATCATGCTCAGCCATTTGGGCGCCAACCGGTCATCCGCTTTCCCGGTGCTCAAAGCCAAGGGGATTGCTGAGAAGTGGCTGATAGATAGCGGAATGCCCTATACCATCTTCCGCACCGATGCCGTGTTTGGGCCGGGTGACCAGTTCAGCGAACCGATCCTCAAATTGCTGCGGCGCTCGCCTGGGATATTTTTGCTGCCGGGTCAGGGTGATACTGTTTTACAGCCTTTATGGGTGGAAGATCTGGTTACCTGCTTGACACTGACCCTGGAACAACCCGAAACCCGCAATCGACTTTTTTCGGTAGGCGGAATTGAACTGCTAACCTATCGGGAGATCGTCAAACAGATCGCTCAAAAAGCGGGACTTCACCGCCTGTTGATCCCTTACTCGCTGGGGCACATGCGCAATCTGACCCTGTGGGTGGACCAGTTGGTCCGCGATTTCCCGATCTCTATTTTTTGGTTGGATACTCTGGCCGAAAACCGTACCTGCACCATTGATACCATGCCCAGAGAGTTTGGTATTTTGCCGGTGCGTTTTAATTTGGCGAACGATCATCTATTACAGGTAAAAGGCAAGTAACCCAAGTTATGGTTCAAAAATCGATCTGTGTCCATGGCCACTTTTATCAGCCTTCACGCGAAGACCCCATCAGTGGCGTGATTCCCCTTGAAGAGGGAGCTGACCCCTACAAGAATTGGAATGAACGTATTAATGCCGATTGCTACGCTCCCAATGCTGAGCTTGGTAACTTCGGCAAAATGAGCTTTAACCTGGGTCCCACTCTGGTGCGTTGGATGAAAGACGACGCTCCAGCTACTTTGAAGCGGATCGTGGGGGATGAGAGTGCTTACGCTTCCGGTTTTGGCGTGGGCAACGGCATGGCCCAGCCATTCCATCACACCATTTTGCCGCTGGCTTCCCGCCTGGATAAGGTCACCCAGGTGCGCTGGGGCATGGAATCCTTTCGGCAGACATTTGGACATGCTCCTGAGGGAATGTGGCTCCCTGAGACGGCCGTGGACCTGGAAACGCTGCAGGTACTGGCCGAAAACGGCATTCGCTACACAATCCTGGCCCCCTGGCAGGCAGATAGTGACAGTCTTGACATCACTCATCCTTATCGTGTGGAACTGGCAGATCATAAAGATCTCGCCATCTTCTTCTATGATCAGGGGTTAAGCACCTGCATCAGTTTTGACCCTTGCTCTACCCAGAATGCTGATACTTTTGTGCAGCAGCAGGTGACCGGTAAATTCAACGATAAGGACGAGGATCAATTTTTATTGATCGCTTCAGATGGCGAGCTGTACGGTCACCATCAGCCCTTCCGAGATAAGTTTTTGGGGTATCTGTTGGATGGCGCGTTACATTCTGCCAGAATGGATTTTTCCACCCCAGGTCGCTGGCTGCGAGACCACCCGGCTGTTGAGAAAATTAGCATTGGTGAAGGTACATCCTGGAGTTGCGCTCATGGAGTGGAACGCTGGCGCGGCGAATGTGGCTGCACGCCCAATGGCCATTGGAAGCAGATCATGCGAGAATTCCTGAACCATGTGGCCGCGAAAGTGGATGAAGTCTATCTGGTTGAAACCACCGCTTTGTTGAATGATCCCTGGGAAGCCAGACATGCTTATATAAATGTGCTGCTCGGGCAGCAGGGGTTTGCGGATTGGGAACGAGACCAGGTGAAGGCAGAGATACACGGCGATCAATCTATGATGCTGCAGATGCTGATGCGGGCGCAGTACGAACGTCAACGCATGTTCACGTCTTGCGGTTGGTTCTTTGACGATTTTGACCGCATTGAGCCACGCAACAACATCTTGTATGCTGCCCATGCGGTGGCGCTAACGGAACAAGCCAGCAACCGCTCCATCACAGGTGAACTGATCCCGCTGCTGGAGGACCTCAAAAGCTGGAAGAGCAGCCTACGCGGGCGAGATGTTTTCTTTGACGCACTCAGACGGATCAGGCAGCAAAGCCTGGGCTGACGTCAGCGGCTCAATTTTTCCACGATCTCCAATAATTTATCCACCTGATATTGCGACTTCGCGTCGGCTTTTTCCAATTGATCAATGATCTCGGCACAGCCCAGAATGACCTCAAGGGTTTCGCTCTGGGTCGCTTCAGGCGATGCCTGGCTCTTTACCCCTGCAATGACAAACATCCACCAGAGGAAAGCCTGGAAAGCCTCCCGGTTGTACCACAGGATATCTTTGAAGCGGTTAACCTGTAGGAAGGACTGGATCTCAGGGGTGGAGAACCAGGTCTTGACAATCTGGTCCAGCGGTTCTTTGCCCAGGGTCTTGTACCAGTCTTGCTGGTTGATGATTAGGCGTAAAGCGAGCAATTGGCGGTGGGTCACTTCATGCGTCAACCCAAATTGGCTGATGACGCTTTCAAAGGCTTTGAAGAATTGCCATTCTTCTGCCCAGGAAAGGGTATGAATGTAATCTGGGTCGGATTTTTGGGCATTGCCTAATTGGCCAAAAAACGCCCAGGCCAGCAAGGTGTGCAGATCTGGTTCACCAAATTTGGTCACCATGCGATGGACAATCTTCTGGGCTTTCTTCATGGCGCCGGAGGAAAGCTCGCTTTCCAGCGCGGGGATGGACAGAATGAACTTGAGGGCATGGACAGATTCTGCCACAACACTCTCTTTTACCGGCATGGGTCCATCAATGAACTCAATGCCAGCCATCAAATTCATCAACTTCTCTTCTGCTTCTGTAAATGCCTTTTTCTCCATCGGCTGGCGCTGATAGGCCAGATCGGTAAGGTATTTGAAATATCCGGCATTCAATATATCTTTGGCAGGACGCAGTACTGGCTGGCTGAGCAATTCAGAGAGTCCGGCTTGAATATCTGGCACCCCTTGTTCGCCCAGATAATCACATAATCGGCCGTAATCGTGGCTGGCGTCGGAATTCAGGAGCTCAAAATCGAGGAAGACATGGGTCTCATAACCATTCAAATGCATATGGAACCCTTCTTTGACGATCTGGCTGACGCGGCGAATGAAGTGCAACCCGCTGGTCTGATCGCGGAAGGTAAGATAACCAGTGCTGGTTTCAGACAGGCCGAGGGCATCCGCCAGAGAACTGGTGCTGGTGAATTTTTCCTTGCCCGATTTGACCAGTTTGGCTACCGAATGGCGGATCCAGCCATCGGTGGATTGGTAATTATTGTTATAGATCACCAGTGTGCGCTCGTCGCTCTGGCGATTGGTGAAGGCAAAGACGTTCTCATTGATCACATCGCCCAGATGCGTGGAAAAATTAAAGAGTTGGAAGTTCTCCACCGCTGAAAAGAGATGGCGCTTGTGCAAGAGGGGGAAGATCTCTCGCTGGTGACGTTCTACCAGACTGACATCTACCTGCTCGTCCAAATAGGCATGTTTGTATTCCATGCCGTATTTCTCGTTAAAGCCTTCCACTTGCCCGTGACCGAGCATGGGAAGCCCTGGGAAGGTGGCCATGAGGGTGCAGACACCAAAGTACTTATCACCCTTGCCAAATTGGTCAACGGCGGTGCGTTCATCGGGGTTGTTCATGAAGTTCACATAGCGTTTGAGGATCTCAGGTTCAAACTCAAGGGTGTTCTTAAGTAATTGGCGATACCCAGAATTGTTCTCATCGCGCAGCATGTGCATGAAAGCCGAGTTGTAAACGCGATGCATGCCCAGAGTGCGTACAAAGTAGCCTTCCATCATCCAGAACGCCTCCGCCAGTAAAAGGGTATCGGGGGCTTCCACCGCGATGCGATCCACCACGTCACGCCAAAACTCGGTGGGCATGGCGGCGTTGAACTGTTCGCGGGTCATTGCATATTCGGAGCGGGAGGGGATGGCGCCGCCGCTGCCGGGTTCAGGGAACCACAGGCGTTGAACCTGTTTCTTGGCCAGCGTCATGGCGGCATCAAAGCGGATAATGGGGAATTTGCGGGCGACTTCTAAAATGGTCTGGTAGACCGCTTCGCGCACTTCGGCGTTCAGATAGTCCAACTGAGCAGTGTCATTCCAGGGCATGGAAGTGCCGTCATTGCCATGATAAATGTAGCGGGTATGGCCGGAGTGCTTGTCTATGCGGCGGAAGACCACGGCGGCATCCGTGCGGTCATAATAATGGTCCTCGATCTGAATGACTACGCCAGAGTCGGAAGATAGGTCTGGCCCGTTGAAGGAGTAATTAGGGTAGGGACTGTGGTCAAGTGAAAGGAAGCGTTCCGGGTGATGCATCACCCAATCAGAATCAATGCCCATGTGGTTGGGAACCATATCACTGGCCAAGCGGATTCCAAAGCGGGCGGCATTGGCGCGCAGCCCTTCGTAGGCCTGGGTTCCGCCCAGTTCAGCGGCGATCTCATAAGAATGCAGTGAATACGCTGAGGCAATGGCATCAGGGTTGCCGCACATCTGTTTGATCTTGCCGGAAGCCAGACTGCGTTCCCATAGACCAATGAGCCAGAGTCCGGTGATGCCGTTCTGAGCCAGCGTTTGCAGTTCTGCAAGCGGAATTTCATCCAGCCGGGTAATGGGGCGCTCATACTTGCGGCTGAGCTGATCCAGCCAGACATAGGTATTTTTGGCGATCAAGACCAGGCCTGGCATCCAATCGCGATCCTGACTGAAGGCTTCATAATCAGCCAAATTGCCCATGGCCGCCCGCATGGCTTCAAGATCATAGACAGTCACAGGCAAGGGGCCAGGCCCACCCGGCGACCATTTGTTCTCTTCTTTGAGCAGATCCAGACTGGAGAGAATACGATAGATGTACTCACCCAGGAACGAGGCCCAATGCAGGCGAATGTATTCCAATTGGCCATTGATGGAATGCGGCACATGTTGAGCCGGGCTGAGCAACAACTCGATCAGGGGTTGCGCATCAGGTCCAAAGACAGGTTGGTTGGCAAAATATTCTTCCAACACTGCGAAAAGCTGGTGGAAAGTGCGATCCTCTGTGAGCGAAAGGCTGTCAAAGAGATCAGAATAATTTTCGAGGGCAGGATTATGCAGGGTGACCCAGTACAAGATCAATTCTTCCAGAAGCATCTGGCGGTTGGGGGTTCCCTTGGTGTTTCCGTTCAAATAGGTGAGGGAGTCAAAGGTCTTCTTATAAACGGGTAAGGGGGGAAATTCTTTTATGAAGGACTCAAAAATGCCATCCAGTTGGTCAGCGCCTACTTTGGCTTGGACGGAACTTAACGCATCGGGGAAGAGATCTGGTTTTTTTTGCTGGCGGTACAGGAAAATGACATAATGGAAGATCTCGTCCATCAAGGCCATGGCGTTCACTTCACCGGTCCTGGCAGCGCGCTCCGGGAAGTGGATGAGGTCACGTTTTTGATTGAGCTTGTTGATAAAAACCCGCACCGATAACAGATCGGTCAGCAGAATATTCCCTTCGAGAGAGAACAAAGATTCGTCAATTTGGTATTTTTCTCTGGCTTGACGTGATATGCGAATTTCCATTCTATCTCCCTGAGAAAAGCTATGATAGGGTAATTATAGCTTTATCTGCGAAAGAAATTTGGAAATTTATAAGGTTAGCACGGATTTGCTGATGAACAAATTCGCCTTTTCACCCTCGAATGGCTCTACCTCAAAGATCAGCTCGCTGCTGATGAGAGAATTGAGGGTGCGCTGGGTCAGTTCCGGCGTCCACTGAAAGATGCGGCCGATATCCTTGACGGTCGCGGCGCCGACGGATTCGAGATAGGTGGCAACAATCTTCTGTCTGGCAGCACTCTCGCGGATGGACCGGGCTTGCTCCATCAGATCCGGGTAGTAGCGGTGGGTGAGGTCATAAGCAAAAGCGTACCCCCATCGGCCTGCGTTGGTGATGCCCATAGGCAGGACTTTGAGTTGGGACTGCAAAGTATCCAGCGCTTTGGTGAAACCAGAATCGGAATTCTTGCTGGTCTGGTGAGCCGCTTTGCGCAACGAGATGGTGTCCAGCGGACCTTCTTTAAGTAGAGCTTCAAAGATCAACTTTGTTTCCAAAGTCATCAAGCCTTGCTGGTATTGGTCTTGAAAATCCTCTTCCGGGTCGCCGTAATTGGGGGAAAGTGCGTAGAAGTAGGGGATCAGTTCATGAGAAACGAAAGTGTTGCGGTTCTTGATGATGCGGGCGTAATACCAGACACGTTTGTCTAGCAGCTCATCTTTCCAACCCCAGGTAGCATGACCCGGATCGTCGTGGTCATTTGCGACGGGTCGGTTGCCGGTTGTGGCATTCCACAGGTTGGGCATTTCAACATTCTTGATCGGCCAAAGATAGGCAAAGCCCCGCTCGTTGACGAATTTGACTGCATCATTGGGGCCGGCAAGGTGCTTGCCTGGCAGCATGCGGTAGGTCTTCATGCGGTATTGGTCGATCTGGGGTTGGGTCACTTTCATAAGGTATCCAATAATAAGGAATATATGTTCTATTATAACCGGTCTCAACAAAAAGGGTTCGTGTCTGAGAATCTACGCGAACCCTTTGCTTTTGGAAGTTGAATCAGGCGACCTGCAAAATGTGGGTGATGATGTTGGAGCCGCTGCCGCCGATGTTCTGGGCCATGCCGATGCGGGCGTTCTCAACCTGGGTGCCGTTGGCTTCGCCGCGAAGCTGTTGGACCACTTCGACGATCTGGTACATGCCGGTGGCGCCGACGGGATGTCCGCGCGCTTTGAGGCCGCCGCGGGTGGCAATGGGGATCTTGCCGGTGGGCAGGATCTCGCCATCATTGGCCAGTCGGGGCCCCTGACCGCGTTCGGCAAAACCATTGGCTTCCAGAGAAAGGGCAGCCATGATAGAAAATGCATCATGCAGCTCGAAAAGGTCAATATCTTTGGGGCTCAAGCCGGCCTGGGCGTAGGCCTGTTTGCAGGAAAGTTCAGCGGCCTTCAACCAGAGCGGGTCACGGCGTTGATCAATGGCGATGCTGTCAGTTGCAGCGGCAGAAGCGATGACTTTGACCAGGGGGAGCACGCTGTCGTGTTTAACATATTCCAACGGAACGATCACAACCGCGGCAGAACCATCGCCGATGGCCGAGGCGTCCATCAGGTTGATGGGATCAGCGATCATGCCGGCTTTGGAATAGGATTCAATTGAACTGGGTTCATGAAAGCGAGCATAGGGATTATGCACGGCATTAGCGTGAGCGTTGATCGAAAAAGCTGCGAAATCCTCTTTCTTCCAGCCATATTCGTGCATATAACGGCGCATAATGAGGGCGTTAAGGGCCACAAATGAGAGCCCTTGAGCGGCCTCCCAATCAGCATCGGCAGCAGTGGCCAATTCACCTGTGATCTCATCTGAGGGTGAATCCGTCATCTTTTCCACACCAACGGCAAGCACGCTTTCCACCTGGCCGGAAGCCACTGCCATGACTGCACTGCGGAAGGCGGCCGCGCCAGAACTGCAGGCGGCTTCGATACGCAAGCCTTCGGCATAGCGCATGCCAATCCAATCGGCAATGTAAGCGCCCAGGTGTTGTTGGCGGTTGGCGGAGCCGGACATCATATTGCCAACATAAACAGAATCTACGCGTTCAAGACCAGAGCTTTGTAAGGCCATCAGAGCGGCATCCCCGGCCAGCTCGCGCAGTGATTTATCCCATTGTTCTTCCACTCGGGTTTGACCGATTCCAACGATAGCGACTTCGCGCATAGATCATCCTTTCAAGTAACTTAATGCGAATTATATCGGGAATCCCTATCAAGAACTATCAGAAAATGCTAAAGCAGGGGGATTATAATTTCAGCCAGATCATTATTGGAGGCAGTTGTTGAACAAGAAATTATTTCCTGTTATTTCAGGACTGATGTTGGTATCAATGGTACTAGGCGCGTGTTCTATTGAATCGGTACCTCAGACGGCAACCGCGACCCTTGTACCTAATGTTGCTCCAAAAGCTGAATCTCTTTGGGTCGATCCGATCCTCCCTGCCGAAGTAACTAAAAGTATGAGTAGTGTGGAAGGTGTGGAACTCACCGATGATCGTTCCACCGCGAGTTTGGAATTCAGTGTTTCACAGGGGGAAGGAACTGAGGCAAAAACGCTAGCCAAGGTCCAGTGGGTATATGCTTTGGAAGCTCGCTTTCCAACCTTGACGGATGACCTGCCGCTGGATACGCTCAAGCGCATCTGGCTGGGGAACACTCAGGAAGACGACCCTCTGGATACGATCCAGGTCAGTGCAGAAACGCAGGCAGTACTGAATGAATTGTGGGGCAAAAGTGATGCGACCACGGTTGAGACCGTGCCGGAATCAACCTTTGAAACAAATGATTTCTCCCAACCCAAGACCTGGGCCATCGTCCCGTTTGACCAGATCGCTCCACGCTGGAAAGTGATCCGGGTGGACGGGCTGAGCCCGATCGACAAGCCGCTGGATGTTGAGAAGTACGCCTTGACGGTCAACTTTACCCTGGCGGTAAGCCACGATACCGGCGCCAGTGAGGAAACTGCCAAGAAACTGATGGCAGTATTGCCAGCATCCAACCGGGATGAAACGAAGATGACCGTGTTGATGATGACCGGAACCACTGCCATTACCCGAGCCATCGCTTACAAGATGGAGATCAAAGGGTTGGATTACCCCATTTTGGCGGTCAAACCCTGGTTTGAAAATGCTGACCTGGTGCATGTGAGCAACGAGATCTCCTTCAACCCCGATTGCCCCTTCCCGGATGCTTACCAGCATGGACTGCAATTTTGCGCCAGCCCCAGGTATATTGAGACGCTAAAAGACATTGGGGTGAATGTGGTGGAAGTGACCGGCAACCACGAGAACGACTACGGGCCGGAATATTTTGTGGATACCTTGAAAACCTACAAAGACCTGGGCTGGTCCGTCTTTGGCGGCGGCACCACCCCTGAAGAAGCCCGTCAGCCTGTCAAGATGGAAGTGAATGGCAACAAGATCGCCTTCATTGGCTGCAACATCGCCGGTCCCACTAGTGATTGGGTAACAGAAGATCGGGCAGGCTCTGCTGTTTGTGACATGGATTACATTCATGACCAGATCAAACAACTGAAGGCACAAGGATATGTGGTCATTACTACCTTCCAGCATTACGAAGTGTATGTATACATGTATGGGGAGTTGTATGCCAAAGACTTTCAAGATGCAGCCGCAGCCGGCGCTGATATCGTCAACGGTTCGCAGGCGCACTATGCCATGGGCATGGAGTTTATGGACAATAGCTTCATCCACTACGGACTGGGCAACTTCCTTTTTGACCAGATGAGTTACGATGTGGTGGGTGAGCAGATCCGCCGTGAATTTTTTGACCGGCATATCATATATAATGGTAAGTACATCAGTACTGAATTGAAGACTGCCCTGTTAACCGATTGGGCACAACCGGTACCGATGACCCAGGAAGATCGGGTCAGCTTTTTACAGGACATCTTTACAGGTAGTCATTGGAAATGAGGAAAAATGAAAGTCATTGATATTTCAGTAACCATTACTCCAGGTATGCCAGTATGGCCCGGAGATGAACAGGTAGACCTACACCGGCGTGCAAAGATCGAGGAAGGGGCGCATGCCAACGTTTCTCTGATCGCCGCCAGCGCCCACACAGGCACCCATGTAGATGCTCCGTTTCACTTCATAGCAGACGGATACACCGTTGAGTCTCTGCCTATAGATGCTCTGGTAGGGCCGGCCCAGGTGGTACAGATCCCAAGCAACGTAGAAGTGATCTCAGCCGAGGTGTTGCAAGCTTTGAAGCTGGAACCTGTCATTGAGCGCATCCTCTTTAAGACGGCCAACTCCAAACTTTGGGAGAATGAAGACGCGCCTTTTAACACTACTTTTGTAGGAATTGATGAAAGCGGTGCGGAATGGTTGGTAAAGCGCGGTGTAAAATTGGTGGGAATTGATTATCTGTCCATTGCCCCATACAAGCGTAGTAAACCTACCCACGACGTTCTGTTGGGCGCCAATGTAGTGATCGTTGAAGGGTTAGACCTGCGCGAGGCGAATGCCGGTAAATACACGCTGGTTTGCCTGCCGCTCAAACTCAAGGGTGCAGATGGCGCACCGGCGCGGGCGGTTTTGATCGAAAACTAAGCGCTTACTCTTGTAGAAAACGGATTTGTGGGAAGGCCGGTGTCTCATAGTGCTCAGAAGGCACTTTCAGGGCTCTTTCCACAAATTGTTTTAATTGACAGGCTTCCTGGATCAGCAACGCGAGGTCAATGCCATGAGGGTTGGGTGCGAAAGGGTCCAGCAGCTTGAGCCCACGTCGCAGCAAATGGTCAGCGCCAACGTAGTTACGCCGCTGAATGTGATAACAACCTACGCCAACCTGCAGGATGCCCTGGTATAAAAATCGCACGGGACCTGGTTCAGCCCGCCAGGCGTTTTCAAGGGCTTCATGGGCAGCGAAGAACTCCGCCTGGTTGAACAGCCGGATGCCGCGTTGAACTTCTTCTGGTAAATCAGATTGCATGCTGCCCTCGCTCCTACATAATTTCTATAATTATATGTTAGGATATATCGCAAAGAGACTTTGTATCTGAGGTGAATATGATCGATCTGCCCGATTCTGAAATACTCCCACTTTCACTTGAACATAATTTTTGGACCTGGTCGGCGCAGTCGCATGTATCGCCTATTGCCGTCAAGAAGGCCAAAGGGGTCTATTTTTGGGACGTTAATGACAAGCGCTACCTTGACCTGAACTCGATGGTGATGTGCGTCAACATTGGACATGGCGATGAAAGAGTTATCGAAGCCATGGTAGACCAGGCACGCGAGCTCCCGTTTGCTGGACCTGGCATGGCCACCAAACCCCGTGCCATGTTGGGGAAGCTGCTGGCGGAGATCGTCCCGGAAGGACTGACCAAGTTCCTCTACACTCTGGGCGGTGCAGATGCCAACGAGAATGCCATCAAGTTTGCGCGGGCTTACACCGGCAAACATAAGATCCTCACCCGTTACCGATCTTATCACGGCGCCTCTTATGGGGCCATTGCCATCACAGGTGATCCGCGCCGACTGGCCTGGGAACCCACAGTAATGCCGGGAGTGGTCCATTTCCTGGATCCCTACCGCTATCGCTCTACTTTTCACAGGACCAATCCGGATATCAGCGAAGCCGAGTTCACACAAGATTATCTGAACCACCTGGAAGAGATCATCCAATACGAAGGTCCTGATTCGATCGCGGCTGTGATGATCGAATCTGTCACAGGCACCAATGGCATCATCATTCCGCCAGACGGGTATATGCAGGGCGTGCGTGCGTTGTGCGATAAGTATCACATTTTGCTCATCGCTGATGAGGTAATGAGCGGCTTTGGCCGCACCGGTGAATGGTTTGCCGTAAACCATTGGAACGTCAAACCCGACATCATGACCATGGCCAAAGGTCTGACCTCAGGCTACGCTCCGCTGGGCTGTGTGGCCATGCGGCCTGAGATCGCCGCTACGTTCAATGAGAAGGTCTTTGAAGGCGGGCTTACTTACAACGGCCATCCCATCTCTCTGGCGGCGGCAGTCGCTACCATCCAGGCCATGCAGCAAGATCACATGGTAGAGAAAGCTAAAGAGACCGGCAAGGTAATGGCCGATATGCTGGCTGAATTGCTGGACAGGCACCCCTCTGTGGGGGAAGTTCGCTCCATTGGCCTGTTTGGCATCATCGAAGTGGTTAAGAACCGCAAGACCCACGAAGCTCTCTCACCGTTTGGCAAGAGCAGTGCTGAAATGAACGCCCTGAAAAAGTATTGTCTGGATCATGGCGTGTTCGTTTATACGCACTGGCATACAATCTTATTGATTCCACCGCTGATCATTACCCCCGAACAATTGGCCGAAGGGTTTGCTGTGATCGATGCGGCACTGGAAATTACTGATAAAGTAGCTGAATAGAGACAGGATTTGCATATGACAGAAGTAAACCAACAGAACGAAAAGGTGATCATCATTGGGGCCGGCCCGGCCGGGTTATCGGCGGCACTTTACGCTGCCCGCGCTGAACTGAACCCGCTGGTTCTGACCGGTATGGAACTGGGTGGACAGGCTTCTTTAACCAACACAATTGAAAATTATCCCGGTTTTCTGGATGGGATTGGCGGCTCACAACTGGGTGAAGTTTTTCAGAAACAGGCTGAGAGATTTGGTGCGCGCATGGAATACGATTCTGTGACCGCGGTGGATCTTTCTAAACGGCCTTTCAAGGTCTCCACCTATGGCAAAGAGTACCTGGCAGAGACGCTGATCCTGGCCACTGGGGCCAGCCCGGTGCACCTGAACATCCCCGGTGAAGAACTGCTCACTGGCAAGGGAGTCTCCTATTGTGCCACCTGTGATGGGTGGTTCTTCAAGGGGAAAGAGGTGGCCGTCATCGGCGGCGGCGATAGCGCTCTGGAAGAAGCCCTCTTTTTGACCCGTTTTGCCACCAAGGTGACGGTCATTCACCGCCGCGATGCCTTTAGGGCAGGGGCAATCTTGCAGAAGCGTCTGCATGACAATGAAAAGATCACCACCATCCTGGATTCTGTGGCGGAGAGCGTTGTTGGCACTGATAAAGTGACCGCACTCAAACTGCGCAATGTGAAAACCGGTGCAGAGAGCGAATTCGCCTGCGATGGCGCATTTATCTTTGTGGGACATTCCCCCAACACCCAGTTGTACCAGGGTCAACTGGAGATGGATGAGCGCGGCTACTTGAAGATCGATGGTAAGCTGCAAACCAGCGTGGCAGGGGTTTTCGCTGCCGGCGAGGTGGCAGATTCCACCTACAAGCAGGTGGTGACCTCAGCAGGGATGGGCGCAGCCGCTGCCATACAGGCTCTGCACTTTTTGGAAGAATAAGAGAACAGGCCGTGATTTTTCATCACGGCCTGTTGTTTTTAACTTGAAAGTTTTTTACTTGGTCTGGGTGGCGGTGGTACCGGTACTGGTGCCGGCCCATCCAAAGACGCGCATTTCACTGGTGGCGCCGTTGGTCTCATAAATGGGAGTGCCATCGGTATTGGAACCAGATTGACGGGCTGCGATGACCCACCAGCGGAAGATATGGCTGGTGTTATCCAGCGGGCGCAGGCTGGCAGGGACGGTGAGTTTGGTATCGGTGACATACTGGACGTTGCGAACAGTGCCGCCTGAGGTGACATCTTCAATGGTGACCTGATAGGCTTCGTTATCGCGCAAGGTGCCGACAGATGACCATTGTAAGGTGATGGAGTCAGTAATGTTGGAGTAGACAATACCATCCACGGGCAAGAGCAGGCTGGGAGCCTGATAGGGTGGCGGTGTGGTGGGGGTGGGTGTGGGACCCTCAGTTGGCAGACGTTGGCACAACGGCAGACTTAAATACATGCCTGGCCAGACAATATCCGAACTCATTTTGTTGAATGTTTTGATGGAGTCAATGGCGATGCTGTAATTTGCAGCAATGGAGCTGAGAGTATCATTTTCCTGAACCTCGTACTCCAGGGTTCCGCAGGCAGATTCAGTGGCCTCAGCCGGGCTCAGCGTAGCAGTCGGCATGGAGGTTGGGGTGGGGGTCGGCTGCGGAATGAGGAGCTTCTGGTTTTCTGTGAGGACACAATCAGAAGAGAGGTTATTCAACTGCTCAATGCTGGTGATGGAGACGTTATAGGTGGCAGCCAGAGAGCTGCACAGGTCACCCGCTTTGACCACGTACTCAATTGGGGCAAGCGGAGTAAAAGTAGGACCCAGAGTGGGCTCTTCTGTGGGGCGAGGGGTAACGGTATTGGTCGGGGTCGGAGAAACGGTGGGGGTGGCGGTGGGTGCTGCCAACTTGTCGGTTCCCTTCAAAATGAAGAAAACGATGGCAGCCCCAAGGATGAGGATACCTACGATCAGGCCAAGCGCCAACGGTAGGCTGAGCTTCAGTTCGGGCAGGCGCGGGCTTTCTACCGGGTTGGATTGAGCCGGTTTGGCGCTGGGCGTAAAGTTTCTGCCGCAGACCAGACATCGAGTTGCATTTTCACTTAATCGAGTCCCACAAGTGGGACAAACTTTTGTTGGTGAAGTGTTTGGTTTTTCTGGGGTCATATTTTTTTTCTCACTTGAAAGGCGCATTATACCACAGGGATTAATGCCTTTTTTCCTTTGCTTCGCGATATGGATTGTGTTATTCTACAATCCTGATGACTGAAACCGGACTGTACGTACACATTCCCTTTTGCCGCCAAAGATGCGGATATTGTGATTTTAACACATTTACAGGTCTTTCCAGACTGATGCCGGCATATGTCAAGAGCCTGTGTCAAGAGATGGAAGGGGTGGGGAAGCGTACTTCTGAAGATGTTCGCATCGACACCATCTTCTTTGGCGGGGGGACGCCCTCTCTGCTGAGTCTGGATCAGTTTGCAGAAATCTTTGGTTCAATGCGTACCGCGTTTCAAATTTTGCCTGACGCAGAGATCACCATCGAGGCGAACCCGGGTACGGTAACGCAGGAATACCTGCAGGGTCTGGCCGGGCTGGGCGTGAACCGCATGAGCTTTGGCATGCAATCGGCCAATACGCAAGACCTGGTGACGCTCAACCGCCAGCATCAATTAAGAGACGTCGTCAACGCAGTGTTGTGGAGCGAATTAGCGGGCATAAAACACATCAATCTGGATCTGATCTTTGGAATTCCGGGTCAAAGTTTGGAAAGCTGGCAAAACACTCTGGAACTGGCCAGCAGCTTCAGAATCGACCATATTTCGCTGTATTCGCTGATCATTGAAGACGGGACGCCTTTCAAACGGTGGTATGAGCATGGATTGCTGCCCGAGATCGATGAAGAGACGGTGGCCGAGATGTACGAGCTTGCAGGTGCGTTTTTGGGTGGGCGCGGGTACAGCCAGTACGAGATCTCCAATTGGGCGTTGAACCGACCTGATGGTCTGGATGCGCGCTGCCAGCATAACCTGCACACCTGGCAGTTTCATCCTTATTTTGGCTTTGGCACGGGCGCGAGCGGATTTATCAAAGGAGTTCGTACCACCAATGTGCCCTCCATCCCCAACTACATCAACCGAGTCAAAACGGCAGGATCCAACTGGCCGGCTGCGGAATCAATATCTGAGTTGGAGGCATGGGATTTGATGCAAGAATTCATGATGATCGGCTTAAGGTTAACCGAGGAAGGGATTTCTGAAACCGATTTCTTCAGCCGCTTTGGTAAAAGCATGGATTCTGTATTCAGAAAACAAATCAATGACCTTCAAAAACATGGATTATTGGAACGGCATCCACAAAAACAAGACCGACTCCGTCTATCAGAACAGGGCCGGCTGTTGGGCAATCAGGTCTTTATCGAATTTGTAGGGAATCCCACACCAAAAGATCTGGGTTAGAACACGTCCACCTGGGTACCATAACCAATGGTACTCATTACATTATTTTCTGCAGCGGGGGTCAACCAGCGGTAAAGCCATTTGGCTTCTTCGGTTTTCAAATTTACACAACCGTGACTCATCTGCACCCCAAAATTGTGGTGCCAGTGAGTCCCGTGGAAGGCAACCCCGTTCACCGGCTCAAAGAAGGAGACCCAGGATACGCCAGGAAGGATATAGGCTTCCAGGTCAGTGGAAAGCTGCCCACCGCCCATGTGTTTGGAAAACATTTTGTTCTGCACGTAGAAGGTACCGGTGGGGGTCAGCCAACTGATCTCACCGACGGGGTGGTAATTCAATCCTGAGGAGATCTTGGTCTTGAGGACCACTTTGGAATTTTCGTAGGCGGTGAGCTCCTGTTTTTCAAGAGAGACTTCCACTTTTTTCTGTCCAAGCGGGACATCGGGGGAGATGGGGGTCATCTCGTCATCCGGGATCAGGCGCACGTGGCAGGCGGGAACATAGTAATCCAGCGAATCTGCCATGAGCATCTCGTCTTTGATACGGTACCAGGGTTCGCCATCCGGTCCTTCTACCACCTGGGTGACCCAGTGATTGGTGGAATAATACAGCCGGTAAAGCTCGGTCCAATCATTGGCTTTACGCTGCATATAGCTGATGGAATATGGCACAGTGATTTCTGCAGCGTGAAGCCCTTCACTCAGATCTGAAATGACCGGGTTAAGTTTGGCTTGAACGCGTTGGGTGTGGGCGGAATGGATATATCCTCCCCACACTTTGTACCAAAGAGGATTATAGGTGGGCTTCTTGTCTGAGATCACCTCAGAGTAAATGTGAAAGATCTCATCACGGTAGCGTTGGAATTTAATGGTGCTGTCTTCGTCTGGTTGGCTGTAAACACTGACAGATTCGATGGTGACACGGGCAAGGTTCTCCCCATCCAGCAGCTCGCCGAAGTTATAAGTGGGTCGGAAGGCGAGACCCGCCAAACTGAGGGCACTCAGTTTTAAGAAGTCTCGCCTGGAAAGTTGATTTTTCATCTTGGGGCAATTATACCAATAAGTGATCCTTGCCACGGGGTAAATAAGAGTTAACAAGTCTGAATATCAGGCGTGCTTGCCGAGCCAGAATTTTCTCCAATCATTGTTGCTGGAAAAGGTATTTACGAACATGTACAGGCTGCCTGTAAAGAAGCCCAGAGTCATCATAAAGAATACCCAAATGATGGCAACCGGCAGGGATTTTTCTCGGAAGACGATCCAGGCTGAAAACAAGGTGAATCCAACATACAGATCGACCATCGAGACAATACCCCATGACAAGGAAAGTAATTTTGAACCTTCGACGGCAAAATTGCCATAAATGAAAGCGTACAGAATGATGCCTGTCATGGCTAGAATACCAAGAGCAGATATGACGCGGATTATTTTCATTTTTCTTCCTTTGAACCACTTTGCCTGGGGAACCAGGGGATAAACGCGCTGGTGGAGGCAATATATTCAGCATAACCAGGTTTGCTGCTGGTGAGGGTCTTTTCTAGCAGGGCAACACCGGACACTTTGATGAGGAACAGTGTCATGATCACCGGGCTGAAAACGGTCCACCAGCCACCGGCGGCCAGTGCGATGAGGTAAAAACCCCACCACTGTGCTGCATCACCAAAATAATTGGGGTGGCGGGTATAGCGCCAGACACCTGTATTGAGCAATTTGCCCTTATTGGCAGGGTCTTTACGGAACGCTGTTAACTGCAGATCCCCCACGGTTTCGAAGAAAAAGCCGATCAGCCAAACAGCCAGCCCAATAAAGTCGAGAACGGTCAATTGAGGGCTCTTCAGGTAGAACTGAGCGGCCAGGAGGGGAGAAGAGATCAGCCACATGAGTGCGCCTTGCAGCAGAAATACTTTGAGCAGGCTGATGATCCACCAGTTGGCGCCGCCTTCCTTACGCATTTTTTGGTAGCGAAAATCCTCAGGGGTACCCCAGTTACGCAGCAGAATATGCAGGAACAGCCTTAACCCCCAAATGGAAGCGATTGCCATCAGGAGCAATTGGCGGGGCAGAAACCCGTCTGGGGTGAGTACAAAGTAAAGCCAGCCCGCCAGGACAAAACCAAGACCCCAAAAGATATCCACAATGCTGGAATTTTTCAACAACAGGCTGACCAGCCAAAGCGATACCATCAGCGCAAAGATGATCCCTGCGCCGGCCAGATAGATCTGAAAGAAACTCATATTCACCTCTAATAGTTTTATTCTTGTTTGACGGCAACGAAGCCAAAGATGCCGGGGCCAACATGGGCTCCAAGAACAGGAGTGATATCCACAATGAATGGCTCTTTGCCTTGCGGGAAGTATTCTTTGGCGGTCTCATAAAGCATCTGGGCACGTTCTGGTGCATTGGAATGCACCAGGTTAAGTTGTTCTACAGCCCCTAACTCTTTGAGAATGCTGAGTAATTGTTTGACAGACCCGTTGATGGTTCTGGAAATGCCCATCTTTACCTTGCCCTGGCTCATCTGTAAGATCGGTTTGATCTGCAACAGGCTTCCAAGCGAAGAGGTAAGGTGAGAGATGCGGCCGCTACGCTGCAAATACTTCAGCGTATCCACTGCGGCAAATGTATAGGTTCTGGAAGCCAGGCTTTTTACTTCTTCCAGGATCTCATCCAGGTTCTTGCCGGCTGCGGCGGCTTTGGCAGCGGCTTCCACCACCAGGCCGGTACCGATGCTCAATTGACCAGCATCGAAGGTCTTCACCATGGCATTCTGCAGGGATTCCGCAGCCAGGCTGGCCACATTGACGGTGCCACTCAGCACTGACGAAATGTGGATGGATAGAACCGCTTCCGCGCCTTTCTCGATCAATTCCTGGTATTTTTTGGCGAAAGACCCAATGGCCGGAGCTGAGGTAGTGGGCGGCGGTACAGTTTGAGGCAACCGTTCATAGAATGCCTTGCGACTGATCTCTACGCCATCTAGCAGGCTCTGGTCAGGAAAATTGATATATAGGGGCACGACACTAATGTCATACTTTTCAAGCACAGTTTGCGGAAGGTCACAAGAACTGTCGGTAACGATTTTTACGTTCATCCTCTACTCCCTCCAAAATTTGTACATTCCATGTCTTAATTATACATATTCCATCAAGAGGGGATTAACCTTGTACAAGGTTAAATAAAAAGACTCGAAATTCAGTTTTTGAATTTCGAGTCAGGTTTGCAAATAGGATTTCAGCTTTGGGGTTCTTTGGGTTCTCTGCGGTTTGTTTCAATGGTGAGGATGCCATTTTTTACCTGTCGGGTCAGCGCATCCAGTTCGGCCTGGAAATTTAGCAAAGATTGGCGGATGTATTCATCTGCATCCAGCTTCATCTGGTCACATTCCTGGCGGGTCTGGGCGATGATCTGATCAGCGCGAACCTGAGCAGCTTCTGTGATGGGGTCTTTTTCCACCATCTTATCTGCTTTTTCACGGGCCAGGGCAAGGGTGCGATTGGCTTCTTCCTGCGCCTGGGCCAGCATGCGGTCTTTCTGCGCTACCAGTTGCTGGGATTTCTTTATCTCGTCCGGAATGGAAACGCGCATCTGATCGATCAGATCGAGTAAGCGATCTTCATCCATCACGACGCTGTGGGTAAACCAGATCGGACGGCTTTCATTGAATAATTCTTCAAGGCGATCAACCAGATGCAATATGTCCATAACATTCTCCTGCAATCAAATTATACAAGCATTTCGTGTATTTTTCGTTGCAAAATTTGGACCGAATCCGTGGGCAACATATTGCTAATTTTACTGGATAAACTGACGAATGAAACAAAGCAGTTGCAGATTTGAACGGACCAGATCATTTTTTATAACAAAGCGTTAACGTCCACACTGAAACCGTCAGTTCTTTGGATTCAACTCCACAACAATCTGATGTATATGTGTAAGTACCACGGGCTGCTTGCATTTCCTGGGTTTGTCCTGGCTGAATGTTCTTGTACTTCAAATAAGTGGGGCCCTGAAAAATGACATTTTGAACCGTATCACAGTTGTTGAATACTTTGATGGTGATATCCAGTTTGGCGGTTGAAGCAGCAGTTGGCGCATTTGTGGGTACATTTTGAGCAACCGGGGTGGCAGTTGCATCGGGGATCTGTGGTAAATAATCACTGTTTTCCGAATATTCGTAAACCACCACATTATCAAAGGCAAATTTTGAAAGGGTGGTTATTCCGCGGTCCATTGAAACAGCCAACCCCGTTTTTCCGATCTTGAAGGAGGAGTCAGTAATGCTGTTCAGGTAAACATCATTGACAAAGAATTTGGCAGTTTCGCCGTAATAAGCAATTTTGATGTTATTGGTCTCGCCCTGAGGTTTGAACGCTTTTGAATACGAATTATTGATCAAAGTCGTCCAATTGCCCTTAGAGTATTTCTGAACGAAGTAAGCGCCATCATTGTAGAATCCAAACAGATAAAAATAACTGTTGCCGGCCAGTTCTGAATAACGCCACAGGATGTTGGCGCTTGTCCCCTGGAGTGTTCCTTCCAGTGATTTCACATCCACGCTGAGGATGCCGTTTGAGAATGATTTCGCCCCAAATGACCAGTAGATCTTGCTGTCGTCAGTGGCACTGATCACATAAGCCCCATCCTTGATGGAACGGGAACTATCCGCCTCTGCATAGACAGGAAAATCGTTTGAACTACTGTTGGAGAAATCTTGGAAATAGAGCACTCCCGGTGGGGTGGGCGTGAGCGTGGGCACGGATGCCGTCTGGGTGGCCCTCTGATTCGCTTTCTGCACAGTCTGTGTGGCTGAGAGGTTCTCAGTGGCCGTAGGCGTGCTTGTAGGCGCCGGTGTGGGGGTGGCGAGAATGGAGCAGGATGCGATGAAGGTACAGATCAAGCAAATGGCGATGAGCGAAGACAATGTCTTTTTCATTTTCCCTCCTGAGTTTTACGATGTATAAAAATTTTACAATAAATTAAAGAAGCCACAAGTAAATTGTGACTCCTTTTTTGGGCGAAATATTTTATGAACTAATCCCGCATGCTTTGCGAGGGAACGATGGGATGGTCATCCCCAAGTTCTAAAAAGCGTTTTTTTAAACCAGCTTCAACAATAGGCGGGACCATGGAAGAGACATCTCCGCCCAAAGATGCGATCTCACGAACGGTGGATGAGGAGAGGAAGGTTGTTTCCTCACTGGTGATGAGGGCAAGGACTTCCACATCTCTCTCAAGACGATGGTTTGCCAGCGCCATACGGAATTCATATTCGAAATCGGAAAAGACGCGCAGGCCACGCACGATCACCTGGGCATCAATGCTCTTGCAGTATTTTACTGTCAGACCTGAATAGCCAGTAACTTTGATCTTGGGGTGATCTTTAAAGACTTCACTAACAAAATGCAGACGTTCTTCTGGTGAAAAAAGAAAATTCTTGAGTGGTTTGTCGTAAACAGCGATCACTAATTCATCCACCAATCTTGCGGCACGTTTGGCGATGTCAATATGCCCGTTGTGGATCGGATCGAACGAACCGGGAAATACAGCACGTATCATTTGGTTATTGTCCTTAACTTAAGTCAGTAGAAGTAGATTTCCAAAACTCGGTTAATTGATTTTTGAGCAGCGCATGGTCGGGTTTGGAAAGATCTGGGTCGCTCTCAAACAGGGAAGCCGCCAGTGAGCGGGATTTTTCGATGGTCTTGATATCTGAAATACTGGCAAGGCGAAGCTCTGCGAAGCCAGATTGACGCGAGCCGATGAAGTCACCAGGGCCACGCTGCTGCAGATCTTTTTCGGCCAGCACAAAGCCGTCATTGGTTTCGGTCATGACGACCAGGCGTTCATTCTCAAGTGCGTCCTCGGTGTCTGGGATGAGCAGACAATACGATTGATTGCCCGCACGACCCACACGGCCGCGCAATTGATGCAATTGGGCAAGACCAAAGCGGTTGGCGCCTTCAATGAGCATAATAGTGGCATTGGGAACATCTACGCCCACTTCTACAACGGTGGTGGAAATGAGGATATGGAATTCTTTTTCGCGGAATTGCTTCATTACCGCTTCTTTTTCATCTGGTTTCATACGGCCATGCAGTAACCCAAGTTTGAGGTCTGGGAAGATGGTTTTTTGCAGCAGGTCATGTTCATCAACGGCAGCTTTTACTTCTTCGCTGCTGTTCTCAGTCTTTTCGATGAGCGGATAGATAATGAACGCCTGAAATCCTTTTTTAACCTGGGCGTGGATCATTTCATAGGCGCGTTCACGTTCCAACGGATGAAGCACATGCGTTTCAACGGGTTGACGGCCCGCTGGGAGTTCATCCATCACAGAAAGGTCCAGATCTCCGTAAAGCGTGAGGGCCAGCGAGCGCGGAATGGGGGTGGCGGTCATGACCAATAGATGCGGGGTCTCGCCTTTTTGACGTAGAGCGGCACGTTGCGCCACACCAAAACGGTGTTGTTCATCGATCACCACAAACTGGAGATGTTTGAACTGCACGGGGTCTTCAATAAGAGCGTGCGTACCGATGAGCAGCTTAATGGAACCATCCTGCAGTCCCGTGTTGATCAATTCGCGCTCGGCTTTGGAGGTATCTCCAGTCAGCAGCTTGACGGCATCCGGCTGGATGGGGCTGGTTTCACCCATGGCCGTGGTCAGTTTTACCAGGGTCTGATAATGCTGTTCCGCCAGGATGCTGGTAGGGGCCATTATGGCACTCTGAGCTTCTGCACTGGCAATGATGGAAGCTGCCAGGGCTGCGACCACGGTCTTGCCGGAGCCGACATCCCCTTGCAACAATCGGTTCATGGGTTTGCCAGAATTCAGATCCTGGCGAATATCTGTGAGAGCACGCTTTTGGGCGTTGGTCAACTCGTAAGGTAAATGTGAAGTAAGAGAATCAAAGACTTCATCTGAAACAGTGTATTTTGCCGCATCTCCAGATTGCCAGTTCTTTTTCTGCTGTAAAACACCCAACTGCAGCATGAAGAACTCATCAAAGGCCAGGCGTTCACGGGCAGAGTTGAGCAGGTCGTGATTATTTGGGTAATGGATCTGATGCAGCGCCACCGGCAGGTCAATGAGGTTGGCAGCCCGTTTGGTTTCTACGGGCATGAAATCGGGCACTTTATTGGAATAGAAATTGATGACCTGATGAATGTCTTTGCGGACTTCATTTTGGGTCAACCCGGCAGTAAGCGGGTAGACCGGGATGATGCCGTTGGTGTTGAGGTGAATGCGGTCCAGCAATTCCCATTCAGGGTTGCGCATCTGCAGGCGCCCCAGGTACATTTCTACTTTGCCAGAAATGACCAACTGGACGCCGTGTTTAAACTGATTTTCGTAGTAACGTGCCACATCCTGACCAAAGCGGAAAAAGACCAGCCGCAAAAAGCCGGTGCCGTCACTGACGACAACTTCGATACGAGATTGGTTTTTGTTCTTGATGTTGACGCTTGAGGCACTTTGAACCGTTGCAATAATGGTCAATTCATCCCCATATTGCAGGCGGTTGATGGTCTTGAGTTGGCTGTAATCGTCATAGCGACGTGGAAAATAATAAAGCAGATCTCCCAGCGTCTTAACGCCGATATTTTGATATTTTTTGGCGGTTTCTTTACCCACACCATTTATAACGGTGATGGGGGCATCCAACCCAAGCCCGGGGCCGGTAGGCATAGTTTGAGCTGGCGGGGAATAGGTTTGCGGTTTGGCTGCAGGGGTGGATGTTGATGGCCTAGATTCTTCGCGCCGGGTAGGAGGCTGCACGGGGGGCAAGTCTTTGGCCACTGTCTTGGCGATGATGGCTTCAGATTTGGCAATGCGCAGATCATCCGGGTAAGTGTTTTTTAAAAATAATGCCAGCGCCGTCACCTTTTGATGACGTTCGACAGGCGAAAGGGAGGAATATTTCCCAAGCGCATCACTGATCTGGGTTTTGATCTCGTCGGAAAGATGATCAGTGGTGGCTTCTTGAAACCAGGTGGGCAGCAATTTTTCCAGGCCGCCAATAATGGCGCGGTCTGAGTAAAAGAATTGGTTGCCTTCAAGCTGAAGGATCTTAAGGAGTTTGTCGATAGATGCAGGCATAGGTCTATTTTACCGCAAAGAATCGAACATTATTTCTTTTTTAGGCCGGATTGTCCATCACTGCCATGCCGAATCCGCGTGGACCCAACAAAGAAGCCGTGAAGGCATTGATTGAATGCTCAGTGTAAGTGGTTTCTTCAAAGAACTCACTCACGTGTTGGTGGAGGATCTTGGTCTCGCTCTGTATTGGCGTGGTAGGCTGAATGAGGGCGATATGGGCGAGGTCATCAAATTCATCTACAAACTCGATGAAGTATTCCATCACGCTGCGAAGGTTCTTAACCTTCTGCAACGGGTTTACTTTGCCTTCTTCCAAAACAAAGAGGGGGAACAATCCCATCATATCGCCAACTGCTGCCTGGCCAACATCTAAAATACCAGCATTGTGCAGGTAAGAGAGAGAAGGGGTGCAGAAAATGGTGTAAATGTGCGTTACCATCAGGCGAAGGGATCTTTCTACTTCCTCCGCAGGCAGACCTTTCGCTATAAGGGTGGCAGCGTATTGCACCAACAAACCAAGACCGGCGGAGGTGTTCTGTGAATCGATGAGATGCAAGTTGGCCCTGCCATGTAAGGTGGCAACCGATTTTTCCACCCGGCTGTAAAGCGGGCTGATCTCTTTAGAGAGGAGAAGAATGTAGATCTCATCGTACAGGGGAAGAGATGTGGAGATCAGATCAAATATTTCGTCCTCAGAGGGAGAAAATATTTGCGGATGAAAATCCGTGGTAATGTTTTTGGGAAAATCAGCCACTTTGGGTAGGGCTGCGCGTTGATCTGCAACGTTCCACAGACCGTGCTGCAATACCTTCAGGCATTGCTTGCCCGGTAGGCCAGGTTGGGTGAATTGCGCTGAGCTGTCTGTGACGATGCAGGTTGAGGTCATGCTTATTCGACGCTTAGGATCATGTAATAATGCGGTTGGCCACCATCGTGGACCTCAAACTCAATGGTCGGGAAAGCTTTTTCAAGGTTTTCCACAATCGGTTCCACTTCAGTCTGTGTGATATTATCGCCGTAGAAAATAGTGATGTGCTCTTTTTCGGTCACGTTCATCTTGTTTAGCAGGTCAAGGGCGGCATGTTCAACATCTTCATTGGCAACGACCAGCTTGCCGTTAAACAGGCCGATGATCTTGCCTTCTTCCACATGGACGCCGTCAATTTCAACTGTGCGGGTGGCAATGGTGACTTCGCCGCAATCCACCTCGTTGATCGATTCTTTCATTTCATCAAAAACAGAATCGAGTTCACCTTCCGGGTCCAGGCGTAAAAGTGCTGAGAGGCCCTGAGCAATGTTGCGGCTGGGAACGACGCGCACTTCTTTGACGCTCAAATTCTTGGCAGTATCAGCCGCCAGAATGATGTTCTTGTTGTTCGGCAAAATAATGATGCGATCTGTGGGGAGGTCTTCAAAGGATTTGAGGATCTCCTCGGTGCTTGGATTCATAGTCTGGCCGCCGGTGATGATAGCAGCAACGCCCAGGCTGGCAAAGATTTTGGAGATGCCCTCGCCGGGAGAGACAGCTACGACAGCGATCTGACCAGGGTCGATCTGATGCAGTTCATAGGCTGGTTTGGAAGATTTCTCTTTTTCCATTTGGGCGCGCAGGTTTTCCATGGCGATCTTGGTCCATGTGCCAATACTGGCAATATACTGGACCGGTTCTTCCTGGCGGCCGTCTTCCACATGGATGTGCATACGGTACATGCCATCGCCTTCGCCGACCTGGATGGAGGTACCCATCTTGGAAAGTTCTTGGTAAAAAAGCTCCAGATTCAATTCTTTATGAGGTTGGAAATCAACCACCACTTCTACATCCTGACCTTCTTCAACAGCATCAAAGGTATCTTCCAGGTTCATGGCAGAGATATGCTGAACATTGGCTGCGACGCCTTCAAGCGGCTGGCCTTTGACCATGCGCAGCATGCCTTCCAGCAGGTAGAATAGCCCTTTACCGCCGGAATCTACGACACCGGCAGTTTTGAGGATAGGAAGAAGTTCGGGGGTGTTTTTTACGGAAACATCAGCAGCGTTCACAGCCACTTCCAACAGTTCGATCAGATTCTGAGTATTGGCGCTGGCTTCTTCTACTGCGAGGGAGACATCTTTGATGACGGTGAGGATGGTGCCTTCAACAGGTCGGACCACCCCTTTGTAAGCTGTATTTCGGCTTTCAATAATAGCATGGACAAAGGTGGATGAATCCATCTCTGGCAGGGTATCCAGACCGCGGGCGAATCCACGCCATATCTGGGAAAGGATCACCCCAGAGTTACCGCGCGCACCCATCAGGGCACCCTGGGCAACATCCTTGGCCATCTTGCCAATATTGGTCTCTTTAGAATTAAGGACTTCGTTGTAAGCGGCCTGCATGGTGAGCAGCATATTGGTGCCAGTATCACCATCGGGGACCGGGAAAACGTTCAAAGAGTTGACGATCTGTTGGTTATTCTTGAGCCAGGCAAGTGCAGATTCAACAAGTTTCTTTAAATCTTGGCCGTTAATGGATGTGATATCCCGTGAGGTGCCGGTGTCTGGGGTGACTCCGGTTAAGGTGGATTCATTGCTCATAGCGCTCCAAATTTATCGTGATTTTCAATCAGAATTACTGATGCGTAATCCACGGATATGAACATCGACACGGTCCACTGAAAGTCCGGTATCTTTTTCAATCCGATATTTGACGTTCTCTGAGATGCTGGTGGCGACAGAAGTGATACGAACCCCGTATTCAACGATGACATACAGGTCAATTACGACGGCTGACTCTTTGAAGTCAACATCAACGCCTAATTGGGGGTCTCGGGTGAGGACCTGAGTGAGACCTTCGTAAATATTCTTTGCTGCCAGACCAACCACGCCGTAAGATTCGAGTGTGGTATGGTAAGCGATCGATGCAAGCGCTCGATGTGAGATATAGATACTACCAAGAGGATTGTTCACTGTGCTCATGTTTTTTATCCTTCTGTTTATAACAGCGATTCTTGAAAAAAGATACGGTTTGTGATACAATCGCATCTTGCTTGGATGGGTTGCAGTCACCCATTATTTTACCCAATTTTGCAATAATTGTAAGGAAAGGATTCCTAAAATGGCAAAGTGCGATTCCTGTGGCAAAACAACAACTTTCGGTCATAACCGCAGCTTTTCCTTGAGAGCAACCAATCGTTCTTTCAAGCCCAATCTGCAAAAAGTAACTGTGGTCGAAGAAGGTCGCAAGGTTCAGAAAGTTCTTTGCGCCAAATGCATTCGTACCATGGCAAAAAGCAGCAAGTAGTAACTTTTCTTCGACAATAATACGGCCTCGAGCCGTATTTTTGTTTTAACAACTTGAATTGCGTAAAGCCTGAATCCCGGCTGGAATTCCTTGCGGATATTTAAAGATGGCCGTGGCAGCCACAAAAGCGCTGGCGCCGGCATCACAGCAGGCTTTGATAGTTTCAGCGCTGATGCCGCCATCCACCTCGATGATCAATT
>JAYFNV010000068.1:0-33825 GCA_034933225.1 Anaerolineaceae bacterium | reverse complement strand
TATCCCACAAATCGAGTTAATAGAATGAAATTTAGGACTTCATTATTTCCAATTTTTTATCCGCTTAAAACAAATTTACAAGTATTTTGTAAACCACTAACAAAAGAATAGGCAATGAAAAAGAGAGAATGACAATTCCGTAAATCAAATAAGTTCTTGCATCTTTTTTCGCTTGTTTTCCTTTAAGAAATCCTACCTCCATCCCTTTTCCATATTCCATTGGATGACTTTTGCTAATTGTAATGCTCTGACCACTTTTTAAAATGTCAAAATAATGCCGAATTAATAAATATCCGAGTAAGACTGGAAGCAAGAAAACCGCTAAGACCAAAATAGTATCAAAGATATGATCCATAGTTTATATAAATCTCCAAGACTACGAAAATTAGAAATCTTTAGTAGGCATATGATCCGAAATATTTTTAATTAATAATTCAATCGAGGAAATTAATAATATTAAAAGAGTAAAAAGAGGAACAACAAACTTGCAAAAAACAGAATTGCCGCATAACTTCGGTTGGCGGCATTCTCGCTTTTAAAGAGGATGTACACCAGAATAAATAATCCTCCCACCCCACAAATATACCGAATCGCCTGGTAGCCAAACACGACGATCGGTGACCAGTTTTCTAAGAACGCAAAACCCAATACATAGATCTTTCCCAGCCAACACGAAAGCAACGTGAGAGTGGCTGTACGTAAGCCTATGGGCAAAAATTTTTTCCATAAGCTTGCCGTGATCAAAACAACCATGATCCAAAAAATGATGCCGCTCTGCTGAAAGATATGGATGGCATCCAATTGGGCGGCAAAGCGGATGACTTGCCAGAAGTAAATTCCAGCCGCCATGCCACTCCAGGCGCGCTTAGGGTCTGATGTACGCGCGGTCAGAGAGCGTTGCAGTTCAAATACGGCCATGGCCAGCAAAACAAACAGATAGATCAACACACCGATGCGATAAAAAAAGGTATTGATGGGTACGACCAGCAAGGTGGTAACCAGGTAAAGCGACAGAAGACGGATCGAATTACCGATGCCGTCTGAAAGCTTGCTGACCGATTCTGTAATAAACCCGTTCATCTGCACCCGAAAATTTCAAAGATTGCACAATTCTATCAGGGTTTTGCGAACCTAATTGCTATTTCTTGGGTCGATTTTTCTCCACCCTGTCGCCACTTATAACGGAACGCTTGCCGAATTTTTCGTGTAGTTCATCCAGTGCGGTGAGCAAGCGACGCTCTTTCTCGTTGGGTGTGTCAAACAGGCTCATCTGATGCGTTCGAGGGGCCAAACCGGCCACCCCCACTCCTATCAAACGCACGGGACGATCCCCCTCCCACAAGGCTTCCAGCAACTTCGTGCTTGTCTCCAGGATCACGCCATCCTGGTCGGTGGGTTGGGGTAAAGATACCTGGCGGGTATGGGTAGAAAAATCGGACCAACGCAATTTGAGACGCACCACTTTACCGCAAACCTCCCCCTGACGCAGGCGGAACCCTACCTTTTCAGAGAGATAGCGCAGGGTCTGACGCAGTTCTTCCAGGTCATTGGTATCGCGATCAAAGGTGATCTCCTGGCTCACCGACTTGGTCTCGTATTCGGTGACAACCGGGCGTTCGTCCATCCCCCTGGCCCGCTCTGCCAGTTCTTTGCCGTACTTGCCAAAATGCTTTTCCAGCAGATCAGCGGGGTAGCTGGCCAGCTCGCCCAGGGTCTTGATGCCCAGGTTTGCCAGGGCGATCTCCATTTTTGGGCCTACTCCCCACATGGCTTTGGCGGGCAACGGTGCCAGGAATTCAGCTTCAGTTCCAGGCGCCACGATGAGGATGGCGCGCGGATAACCCTCATGCTTGCTACGAGCTTTGCCTGTGTCTGTAGCCACCTTGGCCACCAGTTTATTGCTGGCCCCGCCGATGGAACAGGGCAGTTTCGTCTCTGCCCACACCCGCGCTTGCAAGATTCTGGCAATTTCTTCCAGCGGCTGCGGCAGGTCAGACACATCCATGAATGCCTCATCGATTGAGACTTGCTCCAACAGCGGCGTCAGATCTCCTAAAATGCTCATCACCCGTCTGGATTGGCTGCCATAATCAGCATGGTGACCGGAGATCAAGATCAAATTGGGGCACAGGCGCAACGCCTGACCGGTGGGCATGGCAGAATGGACGCCCAACTTACGGGCAGGGTAAGAGCAGGAAGAGATCACTCCCCTGTGCCCGGCCTGGCCGCCCACGGCAAACGGTTTACCAGCCAACGAAGGGTTTTTCAGTTCTTCGCAGGCGCAAAAGAAGGCATCGAGGTCGAGGTGCAAGATCTTTCTGGGGGACATTTTTCCTCTGCCTGCAAGTGTAATTAATTTCGAGGCTTTGTCAATAAAAAGGGGAATTTTCTCTTTTTGTGCAGATCTTATTTCATGGCTTGCTTCAACCCATCTATGGCCGGTGTGATGCTGGGATCCACCTCGTAGGCCATGGCCAGGTAAAAAGCGGTGTAGTCTCCAAACTGGAGGGTTTTCCACATCTGCTCCAGCTTGCTTTTGCCGCTGGCCAGATAAATATCGGTATTGATGCCCTCTACCATCAGGGTCTGACGGGTCAGGTCCAGTCGCATCTGGTTGCGTGGATGGTCAGAGGTGGATTTGAGGAATACCGCCATCCAGCGTGCGCATTCTTCAGGCGGAAAGAAAATACCGGTTATGGCATTGTGGTCGGCTTCCGGGATCTCCTCAAAATTGGCCAGTGCCTTGGCCACTTCGTTGATCTGACCCTTCCAACGCCGCGCCACAGCCGCCAGATGACCCGCACCGAACACCGTCACCGTCCGACCCAGCATTTGGCCAGCCTGCCGTTTGGCCGGATTGGCATGGATGGGGTTTTCAGCCTTGAGGGTCTGGCGTGCTTCCTTCATGGCCACCACTGCCGAGAGGATCTCAGCTTGTGGGTCGGTGATCAGGCCAAGGCGAGTGAAGAGAGCCATCAGCAGCCCAAAAGAATAGGCTACGGCCGCCCTGGGTTGACCTGTGTGGTTGAACTTCCAGGCAGGCAGCCCGCTACTTTGGGCTAACGCATGCAGCTTGCCACCTGTGGTGATGGTCACGATTTGACATTGGTTATGCAGAGCTGAATTAAAGGCTGAAAGGGTTTCTTCTGTATTGCCAGAATGCGAAGAAAGCACCACCAGGGTACCTCGCCCTTTTGCCCAGGCGGGCAGGTCGTAATCGCGGTGAACCACCACTGGCACCAGACACTGCTCTACGATCAGCCCGCGTACCAACTCTGCGCCGATGGCAGAACCGCCCATGCCAGCCAAAACGACGGAGCGGATCTCACCCATTTGTGCTAAAGGGAGTGAGAGCCCTAGTTGCCAGGCTTCTTCCAGCATTTCTGGTAGGCGGTCGATCTGCGCCAACATGTCCTGTGGGTCAAGTTCTGCAAACTTTTGCCATTCATCAAGATTCATAGCAGCATCTTCATATTTACGTAATTATGGAAGTGATCCAGATCCTTCAGAGTTGATTTTTTCGATCTGAAAGATTTTTAGGTTTTTGACTTTGCCAGAACCAGCGCTGCTCAATTCATAAAGGCTGCAAAATTCATATTGTTTGCCGACAAAGTTTCTGCGCATGCCATAAACAGCGCCCATTTTGCCGTGACTAAAGGAAGAGCCAATCTCTAACTCGTCAACCGAAGAGCCAGCCAAACAGGAATCGAGGGCATCCAGTAAAGACGTCAACCCTACGCCCTGACCAAAGCCTGCAATTGTCCAAATCAGATCGGACAACACATGTTCTTTCAAAAAGGCAAGATTTCTGCCAGCGAGCGCGACCTCAAGATCGGCCAGCAATGCATTTTTGGGGGAATTTCCACAGTCTTGTGAGCGAATGATCTTCATATTATAAAAATTGCCAGAGAGCGATTCGCTCACCCTCTGGCATTTCATTTTCTTTCAGCAGTTCTTACTTCAGTTTCTTGACCAGGGCCAGGAATTCATCCCACTCTTCCTGGAAGAAGTGCACGGTCACATTGTTCAATTCCAGATGATAGGTCACTTCACCATCCGGTTCATTGGCACTCCAAACGGCAAAGTTCTCAGTTTCAACGATGGTTTCGGTGGTCAAATCAGATTTCTCGGGCATAATAGCCTCCTTAAATTATTTTGATTTTTTGAAGACGTTGCTAAAAAAAGCTACTGTCTTTTTCCAAAGGTTAATGATACCAGTTTTAATGCCAATAAACGAAATCCCGCCAGCGGCCACTTCGGCCGTATCCGCTGGCATGTTTTCCCAGGGATCCAGGTCCATAAGTTTGCGGATCACGTAGTTAAAGATCAATTGAAAAGAAGCCAATAATGGCGCAGAGAGCAATACGCCAATAAACCCGACCAGGTTGGCCATGACCAGCACCATCACCAAAACGCCGGCGGGGTGTACATTGAGCGAATCGGACATGATACGTGGGCTGACGAAATTGTCTATGATCACATCCGTAATCAAAGCGATGCCGATAATGACGAGCGCGTAAGGTAACGGCAGCAAATTGAACATGGTGGTTCCCTGGAAGAGTGCTACCAATCCATAAGTTGTCCAGGCGACGAACGGACCCACGTACGGCACAAAACGCGCCAACCCGGCCAGCAAAGCCAGACCAAGTGAATAGCGTACGCCCATGGCCGTGAGTAGTACAGAGTAGACCACGATGGTAATCACAAGAACGCTCAATTGACCGCGCAGGTAGGCATTCCAGATCCTACCCAAATGTTTGCCCATGCGCGAAATATCTTCCTGATATCCGGGCACGCGCAACTTGATCATATTCGAGCGCAGCCCTTCAGATTCCACATCAATGAAATAGGCGATAAGGATGGTGAAGAAAGTCCAGGTAATTGTGCTGGCAGCACCCGAAGCAATGTTGCCCAAAATGGTACCCAAATTAGAGAGCAGCGGGCTGAGCACACCCTGAAGCTGAGTGAAGAGATCTGTGATCTTGAATTGCGAGAGGTCAATGGCAAACGTACCTATCATCAGCGGCTGACTGGAAAGGTCTGCCAGGAAAGTAGGTAGATCGTTGACCAGCTTCTGCAGGAACACCGTCAGGTTTTGCAGGGGCTCCACCAAAGAGATGCCTCCCCAGGTGAGCAGGCCAATGAGCACCAGAAACAACAACAAATAGATCAACGTAGCAGCCAACCGCCACGGGAAATGTGCTTTCTTGTGCAAAAACAAAGCAACCGGGTGCAGTAGATACGCCAGGAAGAACGCAAAGAGTAGCGGGCCTAAAATATATTTGAATTTGTAGATGAGGAATGCGACCACCGCCACCAAAACAAAAGTGATGACGATCTTGGTCGAACTTGACCAGCGAGGAGTAGAATTCAGATCATTAGATTCCATTTTGTATATCCATTTCTTTTTTGAATTATACCTGACTCCACCAATAAAAAACCGGCAGAAGTTTCTGCCGGTTTGGGTTAGGTTTAGTAACAAGCACCCATCAATTGAAAGATACTTCCAAAGAGGTTGCACCAATTATTTGTCACATCTATCAAAATGAAAGGAATAACACAAAAGACCACGATGACCGCTAAAATGATTAGGAGGATCACCAGGCCTTTGTTCTTCTTTTTAGGCATAGGGGGAACTGCCATTCCGGGTGGCGGCGGTACCGGAGCAGAAGGTTGGACTGCCTGCACAGGAGGTTTGGGTGGAATGCTGGTTGAGGAAACCGCTGGGACCGCAGCCGGCGGAGTGGGAGGCACGTAAGCCGCAGGGGGTTGCACGGGTGGCTGTTGAACATGCCGCGCTGCCACAACTGTCTCTGAGGGATCCGCCCCTTCCACCACAAAACTGAGCTGAACCCGTTCACCGATGGTGATCTTGGAATTCGGCACCAGCAAGGTAGGTCTGGATAGGCGCTCGCCTAAAATGAATGTGCCATTGGTAGAACCAAGATCTTCATAGACATAGCTGTCCCCTTCCTTCAGAAGGCGCGCATGTTTTCTAGAGACTTCTGGATCGTTGATGACAAGGTCATTGTTCACATCCCGTCCCAGGGTCAGGTCCTCTTTTTCCAACAGCAACTCAGTACCGGCACTTGGGCCGCTTTCAATTATTAGTTTGAATGATTTCGCCATCTTCTCCTCCAATAAATTCTGTTTTTAGTTTAACAAGGCGCGCAGTGAATGTCAACCAAATTCAGATAAAAAAACTGGCAAATCAGAATGATCTGCCAGTCCACTTACAAAGTTCCCCGCCATGCCGTGTGTTGCATAGTTTTGAACCTGCCGAAGCAGGATGGAGCCGCGCGTAGTATTATTTCAGCCTTGGCCGAAGCCTATCGCATCATTACTATCAGTCGCAGTTCCTTTTTGTGGGTGTTGGCTCAAAACCGGTGTTGCAACAGCACGCACACAGCAGGGTAATCTTTTTATACCATGTTAAGAGTAAAATGGGTAGAGAAGCATTAAGTGCCCAATATCAGCACAAGGAACTGCTATGAACAACCCCCTTCGTCTCTTTATTGCCATTGAACTTTCCATTCAGATACAGCAAGCTCTGGTAGATCTGATACACCAGATCAGCCCACTGGCAGATCGTTCCGTCAGATGGGTGACGCAAGATCACCTACACCTGACCCTAAAATTTCTAGGCGATACTCCCACTACCCTCCTACCCGGGTTGAATACCGTACTCGCAGCCGTGGCGAATGCCCAGCGCGGCTTTGAGCTTTCGGCGCAGGGGTGCGGCGTTTTCCCCAACCCCAACCGTCCACGCGTGCTCTGGGCAGGCGTTACCTGTCCGCCAGAACTGAGTAATTTACAGAAGAGTCTGGAAATGCAGTTAATGCCGCTAGGTTACAAACCCGAAGATCGACCCTTTTCCCCTCACCTGACCCTGGGTCGGGTAAGCGATTCTGCGGATGCTGAGAAGATGAGAATTGTGGTCAAAGCCCTGCAAGAACACCAAAAAAGCGAATTTGGCAGCGTGAACATCCAAAAATTTACCCTCTTCCAATCCACCCTGACACCAAAAGGCCCCCTCTACACACCGTTAAAGCGGTTTTCATTTGCGGAGAAGGCTTGAATGTATGTTAAAATGATTGCACTACTTTGAATTGAGGTGAACTCTGGAAGCTATTGATAAAGCACGTGCAGTTGTGAGTGTGTTGGAAGAGAAAAAAGCCGAACACATTTTGCTGCTAGATATTCACGAAATCGTATCATTTACCGATTACTTTATTATTTGCAACGGTACTACGGATCGTATGCTGCACGCTTTGGCAGCTTCTTTACGCGAATTTGCCAAAGCTGAATTCGGTACGGCCATTCAGATCGAAGGGGAAGGGCGCGATGGTTGGTTGATCGTTGATATGGGAGATGTGGTCGTTCATTTCTTTAGCCCAGACCAACGCGAATACTACAATCTGGAAGGTCTCTGGGACAAAGGCAAACGCCTTCTCAGTTTGCAATAAAAGAACAACGGGTTGCTCCAAGGAGCAACCCGTTTTGATTCATAAGTCTTCCAATTATAGTGCTGCCAAAACTTCCTGGCTGTGACCATCTGGCTTGACGTTCTCGAACACTTTCTTTACAGTGCCATCAGGACCGATGAGATAGCTGGTGCGAAAAATTCCCATGTATTCGCGACCCATCATCTTTTTCAGACCCCAAACGCCGTAAGCTTCCAACACTTTGTGCTCTTCATCTGAAAGCAGGTTGAAGGGAAGATGATATTTTTCTTTGAACTTCAAGTGAGATTTCACCGAATCCCCACTAAGGCCAAAGATCACTACGCCGGCTTTGGAGTAATCAGCGAACGCATCCCGGAAGCTGCAGGCTTCTGTGGTGCAGCCTGGAGTATCATCTTTGGGATAAAAGTACAACAAGACGTATTTGCCGCGGTAATCAGAAAGTTTGTGGAACTTTCCGGTTTCATCAGCCAGCTCGAAATCTGGCGCAATAGATTTTTCTTTAAGATACATAAAATCCTCCTATTTGTATCTGATTATACTAATTTTCGTGTTCAAAAGCGAGCCAGCGTACAACCCATGCGGTCCACTTTATAGCCGGGCATAGAAAGGATGGCCTCTTTCAAACGAGGCTCTTGCATCAGGTCAAAAAGGGGACTCAGCAGCGGATCTTGAACGGAGGTTTCCGGCACCACCAATTGATAGGACTCTTCAAAAAGGGGAATGAAATCCAGGTCAAGTATCTGCGCAGACGCTTGAATGGCCAGGCCACAATCAGCCCGGCCAGATACGACCGCGGCCGCCACGCCCAAATGAGTGAATTCCTCTACATCATATCCGCAAACGGTTTCTGGTAAGATGCCACTTTTTATCAGCCAATGGTCCAGCAGATTGCGTGTGCCAGAACCCCGTTGCCGGTTGACTAAGCGAACATCGGCGCGGGCAAGGTCAGAGATGCCCTGAATACCTTTGGGATTGCCTTTTTGCACAAGCATGCCCTGCACGCGCTCCACCCAGCCAAATACCCGTAGCGGAACACCTGGCAAGTACTGATGAATATAAGACAGGTTGTATTCCCCTGTTTCTACATCCAGCAAATGCGAACCGGCAAAATGGGCTTCATGGCGTTGCAAGGCCAGCAGTCCACCCAGACTGCCAGCGTTAGCAGAAACCAACCTGCGTTCATAAGGAGCTAGATATTGGGCGAGAATATCCAGAGTAAGATCATGGGAACCAATGGTCAAAATAGTACGATGCAGTTCTTCTTCATGCCTGTAAAGTCGCACTTTAACACGGCTGCCAGCTTCAAACCCCTGTGTCATGCGCGGGATTACCAGAATTCCGTCTGCTTTGGAAAGGCTGGTAGTCACACCCGCCCCACGTGAGAGCGGAGCAGCCAACAGGTTGTTCTCTACATATCCCAGCACTACCCGCAGATAATCATCATCACCTGCCGGCGAATTGACCTTACGCGTCAGAGTGGCATCCACCTGGATGATCCCTTCACTTTGCGGTATACCCAGCCATTCACTCAGGAGCGGTTGCACAAAGATCTCTGCGGTCAGTGCTGCAGAAACCGGATAACCCGGTACCCCAATGACCGGTATCCATTTGCGACCATCTTGCCTGACGGTTTCACACTTCAGTAGACCGATCACCACCGGGTGGCCTGGCCGCATGGCGACCCCGTGAACCAACAGCTTACCTAATCGTTCCACTGCCTGAGATGTGAAATCTTCGCTGCCTGCTGAGGACCCGGCGTTGATGAGCACCAGGTCACATTCTGCCGCAGCGGTTTGCAAAGCCAGGCAAATTGCCTCGTAATCATCTGCGACGATAGCATACCGTCTGGCCAGGCCGCCCCATTCCTGCACCATAGCTGCCAAAACCACAGAGTTGAATTCGGTCAGTTCTCCAGTATCTGGCGTTTGACCGATCTTTACCAATTCACTCCCCGTAGGCAAAATACCCACTCGGGGTTTTCTGGCAACAAATAGCTTGCAGGCGCCTCCGGCAGCCGCCGCCCCCAGATCTGCAGGGCGAACGGAAGTCCCCGCCGCCAGGATCAATTGCGAGGTGACGATGTCCTCCCCCATAGGGCGGATATGTGTCCAGCCCGTTACTGCAGCGCGAATTCGGATGCGAGCTGCCTTACGGACTTCCGAAGGTGCGCTGATCTGACCCTGTTCGTCTAAACTTTCAATGACTTCTATGGGAATGACGGCATCCGCCCAAACCGGGATGGGATCGCCGGTATCGCAGTAGAGCGCTTGCTCCCCGACAACGAGGGTGACGGGCTGAGTTGGCCCAGCGTTGAGCGTCTCAACGGCGCGGACGGCATAGCCATCCATGGCGGAGGCATGAAAATGCGGTGAACACCGGGTGGCGGTCACCGCACGGCTCAGCACGCGGCCAAGCGCATTTTCATCCAAATCGATCTCCTCTTCACCAAGCAACCCACTGGCTGCGATCTCAACCAATGCCTGATGAAATCGTGCTCTGGCTTCTGCAAGAGGAATATCGTGTAAATACATAATTTAGCAGGCTTAGTCCTTCCAGGGTAACAAATTGATAAAATCGTCCATCGAATATTCCTGACGCACTTCCATGCGTACCAGATAATACAGATCAAACAACCCTTGCTGATAGGTGTTACCCAGCCCCACTGCTGCCTGATAACCAGAATTTGCGGTGAAATTCACCACCTTTTCATCGATCATGCCAAACGGATAAGCAAAGGATTTCACTTCCAATCCAAATTTTTCATTTAAGCGGGTGCGAGATTCAAGAACTTCGTATGAGAGGTTATCTTCATTCTGGGTCAGGTCTAAATGAGACATGCTGTGACTGCCAATCTCCCAACCGGCTTTGACCAACTCCCCCACCTGATCAGAAGTGATGTAATGCGGCGCATCGATCCATTTGACGATCAGATAAGAAGTGGCAATAAAATTGTATTTCTGCAAGATCGGTAAGGCATTACTCACCATATCTGCATCGCCATCATCAAAGGTGATGACCACAGGTTTCTTGGGCATTTGCCCGCCGTTCAGGATGAGATCAGAAAGCTGTTTGATCGTGATCGTCTTGTAGCCGTGGTCAGACAACCATTTCACCTGTTCTTCAAAAGCCTTGGGAGAAACATAATAACGGTTACCCGGTCCCTCATCACTGATGTGATGGTAGAGTAAGATCGGCACATCCAGAGTCTTGCCGGCCTCCACCTGAACCAGTTCAGGAGTGGGGGTAAAGGTAGGCTCAGGTGTGTTGGTAGGCAGAGGCGTAGGCGTTTCTGTAGGGGGTAATGGGGTGGCAGTAGGCAGGTCAGTAGGCGTAGGGCTAGCCTTGAATAACGCGCTAAAGGGCGCAGAACCCGCACTTCCCAAACCACCACAGGCAGACAGTACAAAAATGCTTAGTATAAGCATACTTAACCCAAAATATCTTCGATTCCAAAATTTCATTCTCGTCTCCAGGTTATAAAACCACAACTTCCACTTGCGTCCCAGCTTCAAGGCCGTTGGCGTCGCGGGGGATGTAAACCAACCCATCCGCGCCTGCCAGTTGGAAGATCAAATTGCTTTTAAAGAACACCGGTCGGGCGATAAAATCTGATCCTGTGCGTTCGATCTGCACCGGAATCCATTCATCCCGGCCGGATTGGGAAGCATAATTCATCTCCAGCCGGGCTTTCAATGTGGGGGTAGCTAAAACTTGAATGCCACCCTGCATCCAGCGCACCACCGGCCGTACAAAGAAATGCGCGATCACCATGGCACTGACCGGGTTGCCGGGCAGGCCGATGACCGGTTTGCCATCGCAATAAGCCAAAATGGTAGGTTTGCCAGGTCTGATGTTAATCCCGTGAACCAATACGCCAGGTTCGCCCAATTGATGGATCGCTTCGGCGGTCATATCTCGCGTGCTGGCCGAAGAACCTGCAGAGATGACCACGGCATCATTCTCCTGATAAGCCTGACGGACTACAGTGGAGATTTGTTCCCAGTTGTCCGGTAAAATGGGGTAACTGACCGCAATCCCCCCTTCCGATTCGATCAACGCTGCCAGCATACCGCTGTTCACATCACGCACCTGGCCTATTTGCGGGATCTGTTTTGGTGGGATCACTTCGTCTCCACTGGAAAGTAGCGCAATATGCGGACGGGCTGCCACCCTGACCTCCATTTTACCCAATGCCAGCAGGCCACCGATCTCAGCAGGGCGGATGCGCCTTCCGGCAGTCAGAACCGTTTGACCCGGTTTTACATCTTCGCCCTTAAAGATCACATTCTCGCCCGGAGCAACAGCTTTGTACACTTCCAATTCATTGGCAGGGGTCTTTTGAGATAACTCCAAAATGACCACCGCATCCGCCCCTTCTGGGAGCATTCCCCCGGTGTGGATAAGGGCAGCCTGACCAGAGGCCAAAATAAATTGCGGTTCGGCGCCCATGGGTACTTCGCCAATGATCTTCAGGTAAATGGGTAAGCTTTCACTGGCTCCACGCGTGTCTTTGGCTTGCACAGCATAGCCATCCATGGAACTGCGTGTGAAGGGAGGCAGAAATTCTTCTGAAACTATCTCTTCAGTTAAATAGCGACCGGCGGCCTGAGCACTGGGAACCAGCTCAGTTTTGAGAGCAGCCCCCTGCATGGCATCATACAGGAGTTGCCTGGCTTCATCAGCATTGGCAAGTTTCAGAAATTCTGGCATTTGTTAGCGAATCCACAATGTAACAATAAACAGATAAACACCCACCAAAAAAGTGGCCCAGGCATTGATGCGTAAGAGTTGCCAGAAAGGTTTGTTGCCATCCCCGATGCGTTGAATCTGGATGATCTGGAATATTCCCAGCGGCAGCGCCAGGAAAAACGGCCAGGCTAGCCCCCAGGGCATTTTTAGCAGCACAAATCCGCCTACCAGTAAAAAGGCTACCAGAATGGAAAGGTTATGTAGGGTCATGCCAGCCTGCCAACCCAATTTACCGATCAATGAACCCGCACCATGTTTCAAGTCGTAGGAGAAATATTCAAAGGAGATCGCAATACGCAGGGCAATGTATAAAAAGGTCAGCGGCAGCGTGATCATGAGCAGCAGCGTATGCAGCTCAGTTTGTTGCAGTAAGAACGCCTGCATAGGGAAGAGATTGGCCACCAGCAAGGCCTCAATGAGCTCGCTGTAGCCTTGCTTTTCCAGCCGCAGGGGTGGGACAACCGCCGCGAACACCAAAAAGAGGCTCAGGCCTAATAGAAGCAGTTCAGTATAGTTGATGGCCTGTTTCACCATCAGGAGCACGGTTATGGCCGCCCCAAAGGCCAGCCCTACCAGCCCGATCTGCATCAGCAGCGGTCGCGGCAGGCTCCTGGTTTCAACAAAATCTGCTTCGTCCTCTTGAGCCCGCTTGCCCAATATCGGCGCAGGGATGGCTTCTGGGAAGGTGTAATAAGCAGAGAGAAAGTTCTTGACCAATAGAAATAGCAAGACCAAACCTGAACCCAAGATAGCGTTTGTCCAGTTTATACTCTTGCCCAGATAACTGACGATTCCCAGCCCCAGAGTATAGGTGAACAGCCCTGCCAGAAGCTCAAAGGGACGAGCAATTCTTAAAATGGAGAGATGCAAAGGATTTTTTGTTTCCATAAGGTCCTTGTTTAAATAACTATTGAGGAGCCAGAGTCGGGGAAGGCGAAGGGCTTGGTGTAGGGGGATTAACAAGGGTGCCCGGCGGAGGAGTGGTAGTGACGGTGCCGGAAGCAGCAGCCGCGCCATTGATGGTGAAGCGCCCGGAAGCCTTCCAGGTGGAGCCCACGAAGATCTGTACCTCGTATTCGCCCGGCAGCCATTCAGCCGAGGGTAATTGACAATCGGTGTAACCATATCCGCCCGGAGTGTAGTTCCATGGCTTGGTTTCAAGGAAGATCACCTTACCCTGGTACAGCCATGCAGCCGTCCATTGTACACCGGTAACCATTTTATCGTACGAGAAACCGCCAAAGATGTGCGTCACCCCGGTATCAAATGTGGTGACCGGTTTGGTGACCACCCCATCTTCCACCGTAGTAGAAAAAGTGACAGGGCTGAATACCGCAGACGCATCTGGTCCAATAGGCGTCTGGATGGTGGCAATGGCCTCTGTGGGCAGGCTGGGCGTGTACGTCTGCGCCAGTGTGAGCGTGATTGTAGGGGTCAATGTGTCTTTGAGAGTAGGCGTAATTGTGGGTGTCAGGGTGATGGTGGGCGTGCGGGTAACGGTGGGAGAAGGCGGAAAATAACGATAAGCCACGGGTTCCCCAAAACGAGCCAGGACTCCTGCAAATATTGCCAGGAAAACCGCTAAAAAGATGAGCCGCCATCCCTGGGTTACCAGGTCTTGACGTTTCTTAAAGAATTGCAGGCCTTTCCCTACGCGGATGGAGCGAAACGCCAGCGCCAGGCAGGCAATGAGCCCAATACCAATAAAGACCAGCAACACCTTGATTGTCATTGCAATATCAATATTCATAGCATTATTCTACCAGTGGTCAAATTATACTATGGCAAGGAAACCTGTTTTAGTGATTCTGGGAATATACACGATTTCAACATTTTACGAGACAGAATTGTATAAAAAGAAACCCACGAATCCCCCCAACTTCACTTCTTTCAAGTATCCCTATCTCACAATGAACCAATTAATTAAATAGAAATTTTTATATCATCCTACTTGTCAGGGTTCAGATGCTGTCATTTTTGATCTACCCTTGACAAGTCGGTTGAAAGCAACTATTATATATCGTGTACGATATAATCTTACAAGATATTAAATAGAAGGTATAAAAATGAAACCGATTTATCAAACTACCGTTGTCGCCAAAGGCGGCAGAGACGGACACGTTCGCAGCACGGATGGCGTGCTTGACCTGGATGTGAGAGTTCCCAGGGAATTAAGGGGTCAGGGTGGCGCTTTCACCAACCCGGAGCAACTATTTGCTGCCGGTTACGCAGCCTGCTTCGATAGTGCTCTGAATCATGTGGCCAGAACCGAACGAGAGGACATCTCTTCAGAAGTGACTGCCACAGTTGGCCTTAAATTGGACGGCCTCTCTGGTTTTGAGCTCGCCGTCACCCTGGACGTGAAGATCAGCGGGGTGGACAAAGCCACCGCTGAAAAGCTGCTGGAGAAAGCGCACCAGACCTGCCCGTATTCAAAAGCCATCCACAACAACGTGGATGTTAAATTGAACCTCATCACAGAATAAAGGAATCAAAATGAAAACAAAAACTTTAAATATGTTTATCAGAATCGCCGGGTTGGTCTTGCTCGTTTTGGGCATCCTTTTCTGGCTGGAGATCGCCGAAAACCTGGTGCTCGTCCATATTGTCCTCGGCAGCTTAGTGGCGCTCTCCCTGCTTGGTCTGGTTTACAAAGCCTACAAACTGGGGATCAATCGCGTTTTGGTAGTCGTATCCTTGCTTTGGGCACTGGCACTTCCTGCATTTGGACTCATTCAGAAGAACCTGCTGGATAACTCCTCGCATTGGATCATTTCGGGATTGCATCTTCTCTGCGCTTTAGGCGCCATTGGTCTGGCTGAGATCCTGGGCAGCAAGATTTGCAAGAAAGAATAATCATCCGCCTGTCCGGGAGGGCAGCACATTATGAATTTTTATGACTTTTCAGCCGCCAGCCTTCAGGGCAAAGAGATCGAAATGAAGGAATTCGAAGGCAAACTTGTCTTGGTGGTGAACACTGCCAGCAAGTGCGGCCTCACACCTCAATACACGGGGTTGGAGGCGCTTTACGAGAAATACAAAGACAAAGGGCTTGTGATCCTGGGTTTTCCCTGCAACCAGTTTGCCAACCAGGAACCCGGAGATGAAGAATCCATTTCTTCTACCTGTCTGATGAACTACGGCGTCACCTTCCCTGTTTTCTCCAAGGTTGATGTCAACGGCCAGACAGCTCATCCCATTTTTGTGTACCTCAAAGAGCAGTTGCATGGGCTGGGAAATAATGAGATAAAATGGAACTTCACAAAATTTCTCATCGATCCCAGTGGAAAACCGGTCAAACGTTTCTCTCCGCTCACCCAACCTGAGAAGATCGAAGCGGACATCCAATCTTATTTACACTAGACCCGCATTAAGGGAGGTGGAATATGGCTTATGAACAACTCAAACTTGAAAATCAGCTTTGCTTTCCAGTGTATGCCGCCTCTCGCCTGATCACCCGAGAATACCAACCCTATCTGGATGGACTGGGCATCACCTACCCCCAATACCTGGTCTTGATGGTGCTCTGGGAAAATGACAGCATCAGCGTCAATGAGATCACCCAGCGGCTGATCTTGAATACCAACACCATCACTCCCATTCTTAAGCGAATGGAAACCCAAGGCATAATCACCCGTGAGCGCTCCAAAGAAGACGAACGCAAAGTGATCGTCGCGCTCACAGACAAAGGCAAACAGCTTCAGGTCGAAGCAGCCGAGATCCCGCAAAAGTTGGCCGGGAACCTGCAATCTGCTGAAATCAATGTACAAGATCTGCTCGCCCTCAAAGAGCAGCTTTACAAGATCATTCATTTGCTCAACAAAGACGGGGAATAACCAGGCAGGCAAATAACTGAACGTTTAATTAATTACAGAGGCAGGAAATCCTGCCTCTGTATTGTAATATTCTACTTCTTATCGTTCAGTATTAAACGAGAGAACAGTTTAGTCTCCCAACTCCTGACGGGTTGCCTGCTTGCGGGCACGGCGCAGCACATTGAGGATCTGCGGCAGCACTTTCTCATACAAGAAGTACCCAAGCGGATGGATCACATAATCCCAGGCGCCGCAAGTGCGCAGCACTCTGGCCCCCAATCCCTCTTTGAAACGGAACACACCAGACATGGAATCTTCACCATCAAAGGTATCCGGTGCACCCCACAGATCGTAGTTCTCACAACCCTGAGAGGCTGCCAGGCGCATGGCCTCCCATTGCAGTAAATAGTTGGGCATCTTTTCGCGATGCAGCGCAGTGGACATGCCGTGCAGGTACCAGGCATTCTTGCCAAAGTAGAAGAGCATCAGCCCTGCCACCAACTGCCCCTCAAATTCAGCCACCAGCGGTGACATCATGCCCGCCCGCATGAACATTTGCCAGACCCCCAGGTAATAGGCTTCTGAACGGATGACAAAGCCATCTCGTACAGAGGTCTCGGCATACATTTTGTACACCTGTGGCAGCTCTGATTCATTGGCTACGCGCACAGAAATGCCGTTCTTCTGGGCAAGACGCAGATTATAGAGGGTCTTTTGCTTCATGCGCTTGAGCCAGTCTTCTTCTGTGCCCTTCAATTCCAATGTGGCCGTATTGCGGAACTGTATCTGGCTGGAAGAAAAATGCCAGCCGAAGTCTTTCATCTCCTGTAACACCGCCTCCCCCACCGGATCTTCCCAGGCGTCTTCACGACCGGGCACGCCTGTGCCCAAACGCAATTCAGGGTCGATCTTTAAGAACAGGCAGCCTTGTTTCATGGTAAACGCCAGCAGATCAGTAAAAACCTGTTTGCGTAAGGTTTCATCTGCCCAATTGAGCATGGGTCCCCGTGGAATGTAGGCAACCGCTACCCGCGGGCCTACGCGCAGCAGCCGCATGGAACGAATCAGCAGCAGGGCAGCCGCATTCGCCTTTCCATCTACACCACGCCAGACAAGCGGATAGGCCTGCCAGCCCACCTCGGCTTTGACCTCCGCCCATTGGGAGGTTTGCAGCAAATGAGCTCCCGGCAATGCGGCAATGGTCTGATTCCAGTTTTCGTCCAGCTTTAACAATTCCATGAGAGTTTACTTTCCGTCCAACCAATCCTGAATGGAGGCTTCAGCGCTCACGCCTGCCAGCGGTAGACCGCTCAGCTCTTGCGGGCTAAAAAAGCGCGCGGCCAGGGTTTCGCTAGAAGCAGCGAGTTGCCCATCCAGAATATGTACTTTGTAAAGAATGACCACGCCGTTACCGCGCGGGTCGTCATCGTAAAAATAAGCTCCAAACAGGCGCTCGGCTTTCACAACCAGACCGCTTTCTTCACGGGTCTCGCGTTCTGCTGCCAGAGCGGGCAGTTCGTCTACTTCTACATAACCCGCCGGCATATGCCAGGCACCTTTAAAAGGGGTTATGCCGCGCTGCACCAGCAATAACTTGCCGTCTTGCTCCACGCAGCAACCGGCGCTGACCTTCAACTGAAGGTAATGGATCCATCCGCAGGCCGGGCAAACCTCCCGCGGGCGTGATTCGATCTCGTTGATCTGCATTAGGGTACCGCACATCAGGCAGAAATGAGGCAAGTCAGTCCTCCTGCCGTCCACGCATTTTCATGATCTGTGAGTAAATCCCGTAAATAGCCGGATAGTAGATGCGATCATAGGCGCCTGCTGAACGCATCACCTTGCCGCCAAAACCACGCTTGAAGCGGTATACGCCCCACAGGCCATCGTGACTCTGTTTGTGGGCAAAAGCTTCTTCCAATTCTTCTTCATCCACATCGGGAATGCCCCACATGTCGTAAAACTCACAGCCTCTGGCCTTGGCCCAGCGGATGGCTTCCCACTGTAGCAGATAGGTGGGCATACGGTTGCGTTCCACCTCAGTGGATGCTCCGTACATATACCAGGCCATCTTCCCGGAAGCAAAAGCCATAATGGCTGCAATGGGCTGATCTTCAAAATAAGCAAAGAAGATCTCGCACTTACCCTCATGGTGAAAAAGTTCATAAGCCTTCTGATAGTAAGAAAGCGCATGTGCATTGATGCCATCCCGTTTGCCGGTGATGACCATCATCTCATGGAATTTTTTCACATCAGTGGATGTTGCGATCTGGATGTCTTTTTTTTCAGCCAGCCGAATGTTATAGCGCGTCTTTTGTTTCATCTCTGCCAGAATTTCTTCTTCACTGGCAGCGATGTTGATAAAGATGGTGCGGCGCGGCTGAATGGGATTGGCGCGTTTCCATCCATTGCCTTCAAAATCATATTCATGGCAGGTCTCGCCCCAGTCATCTGGTTCCAACTTTAAGAAGATGGCATGGTATTCCCGGCCGACTTTGTCGATTTCCGGGATCAGTTTCTCCCAATTGCAGCCAACAGGACCCTTGGGGATATAGCCTACTGTGAACCCGGCGGGTAAAGTACGGAAGAGTATCTGAGCACCACAATCTTCTGTGAGGAGGTGCTCCACCTTCCATCCGTAGTACGACTTTAATTCGCCCCAGGCACCCGATTGCAAAATATGTGAATCGGGGTGGGCGGAAAGAAATTCATTCCATTCTTTTAGGGAACATTTCATGATTGATCTATCGATGTCAATTCTGGAGGCGGCGTACTGGCAATGGCTGAACCGGGAATGGTCTCGTCCACCAGAGCGATGATCTCACTCACCTTGCCAGATCCGGCCAGATCTAAAATAGCATCCACTTTGGACTTCAATTCAGCGCCTCTCAAGTTGGCGGGATCATCAAATTGATAAATATCGGGGTGTTGAGTAGGCGCAAACTGATCGCCTTCTTCCCACAGGTCCTCGCTCAGTTTCTCACCCGGGCGGATGCCTGTGTATACAATTTCAATATCCTTACCAGGTTCAAGGCCGGAAAGGCGTATCAGGTCTTCTGCCAGGTCCAAAATACGTACCTGCTGCCCCATATTGAGCACAAAGGTTTCGCCGCAATGGCTCATTCCGACTGCCTGCAAAACTAGAAAAACGGCTTCAGGAATGGTCATAAAGTACCGGCGCATATCCGGGTGGGTAATGGTAACCGGCCCTCCGCGGGCGATCTGGCGCTTGAACAGGGGCACCACACTGCCACGGCTGCCCAGAACATTGCCGAAACGCACCACACAGTAAGGCTTATTAGTTCTGTGCGCGGTATCCAGCACGATCATTTCTGCAAAGCGCTTGGAAGCCCCCATGATGTTGGCAGGCCGAATGGCTTTATCGGTGGAGATCATCACCAGGCGACCGATGCCATTCTCCTCACAGGCTCTGGCAATATTGCGAGTGCCCATTACATTATTATTTACCGCTTCATCCACGTTCATTTCCATCAGCGGCACATGTTTATGTGCGGCAGCATGGAAAACCACTTCTGGGTGGAATTTCTTGAACACACTGGAAATGCGTGGAAAATCTCGAATATCGGCGATCACCGGGAAGATGGGCAGTGAGGGATAGCCCTCCTGAATCTCCAACCAGGTTTCGAAAATACTGTTCTCGCCATGACCCAATAAAATGATGCCAGATGGGTTCCAGCGAGCGATCTGCCGGCATAACTCGCGGCCAATTGAGCCACCCGCACCGGTCACCATCACCATGCGGCCACTGATGACGGACCCCACCAACTCACTTTTCATGTAGCTGGGCTGACGGCGCAGCAGGTCAGTAATATCAACGTCACGCAGCCGGCTGACGCTCACCTTGCCCCCCAGTAGTTCGTAAATACCCGGCATGGTTCTGAAGGGAATTCCTTTTAGACGGCAAACATCTGCCACCATGCGGATGATCTTGCCACCGGCGCTTGGGATGGCGATGATCACTTCATCGATCTCTTTGTGATCCAACACCCGCCCAATATCAGAAAGCGCACCCACTACAGGGATACCATGGATCTGTTGTTTTATCTTGACGGGGTTATCATCCAAAAAACCCACCGGAATGAGGTTCAGTTCGCGGTTTTTTTGCAGTTCCTTCACCACCATGGCACCGGCATCACCGGCCCCGATGATGAGGGCGCGTTTAGCACCCGTTTTTTTCTTGTGAATATCGGCTGAAGTCTGGCTATCGTTGATAATGCGCAGGGTAAAGCGAAGTCCGCCCACCAGTAGGATGGACAAGATCCAGTCTATGATCAGAATACCGCGCGAAAAGCCGGTGAAGGCTTTCATGGCTGCAAAAATGATCATTTCCAGTGACAAGATCACAGATCCTGTCGTGACGGCAAATGTAATGAGTTTTAGTTCCTGGGTGCTGGCGTAAGACCAAAGGCGGCGGTACAAACCGAAGAAATAATAGACGATCGGCTTGGTGATCAGCGCAGCGCCCAGCATCCAATAAGCGGAGGGCAAATAGAAGTAAAACTGTTCTGCCAGTTCAAACCGCAGCGCATAGGAGCCAAAAACCGACGCAGCGATCAAGAGCAGGTCTAGCAGGAGCAGATAGCGGTTACGCACCGTGGTATTAATTTTCATTCCTAGAGTCCTTTGAATCCAATCACTGCCCCTACTGTCCGGATAATAATTGTCAAATCCAACATCAAACTGCGATGTTTGATGTAAAAAAGGTCGTATTCGATCTTCACCGCTGTGTCTTCCACCGTGGTGGCGTAACGCTGATTGATCTGCGCCCAGCCGGTGAGTCCCGGAGAAACGAAGAGACGGGCACGGTAAAAGGGAATTTGTTTTTGGAACTGGTTAACCAATTCAATTTGTTCAGAGCGGGGACCAACCAGGCTCATTTCGCCTTTAAGAATGTTGATCACCTGGGGCAATTCATCCAGGTGCGATTTTCTCAGCCAGCGGCCTACAGGTGTGATGCGAGCATCATGCTCAGTAGCTGTACGGGCGCCATTTTTTTCTGCGTCGCGCACCATGGTGCGAAATTTGTAGATCTTGTAAGGCAGACCATTTTTGCCGACTCGCGGCTGGTGATAAAAGATGGGAAAGCCGCTATCCAGCACAATGATCAGGGCAATTAGTGGGAAGAGTAGAACCAGGAACAGGAGGCCGATCAACGCGCCTAGAATATCCATCAACCGTTTAAGGGTCTCATAAAAACTGGTCGTGTGCAATTCATCAAAGAAGGTGCGCAAAATCCAATCGGATTGAAGCAAGAAAATAGGTACCCGCCCAAAGAGTTCTTCGTACGCTACTGGCAGTGAAGTAACCTCAATGCCTTGTTCTTCGGCGGTGATGATATTCCGAAAAAGGTCATCATTGACTTCGCCAGAAATACTAAAAATGAGATCAGAAATATCCAAATCTGCAATTATGTCTAAAAGCTTCTGGCTAGATCCAAGCACTGCAAAACCTTCAATGGTCAATCCCACTTTGGCGGGGTCATCGTCTATAAAACCAACCACCTGATACGGAGATGGCAGGACCTCATTGATCATTTTGGCCAGGGACGAACCCGCCTTGCCAGCCCCGATGATCAGAGCGCGGCGCATAAAGATGGGTGCGGTGAATACCCGAATATACAAGAACCGCCAGGCAATTGTGAGAACGGTGGCACAGATCACAAATATCAATACCCCACGACGCGGCAGCGAATTGGGGTCTGAGATGAAAAACAAGACCATGTAGATGAGCAAGCTGATAATGGCCGCAGTAGCAACGCCCCCCAGGGTATCTTTTCTGCGGCTGGCCCGGCGAATATCGTACAGGTCCATCATGATGAAGATCCACAGGAAGGGTAGCAGGTAGAACCAGAAAGGCGGGCGCTGAATGAGGAATGCGCCGGAGAAATCGAGCCAATCTTTTTGAGCCCAGGTAACCAGGGCGATGAATACAGACAAATACGTTACAAAGAGATCGCCGAAGAGCAAAATGAACCGGCGTTCCCGCACACGTATTCGCCACTGACTTTTTGAATTGATTCTCTCAACCGACATGGTTACCCTTTTTGAAGCCGGTAATGGCGCTCCACCAAAAACCGCTTCCCCAGGAGAAATGCATGGTCATAATGGCTAGCGGAATTCCAAACAGCAACTCAGGCGACTTCTGTTTAAAAGCCTCTTGACTACAACCTGCGATCAAAATGAATAAATACGCTGCTGCGACACTGAGAAAGACGACCCTGGCGAACCACCAGAAGACGGACAATAATAATAACATCAAAATACCAAAAACAAAAAGGGGAGGTAGTGCCTGGCGCCAGCGCAGGGTCTGTGGGTATTTCTTGAGCATTCGGAACTTGTAAAAACCGTAAGTAAAGTACTGTTTTGCCAGTGAGCTTAGGTCCGGGCGGGAATAATAAGTGGAACGGATTTCCGGGTTGATCCAGATACGCCCGCCCGACGCTCGTAAACGGGCGTTCATTTCATAATCTTCATTTACAAGCAATTCTTCATTATAAAGGCCGAGTTTATCAAAGGTGGATTTGGCATACAATCCAAAGGCTACCGTATCTGCGTAACCGGCGCTGGTGGCCCAGCGGTATTTGGCGTCTCCCACCCCAAGCGGATGGCGGGTGGCAACGGCGATGCTTCTGCCGATCCAGGTGGTGCTGCCGGGGCGGATATCAATAACGCCACCGATATCTTCACCTTTGCCGGCATCAAAATCGGCGATGCTTCTGGCTACATAATCCGGCGCCGGAATGGTATGGGCGTCCATCCGCATGATCAGCTCAGTGCTGGCAGCCTGGATGGCCAGGTTCAACGCCGCCGGGATTATCCGTTTGGGGTTGTCGATCACCTTCAGATCCAATTGTGGATGTGCCCCCTGAAAGAGCGCGATCTGTGCCCGGGTGGCATCTGTTGAGAGCCCATCAACCAGGATCACTTCAATATCAGCCAATGGGTACGTCTGAGCCAGGATCGACTCAAGTAAATGAGTGATCGTTTTCTCTTCGTTGTAGCAAGGGATGATCAGCGAAACGCGTGGGCTCAACAGGTTGTCCAGTAGAAAAGAAAACTAATCTTTATTGATCAGCGCCACAACTTCGATTTCGACGGCGCCGTTCTTGGGCAATGCCGCCACCTGTACTGCAGAACGTGCCGGGCAATTGTTGGGGAAGAATTCTGCGTACACCGCATTCATTTTGGCAAAGTCATTGATATCACGCAAGAAAACGGTGGTTTTGACCACCAGGTCCAAACTGGAACTGCCAGCTTCGAGCACTGCCTGCAAGTTTTTGAGTGCCTGGCGGGTTTCTGCTTCCACTCCGCCCTCTGCCAGTGTATTGGTAGAAGGATCCAAACCCAATTGACCGGATGTGTAAATAAAACAGCCTGCCTGAATGGCCACAGAATAGGGACCAAGGGCTTTGGGGGCATTCTCGGTGCTGACGATCTTTTTGCTGTGCATAATTTCCTCCGGTTCGAATTACGGATAATTTTAAGCGAACATTCCAAATTAGGCTACTGAAATATGAAGAAAAAAGGGATCCCGTTTGGGATCCCTTAATTTCGACCAGAAAAAACCTAGTACTTCAGGTCTTCCACCTTGGTTGAAATGCGTTTGCGGAAGATCCAGTAAGACCAGGCGGTGTAAGCCAGAACGATGGGCACCATGATCAACGCCACCTTGGTCATCACACCCAGTGTATACGGGCTGGATGAGGCATTGTAGATGGTCAGGTTGAAGGCAGGATCAGTGCTGGACACCATCACATTGGGGAAGAGCGCCACAAAGATGGAGGCGGTTGCCACCAACACAGAAAGAGCGCCGAACACAAATGCCAGGCCATCTTTGCCTTTGCTGACGAATACCCGAACCAGCGCCAGTAACACAAAGCTGACGATCAGGAGCAGGCCGGCGTTGAGGCCAAAGCCTTTGACCACCCCAGAAAAAGTGTAACTGGCAACGATCAACAAAACAAAAGCCACCAATTCCACCACCCACAGGGTGTTGAACCAGCGTTTGGCACGGGGCAGAACATCACCACTGGCCTTCAATTGCAGATAGAGTGCGCCGAGCAGGGTGAAGCCCACCAGAGAAACAACACCGGCAATCAAGGCAAATGGATTAAGCAGATTGAAGAAGCCACCTGTATAAGTCATGCTGGCATCAATGGGAACGCCTTTGACGATATTGGCAAACGCAACACCCCAGAGCAAAGCAGGCACAACAGAACCAAAGAAAATTGCCCAGTCCCACAAAGCGCGCCAGGTGGGATTGTCATCTTTGGAGCGGAATTCAAAAGCCACGCCGCGGACAATGAGCGCCACCAACATCAAGAAAAGAGGAAGGTAGAAACCGCTGAACAGAGTGGCATACCACTGCGGAAAAGCAGCAAAGGTTGCGCCGCCTGCGGTGAGCAACCAGACTTCGTTGCCATCCCAATGCGGTCCGATAGTGTTGATGATCATTCTGCGTTCTTTATCATCTTTTCCCAGGAAGGGCAGTAAAATGCCCACGCCCATATCAAAGCCTTCAAGCACAAAGTAGGCTGCGTAAAGTACACCGATCAAGAGAAACCAGAGAATATTCAGATCCATATTTCGCCTCCTATGCTTTCGCAGTTTCTACTGCGGTGTCAACGGATTCTGAGCCGGCGCCTTTTTTAGCATATTTGGCCAGCAAATAAACATCAGCCACCATCAAAACGCCATAGATCAGGGTGAACCCGATCAATGAGGTGAGCACCATACCGGCAGAAACGCTTTTTGATACGGCATCTTCTGTCTTGAGCAGACCAAAGACCACCCAGGGTTGACGGCCTATTTCGGCCAGCAACCAACCAGTGGAATTGCTCAGATAAGGCAATGCAATAAAGAAAGGCAACACCTTGAGGAACCATAGCTTTTCAACAGGTTTCTTAAGCATAATGTGCAGCAGCGCCAGGGCAGCCACCAACAGCATCAAGAAGCCAACCAGGACCATGATGCGGAAAGAGAAATAGCTGACAGTGATATTGGGAACGTAATCGCCGGGACCATACTTGGCTTCGTACTCCGCCTGAAGATCATTGATGCCGCGCACTTCCCCTTCAAATTTGTTGTAAGCCAGGAAAGACAAAGCCTTCGGGATACGGATGGAAACAATATCCTCGCCTTTTTCTTGATCTACCAGCGTGAACAAGGAGAAGGAAGCCGGATTTTCGGTTTCCCACAAACCCTCAGCCGCAGCTAATTTCATTGGCTGGGTCCTAACCATATACTGAGTTTGTGTGTGCCCTACCCCGATAACGCCCAAAAGGGCGATCACGCCGAAAACGGTCGCGATGCGGAAGGAACGAGAGAACAGATCCACTTCTTTCTTCCGGAGCAGATGATAGGCACTGATGCCCAGCACAAAGAAAGCGGCGGTAGTGAAACCAGCAAAGACCGTATGCGGGAACTCTACCCACACGTTCGGGTTCTTGACCAGATCAAAGAAACTGGACATAACGATCTTGCCATTTTCAAGCTGGGTATAGCCGGTAGGCTGCTGCATAAAGGAATTGGCAGCCAGGATCCAGAATGCCGAGATATTGGAAGCAATGGCAACCAACCAGATGGCGGCTACATGCACGCCCTTTGATAAACGGTCCCAGCCAAAGATCCACACACCCAGGAAGGTTGATTCCAGGAAAAAGGCTAACAGAGCTTCTACTGCCAGGGGCGCGCCAAAAATATCTCCCACAAAACGTGAATACTCAGACCAGTTCATGCCAAATTGAAACTCCTGCACAATACCGGTCACAACGCCCATGGCAAAATTGATGATAAACAGGTTCCCCCAGAACTTGGCCATCTTTTTGTAGGTCTCATCTTTCTTGGTCAGGTACATTGTTTCCATAATGGCAACAAGCACTGAGAGGCCCAACGTTAACGGAACAAAAAAGAAATGATAAACAGTCGTGATGCCAAACTGCCACCTAGCTAGAGTGGTCACATCCATATATGCAGCTCCTGTAAATCGGGATAAATTTCATAAAAATTATACACAATTGAGTTGCAAATTACAATTGCAGGAGGCATGAATTTTTATGAATCAACCTTAAAAATTCTCCACAAGGGCTGGTATAATTCCCCTGTTCTGAACTCTTTTCATTACTTAAGGGATCTATGTTAGAAAAACTGGCTGCAATTGAAAAAAGATACGATGAGTTGACTCATCTCCTCGAGCTGAATGCGGAAGACTATCAACGAGTGGCTGAGCTGGCCAAAGAACGGTCAGACCTGGAACCCGTGATGGGTCTGTCTGCCAAGTATCATGACCAACTCAAAAAGCAGGAACAGGCTCGTGAGCTGGAAAACAGCGACGATGCCGAAATGCGCGAAATGGCTCTAGCTGAACTCGCAGAAGTTTCTGAAGAGATCACGCTCACCGAAAAACAGCTCAAAATGCTGCTCGTGCCCAAGGACCCCCGTGATGACCGCAACGTCTATATGGACATCCGCGCCGGCGCTGGTGGGGATGAAGCCGGCCTGTTTGCGGCTGACCTTTTACGCATGTACATGCACTATGCCGAGTTACGCCGTTGGAACGTTGAGATCGTCACAGCCAACGAGACCGGCATTGGTGGGTACAAAGAAGTGATCTTCATGGTCAAAGGCAAAGGCGCTTATTCACGCCTCAAATTTGAATCTGGCGTCCACCGCGTGCAGCGCATTCCCTCTACAGAATCCTCCGGCCGCATCCATACTTCCACTGTCACAGTGGCCGTTATGGCTGAAATTGCCGATATTGAGATCAACATCCCAGATTCAGACATCGAAGTGGATACCTTCCGCTCTTCCGGTGCTGGCGGCCAAAACGTGCAAAAGAACGCCACCGCCATCCGCATCACCCACAAGCCTACCGGGATTGTGGTAGCCTGTCAGGACGAGCGCTCTCAATTGCAGAACCGCTTGCGCGCCATGAGCGTGCTGCGTGCCCGCCTGTACGAGATCGAAGAACAGAAACGCCAGGCAGAACGCGAAGATGCCCGCCGATCTCAAGTTGGCACTGGCGAACGCTCTGAAAAGATCCGCACTTACAACTATCCGCAAAGCCGTGTTACCGATCACCGCATCAACGTTTCTTCCTTCAACCTGCCCGGTGTAATGAACGGCGATATTGATCAGTTCATCGACGAATTATCCATCCGCGATGAAACGGATCGCTTGGCAACCACTGGAGTAGAAGACGACGAAGAGTAGCGTTCAAGACTGGGCTCGTGAGGCTGTCCGCAGTTTGGATAGTTCGGAAACACCCACGCTTGACGTTCAGGTGTTGATGGCGTTTGGCTTGGACCAGAAACGCGAATGGTTGGTGGCGCATTACAATGACGCCCTGCCGGAAGACAAAGTAGATTTTCTGAACCAACTCTTAAAACGCTTACAAAATGGCGAACCACTTGCTTATATCACTGGCAAGCGTTCCTTTTTTGGATTGGATTTCAAGGTCACTCCCGATGTGCTTGTGCCGCGACCTGAGACCGAATTACTGGTAGAAGAAGCCGTCACCTGGTTAGAAGCCAACCCCGGCCGCCATAAAATGGTAGACGTGGGCACCGGTTCCGGCATCATTGCCATCTCTTTGGCCGACCGTTTTGCTGATCTGCAAGTTACCGCTATTGATATATCTGCGTCCGCTCTTCAAGTCGCCAGCGAAAATGCAATTTCAAACGGCCTGGCCGAACGCATTAACTGGCGGCAAAATGATCTATTGAGTGGGACTGAGGATCATTACGATCTCATAACCGCCAACCTGCCTTATATCCCTACGCTAACGTTACAGGGCCTCCCCCACCTCAAGCATGAACCGCGCCTGGCGCTGGATGGTGGTGAATCTGGCCTTGACCTCATTGACCGATTACTGGGTCAGGCAGTCAACTGTTTAAAGCCGCGCGGACTTATCTTGTTGGAGATCGAAGCAAGCCAGGGCCAGAGTGCACCAGAACTTGTTAAAAAGTATTTTCCTCAGGCCAGGATCGACTGCCTGAATGATTACGCAGATCTACCCAGAGTGGTAAAAATTCAAATATAGGGGAATGGAATTATGGATACATCACTTTTACCTGCAGAGTTGGAAAGTTCGATCCAAAAAGCACTGGAACTGTTGCGCAGCGGAGATTGCGTGGCGTTTCCCACCGATACCGTTTACGGTCTGGGTGCGGATCCCTTCAACATTTCTCCCATCATCAAGTTGTTTGAGGTCAAGGGCCGCGATTCCAACAAAGCTATTGCGGTGCTGGTTGGAGACATGGACCAGATCAGCCTCATCACCGATTCATTTACGCCGCTTGCCCGCAAACTTGTAGAAAAGTTCTGGCCGGGTGGACTGACGGTGATCGTGCCCAAACGGCATGATATTCCCGATCTGCTGTCCCCCAACCAAACCATCGGCATCCGCATGCCCAATCATCCCATTGCGTTACGTCTGTTGAATGAGTTCGGACCGCTTGCCACCACCTCGGCCAATATCAGCGGCAAGCAGAACCCCCTTAACGCGGTGGATGTCCATATCCAGCTTAACAGTCGTGTCCCGCTGATCCTGGACGGCGGCGATTGCTTTGGGGGGATTCCTTCCACAGTTGTAGATTGCACAGGCGAAAAGCCCGTCATCCTGCGTGAGGGAGCCGTTCCTTCAGATCAAATTGAAGCTTTAATTGTCTGACAATTATGAGAAAATACTTAGTGATTTTTAACCAAAATTTAAAATAAGTCTACTATTATTATCTATGTATTCTCCTCATTGAACATCCGCGAATGAACCGCCTCATTCGCGGGTGTTCGCATTTAAACAGAGAATTCGTCGCTCAGGATGTTCTTTTGCAAGTCGAAGAAGTGTCTGTAAGCTCCTTTTTGGGCCAACAAGTCCACCTGTGTGCCGCTTTCCAATACTTCCCCGGCCTTGATGAAGTAGATACGGGCCATTTTCTCCATCTGAACCAGGCGATGGGTGATGATAAGCAAGCCCCGATCTGAGAAGACCTCAAACAATTGCGTCAATATGGCCGCTTCAGTTTCAGGGTCCAGGTTGGCAGTGGGCTCATCCAAAATAACAAAGGGTGTTTCTTGCAGCAACACACGAGCAATGGCCAGCCGTTGACGCTCGCCACCGCTCATTTGCACGCCCTGATCACCCAACCAGGTATTCAACCCCTCCGGTAAAGAAGACAACCAATCATCCAATCTGGCCTGGTGCAAAACATCCAGCAGCCTTTCCTCTTTGGCATCGGGTGCCGCCAAAAGCAGGTTTTCCCGCAAGGTCTCTGAAAATATATAAGTGGATTGCGAGATCACACCAAACAAGCGCCGGGTGGAAGGTTCTGAATACCCGTTCAGATCGCGCCCATCCACACAGATCTGACCCTTTTGCACCGGCCAAAAACGCAGCAAGGCATTGGCCAGGCTGCTCTTGCCAGCCCCGCTTGGACCGACCACCGCAATGCGTTCGCCACGCTCCAGGGTAAGATCGATGCAGTTCAGCGCCGGCGCTGATGAAGCCGGGTAGCTCAACTGCATATCTTTCACTTCCAACCGCTGCGATCTTTGAATAGTCTCTTCCGGTAGATCAGGCAAAGCTCCATTGGCCTGAACGGGCACGGCCAGCTCAAAGAGACGTTTGGCGGCGGCGTAGCTGGCGGTGAGGTTCTGGGCCGCGGTCGGCAGATTGCCGGTGGCTTCAAATGAGGCCATGGTCAGCAGGGTCACTACTGCCATAGAAACACCGCTCATATTGCCCAGGCTGACCTGCGGGATGGCTGCCCAAAGCACGGCTAAAACCGTAAAGTTGGTCACTAACAAAGCCAGCCCGGACGTCAGACCAGTCAGAAATCCGTAAAACACCTGCAAACGGGCAGAGCGCTCATCTACCCTGCGTATTTGTTGCAGCCAGCGGCCTTCGGCTCCGGCTGCCTGCAGGTCTTCCAACCCCTGGAAAGTTTCCAACATGATAGAAGAAAGCAAAGAACGGGTCTCGATGCTCTGACGACCGGTCTTGCGTGTGACCAGGATCATGAGGAAAGGCACCACAAAGCCATTCAGGAACATTCCGCTAAAGAGAATGAGCGCCAGCGGCCAAAAGTATCCACCCAGAAAGAGGGGCATGCCAATGGTGATGACAATTGCCACGATCACCGGTGCCACCACGCGCACATAGAAGTTTTCAAGCGTTTCCAGGTCAGCCATCACGCGGTTGAGCAGATCGCCCCCGCGCTGCTGCTGTAAATTGGCCGGCGCACCGGGTTCCAGGGAGCGGTAGAACCAGACCCGCATTTTGGCCAGCAAACGCAAATTGACCGAGTGCGATACCAACCGTTCCAGGTAGCGGAAAATACTGCGCGTAATGCCAAAGAAGCGCACGCCCACAATGGCTACCTGTAACTCTGCAATGGAGGGCTGCAGTGCCGCATAACTGATGAGATACGCCGAGGTTCCCAGCATGCCAATGCCCGTACCGATGGTAACGATGCCGGTCAGGATGGAAAGGGCGATCTCTTTGACAAAGGGTTTCATAAAAGAAGCCAGACGGAGGAGAGTCTTCATGCCACCCCCTCCGCTGAGCCAAACAGGTGGGAGAGCTCTTGCTGATCCGGTAAGATTTCGCCCGGGGTTCCGATGCGCTGGATCTTCCCGCCGTCCAAAACGATCACCTCATCCACATGGGCGATGGTGGAATAGCGGTGGGCAATGGTGATGACCGTACGCTGGTGCAAAAGCACCTTTGTGGTGGCATCCAGGCTGGCTTCCAGTTCAGGGTCCAGGTGCGCGGTGGGTTCATCCATCAAGACCAGAGGAGCGTTCTTCAAGAAGGCTCTGGCCAATGCCACCCGCTGCCCTTCCCCCCCACTGAGTCTGGAACCCCATTCTCCCAACGGGGTATGCAACCCTCTGGGAAATTGCTGAACCAGCGGTTCCAGGGCAGCCAGCCTCACAGCCTGCCAGACCCTCTCTTCACTGATGGTCTCGTCCTGCAAACGAATGTTTTCCAATAGACTTGTGTTAAATAGCATCGGCTTCTGCGGTACCCAGGCGATCTGCCCACGCCACAATTCCACCGGCCACGACTGAATGTCTTGTCCGTTGAGCAGGATCCGCCCCTGGGTAGGCAGCAGATAGCGCATCAGCAACTGCATCAGGGTGCTCTTGCCAGCCCCACTGCGACCAATAAGCGCGTAATGCTTGCCCGCCGTAAAGGTCAGATCAATACCTTCCAGCGACTGTCCACTGCGGTTCTCGTACTGAAAACTCACCTGCTCCAATTGAAGCTGGAACGGCAGGCTCAGATCTGGCAATGCACTCGGTCGGCTGGCAACTTCAACGGTGGGCGGTTCAGGGAGGTCAAGCAAGGAGAAGATCTTCCCGGCGGCGGTGACCCCGGTCATGCCCGCGTGGTAACGCATGCCCAGGTTGCGCATGGGCAGGTAAAACTCTGGGGCAATGAGAAGAATAAAGAAAGCCTGCTCAAATATGATCTTGCCGTAAAGCAGGCGTAACCCGATCTCTACAGCCACCACTGCAGTAGAGATGGTCGCCAACAGCTCCAGAACCAACGCTGATAGAAAAGTGATGCGCAAAACATTCATGGTGGCCATGCGATAACGGTCACTGACAGATTCCAAATGGGAAGCACGGTCCTGGCTGCGACCCAGAGTCTTTAAGGTGGTCAAGCCCTGCAAGGTGTCCAGAAAATCAGCGCCCATTCTAGCCAGTGCCGACCACTGCTTCTTGGTCTGCTCTTCAGAAGTGCGTCCCACCAATGCCATGAAGAAGGGAATCAGCGGCGCGGTCACCAAAAACACTACCCCGGTCAGCACATCCAGTGGGAAGACCACAACCAGGATCGTCAAAGGCAACATAGCTGAAAGCAGCACCTGGGGAAGATACTGGCTAAAGTAGGCATCCAGCGCGTCCAGACCCTGCAAAGCCGTCGTTACCAATTCACCGCTGCGCTGGGTGCGTAAATAAGCCGGACCCAGGCGGTTGATCTTCTGCATTAATTGTTCACGTAAATTGGATTTGATCTTGCTGGCCATCCAGCCAGCGAAGGTCTCGTTGAGAACCGTAAAAAGCACCCGTATCAAAATGATGAGCAGAAACAGCCGCAGCAACGGCAGTACCATCTCGAGGGTTTGTTTTTGTAGAAATACCTGGTTGATGGTCTTGCTCAAGACCAGTGATTGAAGAACTACCAAACCACCAGCCAAAAAACCGAAAAGCACCGTCAGAGGGAAGATCGCCCCGGTCGTACGGAGCATCGCCATTAATCGTCGATTGTTATGCATGGCCCTAATTTTTCCCGATTTTGTCCGATTTGTCAAATCGACATTAAAAAAGACCTCCCCGATCAGTAAAGGGAGGTCTTCAAGTCAGTTTCGCTTAGATCACTTCGATCAGTTTGAGCACATCCTTGAGCGCGATCGAGAACATTTCATTCATCAACGCGTCATCCACCTGGTACACCCCGCCCAGAACACCATCCCCATAGTACTCGCGGGCTTGCTCGTCGGTCAGGATGCGGTTGGTCATCAGCGGCTGTTTTTCGCTGCGCGGTACGGCAGTGCAGCGCACGAATGGGAAGGCTTCACTCCAATTGGCGTGATACATCTTCAAGTTATGAGAATCTGCAAATACTTTCACGTCCGCAGATTGCCACCAGGAATACCAGCCCAGTTTCAGGTCTTTTAGCTCATTGACCAGTTCGTTGAGGTGATAGTAAGCGGCAACATTGCCGCCGTGGCCATTGAGGATGAGTAAACGTTTGAACCCCTGATGGTAAACCGAGCGCACAATATCTTCTACCACATTGGCCAGGGTTTCCACCCGCAAGCTGATGGTGCCGGGGTAAGCCAGGAAATGCGGAGAGACGCCAAAACTGAGCGGTGGCGCCACCAACACGCCGGTCTGCTGCGAGGCTGCATCTGCCAGGGATAAAGGGATCTTCACATCTGAACTAACGCTTAAGTAACCGTGCTGTTCGGTAGAGCCAAGAACCAGAATCAAGCGGTTATCTTTTTTAAGATAAGCCTCGATCTCCATCCAATTTGATTCTGCCAATCGCATGTCTACCCTCCTTAAGCAAAGAAAAATCCGGAGTGAAATAATTTTCACTCCGGATTATAGACTAGATTACGATATTTACCAAACGTCCTTTGACATAAATGACCTGCCTGGGGGTCTTGCCTTCCAGTGATTTTTGCACCATCTCACTGGCCAGGGCTTTCTCTTTGGCGTCTGCTTCACTTACATCCACGGCCACCTGAATGCGGTCACGTACTTTGCCATTCACCTGCACCACCAGGGTGATCTCTTCATCTTTGGCTGCGGCTTCGTCCACTTTGGGCCAGGATTGGGTGTGGATGGAATAAGGTTTCCCCATCTCCTGCCACATCTCTTCAGTCATGTGCGGAGCGACTGGGGCCAGCATCTTTACATAGATCTCGCAAACTTCGTCCCAGGCCGGGCTGCCATAGGTATCAGCTTTCAACTTGGTCATCTCGTTCATCAACTCCATCAAGCCCGAGACGATGGTATTGAACTCGAATTGTTCAAAGTCATTGGTGACCACTTTTAAGGTCTGGTGCACCTTGCGGCGCAGCACCTTGACAGCTTCTTCTTTGACTGCCACTGTATCCAACGGTTCCAGAAGGGTGGTCCACACGCGGCGCAACCAGCGGTTCACACCATCGATGCCACCGCTGCTCCAGGGTCCACCCATATCCCAACGGGAGAAGAACATCAAGAAGGCACGTACAGCGTCAGCACCGTACCTCTGCA
>JAYFNV010000067.1:0-20044 GCA_034933225.1 Anaerolineaceae bacterium | reverse complement strand
GACCTTTGACCCCCTCACCGGCCTGTACACCCTTATCGCCGGCGAACGCCGCCTGCGTGCCTCCAAACTGGCAGGGCTCGATCGGGTGCCCGTTATTGTGCGCGAAGTGACCAACCAGGAACGCCTTGAACTGGCCCTCATCGAAAACGTCCAGCGCGCCGACCTCTCCCCGCTTGAGACCGCCGAAGCCTACCGCGAACTGGCGGAAGATTTTCATCTTTCGCATGAAGAAATCAGCACCCGCGTGGGCAAAAGCCGCGTTTCAGTTACCAACACCCTGCGTCTGCTCAAACTACCAGATTCCGTATTAAAATCCCTGGCTGAAGGCCACATTAGTGAAGGACACGCCCGTGTCTTGCTGGCGCTTCCCACCCCGCAAGCTCAGAACGCCGCCTGCCAGTCCATCATCGCGCATGAGATGAATGTACGCCAGACTGAAGAACTGGTCCACAAACTGATGGGTCAGAAACCGGAATCCACCCCTGAAAAGGTTATTCCCCCCGAGGTCAAGGAGGTGGAAGAACGCCTGCGTGACAAACTGGGCACGCGTGTGACCTTGCAGCACGGTAAAAAGGGCGGTTCCCTTACCATTCATTACTATTCCGACGAAGAACTGGATTCTCTGCTTCGCCAATTGCTCGGAGAGTGACCTTGATCCTCCTCATCAACGGACGCATCGGTTATTCTGCCTTAACGCGGCAATCGAGTGCCCTCGCCGTTGATGGTGACCGCATCCTGGCCATCGGCTCGGATGCCCAGATCCTGGCACTCGCTACCCCCAACTCTCAAACCATTGATCTCGCCGGTCAGACGGTTCTGCCCGGCCTTACGGATGCCCATTTACACATGGGTATGTATTCAGATTTTCTCCAGCTCATCGATTGCGAAGTCCACTCCATGCAGGAATGCCTGCAAAAAGTAAAACAGCGGGCTGCCAAATTACCCGCAGATGCCTGGGTGCTGGGGCATGGCTGGAACCAGAACACCTGGCAGGGACAGTTTGGTACTGCCGCTGAGCTCGACGCCGTTAGCAAGGGCCACCCCGCCTTTCTGACCGATAAATCGCTGCATTCCGCCTGGGTCAATACCGCCGCTTTACGCCTGGCCGGCATTGATGCCTCCACCCCTGACCCGGTTGGCGGCATTATTCAACGGGATGCCACTGGCGCACCCACCGGCATTCTCTTTGAGACCGCCGTCTTGCTGGTAGAGAATATTATTCCCAGTCTCAGCCCCACCCAGAGAGAACAAGCCTACCTTGTCGCTCAGAGCCAATTGATTAGCTTTGGCCTGACCTCCGTGCATGATTTTGATTCACTCACCAGCTTTGAGACTCTGCTTTCTTTGCACAGCCAGGGGAAACTACTTCTACGTGTGTGTAAAAGCATCCCCTTTGAAAAACTGGACTGGGCCATTGAACAGGGCATCCGCACTGGGGATGGCGATGACCAGCTTCGCTGGGGGTCGCTCAAGCTCTTCGCAGATGGCGCCCTTGGCCCGCAAACCGCAGCCATGTTGCGCCCTTATGCGGGTTCAACCGACAAACTGGGCAAACTACAGCTCAGCGCTGATGATGTTTTTGAGACCGGCATCAAAGCATCCAGCCACGGCATCAGCCTGGCCGTGCATGCCATTGGTGACCGGGCCACTCACGAGGTGCTCAACGGTTTTGGCATGCTGCGTGAATACGAAAAACGCCACGCGCTGCCTCGTCTCAAACATCGCATAGAACATGTTCAGTTACTCCACCCAGACAACCTCAAAAAAGCCGCTCAACTGGACCTGGTCGCTTCCATGCAACCCGTCCACGCCACCTCAGATATGTTCACGGCAGATCTTTACTGGCAGGAACGCTGCCGTTATGCTTATGCCTGGAAAACACTTGCAGACGCAGGCACTACTCTGGTATATGGCTCAGATGCTCCCGTAGAAAGTCCCAATCCCTTCTGGGGCATCCATGCCGCCGTTACGCGCCGCCGCCAGGATGGCTCCCCCTCGCCAGAGGGTTGGTACCCGCAAGAAAAGATCAGCCTGCAAGCAGCCCTGGATGGCTACACTAAGCAGCCGGCCGCTCTTGTCGGTTTCAATACAGGGGCTTTGCAGGTTGGAAAATTTGCAGATCTGCTGATTATTCAAGAGAATTTGGATACAATAGAATCACAACAGCTTTTTACGATCCAACCACAAAGGCGCATGTTGGCCGGTAAGTGGGTCGGCTGATAAGCCGGTCCTGAAAAGGGGTCCTTCTATGGCACTTACTCCAGAAATCCTCATTCCGCGTATCGGAGATGTCCTGGTAGAACAGGGTCTCATCTCTGAAGCTCAACTTGTCGATGCCCTGAGGAAACAAAAAGAAATGCGCGAAACCACCGGTGAAGCCCCGCTTCTGGGGCAAATACTGGTGCAGATGGGCATGATCGACCAGGACACGCTCAACCAGGCCATCACCCGGCAAGTTCTTACCCTGCAAACCAATCTCGTCAAAGCCAACGAAACCCTTGAGCAGCGCGTCATTGAACGTACCCGCGAGCTGGAACAAGCCTACAAGAAACTTTCTGAACTGTCTGCCCTCAAAACCAACTTTATCTCGAATATTTCGCATGAGCTGCGTACCCCCATGACCCATATTGAAGGCTACGTGGAACTCTTGCTCAACAATGGCCTCGGTGACCTGACTCCTGATCAGATGGAAGCCATGCGCGTGGTCAAACGAGCCTCCCTACGGCTGGAACGTCTCATTGAAGACTTGATCCTTTTCACCACATCAGAATCCAACAAACTGGTCCTGGAAAAATCCCAATTCAGCATCACCCCCATCATTATTGAAGCTGAAGAGCGGCTTGCTGAGTTCGCCAGCAGCAAAGCCGTCCAGTTGGACACACGTATTCCCGTGGAAAATATTTCTGTCTATGCAGACAAGAACAAGATTTCCTGGGTAGTGCATCAATTGCTTGAAAACGCGGTGAAATTCACACCAGAAGGTGGCAAAGTGATGCTGGCGGTTCAATCCACCCCCAAAACCGTCAAAGTGACCGTCATCGATACCGGCATTGGCATCGCTGCTGATAAACTAGTTGAGATCTTTGAGCCGTTCCACCAGCTGGATGGCTCTTCTACGCGTAAACAGGGCGGCACTGGCCTGGGCCTCTCTCTCGCACAGACCATCATCTCAGCTCATCAGTCCAAGATCATCGTGGAGTCTATCCCCGGTAAAGGCAGTTCATTTGCTTTTGAATTGCCATTCAAACCGGAATAAACGAACTGCTCCGAAACCAATAAACAAAAAATCTTTATCGCTGCACTTGTCTCAGGGCACCCAGGCATTACCCGTCATGGTGATCAGACACAACAGCGTGACCGAATCTTCATAATAATCTTCATGCGCGTTGTAAACCGCAGCATAGACCTTGTTCAACCAGTCCTGTTGGGCCGGGTCAGACATGGCCGCAACCCCCAACGGCGCCACAAAGAAAGTGGTGAAATAATCGCTGCCGTCCAGTGGCGTACCATCCAAAGCATAGCCGGCGTGAAAAGCTGATGGATCGCCGCCTGTCGTGGTTTCTGCCCAACGGGAGAGCTTGTTCACAATCGCTCTTGAGTTGACGTCATTGTAGAGCAAGGCGTCTGCTCCTACCCGCCACGGATCACGACCTGCATTATAGGAATAATGTCCATCATCCGCACCTTCCAGATAATCAGCCGCTGCCGCTTGAGGCACATGGTTCTCGCCGCTTAAAACAATGAAATCTGGCAATAAACCAGTCTCGGGGCTATCCGTCTCCTGGATCGAGGTCATCACCTTCTGGCTGTTTTTGACCACCGTATCCCACACGGCATCATTTGTGGCCGCCGCAAAGGCCCGGAAGTTGACCAACATGAAATCGGAGGAACGCGGGGTGTACTGGTTATAACCTTCGCCGTTCGCATCCACCCAATCTCCGAGCATGGGCAAGTGACTTTCCGAACCGATGGTCGATTCCTGAATACCGCCAATGAGGGCCAGCGCATCTGTTTTGTAATCGATCGATCCCGCACTTCCCCACTGCGCATCTGCCATTAACAATCCCAGTGCCATATCCGTATCGCCATCAAAAGCGCTGTCATTGCCAGATTCTGTATCTGGTACCTTCCAATCCATCAAACGGTCATCTACTTCGCTTGGGTGGCTGCGTGCAAAACGCCACAGCCCATCAAAGATCTTTTGGGCATCCGGGTCTTCACCTGCCATCACCGGCATAATGATCATGCCAAACCCCTGCCCTTCAGAGACCGTACTCTGATAATTTTCCCCGTCCTTCCCAAAAGCGATCCGATAAAGTGGTAAACCTGCATCATCCGTGCCGGCCTCCACCACATAATTTGCCTTCCAATAGGTGTAAAAATCACGCACATCCTGGTCAAGCTGTTCCTGCGTTCGCTGGTTCGGCAAAATCGAACCCGGCGCATATTGACTATGTTGTGGGAAGGGTCTGGCAATAGCTGGAGTCTCTACCACCTCTACCGTTGCAGTTTGAGTGGGAGCTTCCGTTGCAGCCAGGGGGAGGATCTCCGTAGCCTGTACAGTTGGTATTTCGGTTGACGTTTTTATTGGCTCACAAGCCGTCAGGCAGATACAAAGGAACAAGAGGCAGATAAAGGTTTTTTTCATAAAAAGTTCTCACAGATTTGAAAATATATAAACCAAATTACTTGAAAACGCTAAGAGTTTATTCACCATGAAGCCATGTTTTCCCCTCAGTAGAATATTTCCTTTGTTGAACGATCTTAAGTGTAGCATTTTTTGCCTGGCTTGTAGTTGAAAATTGCATATAATTTCTGTAAATATTGCCATTTCAACTGTTCAGTCTCCTGTTCACAGATGTTTTTCATGCTTGATCGCTCCAAAAGCGGTCAAAATCCTCCCCAGGATTCAAATTGTTTGCCGGTTCCTCCCCCATTTTTGATTAATCGCCGCAGAATGCGTATATAATTAATACTATGCAGAGCAATTTAGCCCTAAATGACTTTTCCTCAGAAACCCTTTACAGTATCTGCCTGGCTGCATCGGCAAATAAAAACTGGAAAGAGGTTCTGGATGAAGTACTGACGTTATCTCGAAAATTTTTCATCGTCGATAACCTGGCCATCTTCCTCACTGAGCCAGAATCCAACCGTATTGATGTTATTTACGCAAAGTCATTTGGGCGCGGTAAATCTGCTGAGGCTGATGTCTCCTGGGGAGAGACCGTGGCCAACCAGGTAGTGCTCAATCAGGAAATCCATCTGGAAAGACCCGCTTCCACAAACAACCCGGACCGTTTCGCCCAGCCCTATATTCTGGCCACTCCTATCCGCCCCACTGAACAAACTCCTGGCGCGGTGGCCTTCATCCGCTTCGGCGGTCCAGATTACACCCCAGAATCCATCCAGTATGCAACTTACCTTTCTTACCACATAAGCGCCATCTTACAGAAGAAGATGTTGCAGGAAACCACCAAGAAACTGGCCGATAAATCCAGTGAGAAACAACTTCAGGAATCCTTCATCAACACCATCTCTCACGAATTACGTAATCCGCTTGGGTTCATCAAGGGGTACACCACCACCCTGCTACGCGAAGATACACGGTGGGACACCACTACCCAAACCGATTTCTTAAAGATCATTGACCGTGAGACCAATAACCTGCAGGAGTTGATCGATAACCTGTTGGATTCTTCCCGGCTGCAGAGCGGCCAGATGAAGTTTGATTCACAGATCGTGCGCATGGATGCCCTCATCCGTGACGAGCTCAGCCGTGCCCAGGTGAACCACCCAGGCTTGCAGATCCATTTGGATTTCGAAGAACCCGTCCACACCATTGAAGGGGATCCCAGGCGTTTGGCCCAGGTGTTGGACAACCTCATTAGCAACTCAATCAAATACGCTCCGGAGAAAGACATTTTCATCACCACCCGTAACACAAAAAAATTCCTGGTCATCGATTATCGGGATGCTGGTCAGGGGGTGTCAGAAAAATTCCTACCAGATCTCTTTACACGCTTCTTCAGGGACCCGGAGCAATCTATTAAGGTGCATGGCTCCGGTTTGGGTCTTTCGATCTGTAAAGAGATCATCGAACACCATAATGGCGAGATCAATGCCAGTTGCCCGCCTGGCTGGGGACTGGTCTTTTCCATCCGTCTTCCTTATACACAATTTGCTGCTCAAGCAGATGTAGGAGTGAAATAAAATGACCACCAAGATTCTTGTTGTTGACGATGAACCTTTATACATCCGCTTGCTGAAGGTGAACCTGGAAGCCGAAGGGTACGAGGTCACGACAGCTGAGAATGGCGAAGAAGCGCTCGATTCTCTTTCACAAAATACTCCGGAATTGATCATCATGGACGTGATGATGCCCAAATTGGATGGCGTGACCACTTGCCAGCGCATCCGACAATTCTCCAATGTACCCATCATTTTGCTCACAGCCCTTGGCGAGGAACAAGATCGCGTCAACGGTCTGAACATCGGCGCAGATGATTACGTGGTTAAGCCCTTCTCTGCAACTGAATTAGTAGCCCGTGTACGTGCTGTACTGCGGCGGGCTCAAAACCAACAACAATCTGTGGAAACCCGCATCTTTACCCACGGCGACCTGCGCATTGATATTGCTAAAGCCGAGGTCTGGAAGAACGACCGTCAGGTTTACCTTTCAGCCACAGAGTACAAGATGCTCATTTTGTTCGCTTACCATGTTGGTCAGGTCATCACCGCCGAGGAATTATTAGAAGCCACCTGGGGAGCCTCTTATAAAGAAGAAAAAGAGATCCTTTGGGTCAGCATTGCCCGTTTGCGCCAGAAATTAGAAGATAACCCGCATTCCCCTGTTCATATCGTCACCCGCACCGGTTTGGGTTACCAGATGCCGGTAATCTAGTCTTTTCGCTTGAAGGGGATCCATGGTCACTCAATTTGATGAAAAAGGGAAGTTTTTCACTGACATCATCCAAAAAGAACCAGTTTGGGTGACGGTACAGCTTGCCGATTCGCGCATTCATGGACTCATCCATATCCGCAGTGAAGCACGCATTAAAGAAGAACTGGATGACCCCACACCATTCCTGGCCGTCACCCAGGCGGATGTATATTCTTCTGACGGAACCACTCGGCTTTTTACTACTCGATTCATTGCAATTAACAAAGCTCAGATCAGTTGGATCACCTCCGATCATGATACTTTTAATAAAGAAGCTGAAAAATGAGCGAGCAAAACAGTAAGTTAACAGAAGTTCGCAACAATATTCTACCTATTCTTCTCCGTGACCTGGAAAACTATAAAGTTCCAGCCAAAGATCGACAAAAAGCGATTGAGCAGTTCATTCCAAAATATTTAAAACAATTCTCCATTCAACTCTCTGAATCTGAGACCAACCAACTGGTCCAAAATATGATCGACGAGGTGCTCGGCTTCGGTATTCTCCAACCCTTGCTGGAAGATCCGCTCGTCACCGAGATCATGGTAAACGGTACCCAACCCGTCTATGTGGAACGGGCTGGTTTGCTCTCAGAAACCGACATTCGCTTTAATAATGATGATGAGATCCTCAGGATCATCGACCGCATCGTCCTGCCCCTCGGTCGCCGCATTGATTCGGAGAACCCCACCGTAGACGCCCGCCTGCCAGACGGTTCGCGCGTCAATGCTGTTGTTCCCCCCATCGCAATTGATGGCCCTCTGCTGACCATCCGAAAATTTGCACAAGACAAATACTCCATCGAGCAGCTCATCGACATGGGTACCATGACCGACCACATGGCTACCTTCATTCAGGCCTGTGTTGTCTCGCGTCTCAATATCCTCATCACTGGCGGAACCGGCTCCGGCAAAACAACCATGCTTAATGCCATTTCTTCCTTCATCCCGGAGGGTGAACGCATCATCACCATTGAAGACGCCGCTGAATTAAAATTGCAGCAAAAGCATGTGGCGCGTATGGAATCAAAAATGCCCAGCCTGCTCGATCGTAAGGGCGTCAACATGCGCGATCTGGTTCGCAATGCCCTGCGTATGCGCCCTGACCGTATCGTCATCGGCGAGGTACGCGGTGCTGAGTGTCTGGATATGCTGCAGGCTATGAACACTGGCCATGACGGGTCTATGACCACCCTGCACGCCAATTCGCCGCGCGATGCCATCTATCGCATGGAAACCATGACCCTCATGTCTGAGCTGGATCTGCCCGTCAAAGTGATCCGCTCCCAAATCGCCTCTGCCATTGATGTGATCATTCACCTGTCCCGTCTCAAAGGCGGCAACCGCCGCATCACCTACATCACCGAGATCTCAGGCATGGAAGCTGATACAGTGGTCATGTCAGATATCTTCAAATTTGAACAATCCGGCATAGATCGCACCGGTGCAGTCATCGGTGAGCTTCGCCCCACTGGCATCCGACCTTTGTTCACTACTAAATTAGAAGCCAACGGTTTCAAACTAAGCCCTGAAGTGTTCGGCGCCAACCTTGCAGAAATTCTGCGTGAGCAACAGCGAATGTAACCGCTAATATTTCGTAAATGCTATAATTACTTCTCAATATGTGAAAGTGGAAAGAGGTAGAAGATGGATTCGAGATTATTAACGATCAAAGCCAAAAAGATTGGATTGTTCCTCAGACAGGCCAGAGAAAACCGCCACTTGAGCGTTGAAGATTGCGCCAATTGGCTGGGAATCACAGCCGATGAATACGCCAGCGTGGAATCCGGCGAATTGCTGCTCTCCCTCCCCCAGATCGAATCTTTGGCGTTGTTTCTCGACTGCTCCTTCACTTCCCTCGTCGAAGGCAATTCTTCCCCTGCCCAACCAAAGCCCGATTCCACCACAAACCAGGAGTTGTTAAGCTTGCGCGACCGCATCATCGCAGTTGCGCTCAAACAACACCGTCTGGCACAGAGCCTTTCTGTTGCCGACTTGGCCGCTTCAGCCGGGATTTCTACCGCTGAATTGACCGGCTACGAGGAAGAACTTCAAGCCATCCCCTATCTGCATTTGGAAGCGCTCCTTTCAGCGTTAAGGGTCTCTACCGATGAGTTTTTTGCCCAATCAGGTCCGCTCAGTCTTCAGCATCTCAGCAGTCAAAGCACTCCCACCCCTGAGTCAACTCCGTCGTCTCAGGCAACACCCAGCCCTGTGCTGGAAGGTCTCTCCGAAGATATGCTGGCATTTGTCTCCAAACCGGTCAACCGACCTTACCTGGAACTCGCCATGCGCCTGAGCAAAATGGAAGCAGATAAACTTCGTGCCATCGCATCCAGCCTTTTGGAGATCACTTACTAATCCATGAACAACGAAACCGAACAACTCAAACAACTGGGTCTTGAGCAATTCCAGAAGAACCAATTTAAGCCTGCCGCCGAAACCTTTCAAAAATGTGTCACCCTCCTCGAAACAGAGGGGTTGACCTCAGAATCGGCTGAGATGCGCAATAACCTGGGTGTGGCCCTTGTACGCGCGAAAGCCTATCAGGAGGCTCTGGAAGCCATCCAGGGTACTCCAGAGGCCTTCCTTGCCGCAGCAGACACTCAGAAGCAAGGGATTGCCCTGGCGAACCTTGGAAACGCTTTGGAAGGCCTAAAAGAAAACGATGCCGCCATTGAAGCCTACGAGAAAGCCATTGAATGCTTCAAAGCCTGCGGAGAGAAAAAGCTGCTTTCGATCACCCTCAAATATCTGTCTGACCTGCAAATCAAAACGGGGAAACAATACCAGGCGTTGGCTTCTCTCAAATCTTCCTATGAAGAGTCGCCTGATGCCAACTTGAAGAACAACTTCTTCAAACGCGGTCTGGATTTGTTGGTCAAAAAAGTTACCGGTAGATAAGCGCCCTTCCCCTACACCCATGGCAGACTCCTTCAAGATCGCTCAAGCGACTCAACAAGATATTTCATCGATCAGTACCTTTTTAGAGACCGCCCATTTTGTGCACAGACATCTCGATTGGCAGCCGCTGATTGATTGGGTCGGCAGCCAACCATTTCTGCTCCTGCAAAACCAGGCAGGGGCAATTGAAGCGATCCTGGCCATCCCGCCAGATCCACCACAGATCGCCTGGGTTCATTGTTTCGCCTGTTCGGATGCACTCACTCCTAACCTGGCCTGGCAGCGTCTTTTCCCCACCGCTCTGGCATTGCTGAGCCATCTAAATGCAGAACCGGTCGCCGTAGGCCTTGAAGAGTGGTTTACGCAGTTATTATTGCTCGAAGGCTTTTCCATTCAACAGAAGATCGTGGTGCTCCTCTGGGATCACCACTTACCACCCTCTATTCCGCTGCCGGCACAGGTTATGCTGCGGCCAATGGAACCGCAAGACATTCCAGAGGTAGCCAGCCTGGATGCGGCCGCCTTCGAAAAGATCTGGGCAAATTCAGAAGAATCTATCCAGCTGGCTTACATCCAGGCCGAGCGCAGCACAGTGGCAGAACAAAATGGCCGGATCATTGGTTACGAGATCAGCACATCCAGCCAATATACCGCCCACCTGGCCAGATTGGCCGTTCTGCCCGAGTTCAGGCATCAGCAGATTGGCAAGGCACTTGTCCGCGAAATGCTGGCTCATTTCAGCCGACACGGTAAAATTCAGGTGACCGTCAACACCCAAAATGACAATCAGGCCTCACTTCATCTTTACAAAACATTGGGGTTCGAATTCACCGGGGAAGATTTCCCGGTTTTAAGGCAATAATATTAATGAATTTTTTCATAAAAAACTGGACAAACTTGGTGGTTTATGAGAAAATCGCATCTATCTTTGGAGGATAATATGGGAAAACGTGATGTTGTAAAACAGAATCGTAATAAACAGAAACGCCAGGACCTGGTGGTAATTCTGATTATTGCTGTCTTTGCCGTTGTGATCGTCGGGTTGATCGTTCTTTCTAAACTGCCCAAGGTCGTAACCGCAGATGTCCGTGAGCATCCGAATGCCAGTGAAATGAATATGGGGGATCCAAATGCCCCTGTCAAAGTGGTAGAATTTGCCGATTTCCAGTGCCCGTATTGCCAGCTTTATTGGGATCAGATCGAACCCGGCATTGTCAGTGATTATGTTGCCACCGGTAAGGTATATTACACGTATGCTCCCATGGCTTTCCTGGGCCAGGAGTCCTATGATTCAGCTCAAGCAGCCTATTGTGCCAATGACCAGGGTAAGTTCTGGGAATACCGCGACATGCTCTTCACCAATCACACCGGTGAAAATGTTGGCGATTTTACCACTGTCAAGTTGGAAGCCTTCGCTTCAAAACTGGGCCTGGATACTTCAGCTTTTAATGAATGTCTGACTTCTGGAAAATATGCCTCAGCTGTGGATGAAGCTAACAATTATGCTTCCAGCCAGGGTGTCAATTCTACCCCTACCATTATGGTAGATGGTAAGATTTACAGCGCTGCCGACGCCGTCGCCGCGATCGAAGCCGCTGTATCTGGCAAGTAATTTCAACCCTTCTCGAAAAAATAGCTGCCTTTGAAAGGCAGCTATTTTTATTTAGAAAAGACTGATCACCCAAACAATGAGCGGCGCCACCAGCAGGGCGGGTAAGAAACTACCCGTGCGGATCTTCTTGATCTCCAGCAGGCTGCTGATCGCCAATGCCACCAAAATCACACCCCCGGTGGCTGTCAGTTCATTCATCATGCTTGCCGTAGCAATATTCTGAACCTGCCCGGCAAGTAGGGTGATCGCTCCCTGGTAGAACAGAACCATCACCGCTGAAAATATCACCCCCACCCCCAGACTGGAAGCAAAAGCCATGGCAGCAAATCCATCTAGAATGGCTTTTACGGCCAGAGTATTAAAGTTACCTGTCAAACCATCTTCAATGGAGCCCAAAATTGCCATTGGGCCTATGCAGAAGACCAGCGAAGCAGTCACAAACCCTTTGATAAAATCTTTCTGGCCGGCGCCGCTCTCTCCACGGTTGAATTTGCTCTCTAACCATACGCCCAGATGATTCAGACCATCTTCGATACGCCACCACTCCCCCAGCAGCACACCGATCAGAACGCTGCCCAGAACGATGAGCGAATTTTCCGTTTTGAGAAACAAGGAGATACCGTAAACGGTGGTAAATATTCCCAACCCGGCGATGACTGTATTCTTCAGTTTTTCACTTAACCTGGAGCCTAATAAAAGCCCCAATCCCCCACCTACTACGATGGTTGCTGTGTTGATTAACGTTCCGATCATGAGTCTACCTTTGCGTAACGAAGATTGTTGTCCCGCCCTGTCTTGGAGAATTTGATCTCTAATAAAAAGAGCAAAGAGGATAGCCGATTGATGTAGCGGAGGATCTCCGGATTTTTTAATTCGTTACGTGCGGTCAGATCAACCAGATGTCGTTCCGCCCGCCTGGCCACAGCCCTGCAAATGGAAAACAACGCTGATGAACGAGTCTCACCTGGAATGATGAACTCGTTTGGAATCTCAGTGGTTTTTGATATCTCATCAATGGTATCTTCCAAAAACGACACACGGCTGGATGGAAAAGGCTGAAACTTCCCCTCAGCGCTCTTGCTGACCGCAACATCGGTCATGATCTTGTACAGATCGCGTTGGATCTCCACAATTATGCCTCTGATCTTGACCGGGGGTATGTTCGCCCTGGCGTTTCCCAGAAAAGCATTCAGCTCGTCCAGGGTGCCAATCGTCTCAATGCGTATGTCCGATTTTATGACGCGTTCATTGCCCAATAAGCCGGTGGTACCATCGTCGCCTTTACCGGTGAATAATTTTGTCACTTTTTCCTCCCCAATGGCGCCCGCCATAAATACCAGAAAGGTTCCGCCGGGAAAACACCCTGAAGGCTATCTTCCCAAACAAATCCGGCGGGTTCAGTCAGTTCTTTGAAAAATTGATCTGTCTTTTCGATCTGCAGAGACTCTTTTATGGAAGCAGTTTGTAGATCTGCCAACAGAAGGTCCAAAATAGTGCGATTGCGCAGTTCGGTCACCAGCGTTACCCGGTCTAGCCCGTTTTCCTGCCATTCTTCAGAACTGTTGCCCCACTCACGCGTTCTGGAAGAAAACTCCGCTTGCTCTTTCTTCTGAAACAACGCCCGGTTTGAAGCACGTTCCTGCTCGATTTTTCGCTCAAGTTCGTGCACAATCGAACTTTGTCCGGGAATAGACTGCAACCTTCTCAAAGTAAAGAGAAGGTTGCCAATTGTGAGAGGTGTTGCGCTCTGGCCAAGCGGCCAGAACAAATTTGAAGAAGAAAGATATTGCGGTAATTCTTCTATACCGGTAGTGATGAATCGTAGGTCTTTATCAGTCTCTTCCATCTCATTACTTGCTGTTTGATTCTTCGGCGCTGGTTCGGCTGGATACCATAAACCAACTCGTCACAGCGTCAAAACGGTCGCTGGTGCTGAAAAGCGGCCCCATAGAGACACCCTGGATCTGTTTATCCACAGCGTAGCTATACACAGGATAGAACAACGGGAAGGCAGGGATCTGCTCTGCAAACAGATATTGGAAGTTATGGTACAAACGGGTCCGCTCACCCTGGTCTACCGTCACCCGTGCCTGTTCCAAAGTATCACTAACAGTACGGTCATTCCACTGAGAATAATTCTGTCCGCCGGTGATCTGCCCCTGATCCCAGAAGGGATAAGGATCCGGATCTGGTGAATTGGCAAAATTGATGTCTACCAAAGCCGCCTGGTAACCGCGCGAATCCAATTTCTCTTTTACAAACACATCAACAGGAACCGCTTCGAGCGTCACCGTAATATCCAGTGCTTTCCAATCCTTCTGGATCATCTCAGCAATGGCCTTGTGTAGATCATCATCCGGGTAAGAGAGCACAAACTTCATCTCGGTATCGTCTTTTTTACGTACTGTGCTCGTATCGCCAGTGACCACGTAGCCGGCTTCTTTGAGCAAATCTTTGGCCTGGTCAGGGTCATAGGAATAGGTGGGAGTGCTTTCCAGATACGACCAGGTACCTGGGAAGATGACGCCATTGGCCTTGATAGCCTGACCGTTGTACACTTTATCAATGATCTGCTGACGATTGATGGCCAGGTACAGCGCTTTGCGAACCTTCACTTCCTGGAAGAAGCTGACGGATTCATCTTTGAGGTTGATGAAGACCATGCTCAGTTGCGGCATGCGCCCGGAATAAACGCCCAGGTCATTGTTCGCCAACACATCCGGCAAGATATCGTTGGTCACCTTGCTGATGCCCTGTACGTAACCATCTTTGTAAGCCTGGTAAGCAGATTGAGAATCTGCGTAATATCTGAAAACGATCTCCTGAATATAAGGCTTCTGCCCGTAATAATTTTTATTAGCTGTGAGCGTAATGCCTTTGATCTGGTCCCCTTCCACAGAAATATCGCTGAACATAAAAGGTCCTGTTCCAACTGGTTGCAAGTTAAAGGTGGAGCTCAGGATCTGGTCATAAGTCTGGTTGTTCAACAGATGCTGGGGTAGCACGCCAAAGGTCAGATAATCTGGGAATGGCGCAAAAGCCTGCGGAAGTTTGAATTGAATGTGGGTTGCATCCAGTTTGATGACATCCACATCGGCCCAGAATTTGGAAAGGTCCGCCGGGATGGAGGCGCCACCCGTTTTGAGAAGGTCAATGGTGAAAAGCACATCATCAGCGGAAAACTGTTTTCCGTCGTGCCACTTTACATTGTCGTTCAGCTCAATGGTGTAAATGATGCCGTCGTCCGAGACAGACCAGCTCTTGGCCAGGTCACCCTGAGCATTGCCGCTTGAATCGAACTTGAGCAGCCCGGAGAAGATCAAACGGTCTACGTCCTGGTCAGCCTCATTTGCCTGATCCAGGATTGGGTTCAACCGTTGTAATGAACCAACCAGTGCTTCGGTGTAAATACCACCGGAAGCAGCCTGAGGGGAAGTTGCACTGAGGATTCCTCCCTGCCGCTCAAGGATGAGCAATATGCCAACAACTAACCCTGTAACACATAGGATGAGAATTTGCCAACGGAATTTTTTCATAAGGTTTATTATAAACGAAAAGGCGGCTTCCCTCTATCAAGGGAAACCGTCCTCGAATCTATAGGGAAGATGATCAGATCAATCCCAATAGTTTTATTAGGCGAGCAAAACTGCAGTCATTGTCAAGACAAAGAACAGGCCAGACAATACGATTGTGATCCAGAAGAGGGTCTTTTCAATACCACGGCGGGCAGTAAAAACGCCACCGGAATCACCACCGGTCAGTCCACCCAAACCAACGCCCTTGTTCTGTAAAATGACGCTTACAATCAGAGAAACTGAAGTTATAATCAAGGCAATATCGACAAAGATTTTCACGCAAGACCTCCTGAATTTACAACAGAGGAAATTATACCGTTTATTACCGGAAAACGTCAACCTGATGAAAGAACTAATTTGCAATCTTCATATCCACTCCAATTATTCTGATGGCACTGGGTTTTATTCAGATATCCTCAAAGCTGCTGCCCAGTCCAACGTTGATGTCATCATCCTCACTGATCACAATGTGTTGGTCAAGGGGGTTGAAGGCACCTACGAATATTTCCGTAAAAAAGTGCTCTTTCTGACCGGGGAAGAGGTTCACAACCAGGACCGCGACCCACAGAAAAACCACATGCTGATCTTTGGTGCTGGCAAAGAGATGGCCACCTATGCCTCTCAGCCCCAGGAGCTTCTCGACCAGGTGAACAAGGCCGGCGGCATCGCCTTTCTGGCTCACCCCGATGAGTTTGCCCTACCCATGTTCCATGAAGATGATATCTCCTGGGTCGATTGGCAGGTGCAGGGCTTTACCGGTATTGAGCTATGGAACAACCTGAGCGAATTGAAATCGGTCTCGCAGACCATTCCACGGCTGCTCAAAAATGCTTTCTTCCCGGAGACTATGGCAGAAGGTCCCTTGCCCGTCACATTACACCGCTGGGATGAGCAACTGGCTGCCGGTCGCAAGGTGCACGTGGTGGGTGGCGCCGATGCCCATAATCTCATCATTCACATCGGTCCCTTTAAAAAAGTGATCTTCCCATACGCCTTCCACTTCAGCGCCATCAACAACCATCTGCTCGTAAATGAGGTTTTGAGTGGTGATCTGGCCAAAGATGAACAGACGGTTTACCAGGCGCTCAAGAATGGTTCCTCCTTCATTGGCTATGACCTGCCAGCTTCTACCCGCGGCTTCTCCTTTACCATTATGGACGATGAGCAAGAAGTCTCATTGGGGCAGACCATCAGTATCAAAAAAGGTGCCACAGCCAAAGTCCGACTGCCCCAAAAAGCTGAGATCCGCTTGCTGTGCAACGGCAAACTGCTTTATCAATCCAAAGACAACAACGTGCTTGCCTTTCCAATTTCAGAGCCGGGTGCATACCGCGTGGAGAGTTATATTCGCTTCATGGGCAAACGCCGAGGTTGGATCTTTTCCAACCCCATCTACGTTATTAAAGAGAAATAGCCATGGCCGTGGTCAACAACGTCACCCGCATGTTGGATGCGAAAAAAGTAAAATACGAGGCGTTTGAGCTGCCCGCTGAAAAGTTTGGCGCCATTGAAACTGCTGAACTGCTGCATCTGCCCATCGAGCTGGTTTACAAGACCATTGTGGTGGTGCGCCCGCCCAGGAAACCCCTGCTCTGTGTCGTACCCGGCACTGGCGAGGTGGATCTTAAAGCAGTGGCCGCAGCCGTCAACGAGAAAAAAGTCCACCTCCCCACACAGGCAGAGGCGGAAGAACTCACCGGATTGCAGGCAGGGGGCATTTCTCCACTGGCATTACTCAACAAAGGTTTCACCATTCTGTTGGATGAATCTGCCAAAGCCTTCCCCGCCATCCATATCTCAGGAGGGCAACGAGGCCTGAACATCAAACTGGCGGTCAATGACCTGGTCAGACTCACCAATGCCCGTCTGGCCTCTATCGTCACCCAATGATTTAGACCGTCTACATAACTCCATACTTTCTCCTGATAGGGCTTACAACCATCCAGACCAATGCCTCAATCAATGGTTATAATTACTGATGATGAAATCGCCATTTGATCAGATCGAACAAAAAATAAAAGAACTATTCGAGCACGGATCCATTGTTCTCCCCTGGATGAACAGTGAGTCTGTTTTCTTGCATCACCTCACCGAAGCCATCCAAAGCAGCATCGCAAATGGTGATTTTTCGGTTCAGGCACCACCAGATATCTTTACAGTTTATCTATGCCCGCAAGATGCTGCCATGATCGAATCGCAGCCCAACTGGCAGGAAGCGTTCTACCCGATCATTAATGAGATCGCGCTGGAATACAACTTGCGTCTTGAAAAGACACCTTCCATTCGATTGGCAAAGAAGAACTCCTTGCTTCCCACCGAGGTTAGGGTCAAGGCAAATACCAGCAACCCCATCACCGGGCAGACCAGCGCCGTTGCTGCCAAAGTTGAACCCGTTGCAGACGAACCCGCGCGCCGCAATATGCAGGGTTGTTTGATCCTGGAAGATGAATCCAATTATTATCTGGCCCTACCCGTCATCAACATTGGCCGCAAAAGCAATAATCACCTGGTCATTGATGATCTGCGCGTTTCCCGCACACATGCCCAGATCAGGACCGCTGAATCTGGCTATATGATCTTTGATACTGGCTCAACTGGCGGGACGTACATAAATGGAGAGCGTATCACACAGCGCCAGCTAAAGCCGGGAGATGTCATCTCGCTGGCAGGGGTCAAGCTCATCTTCACCCAGGATCAGGCTCACCTCCCCGCGGAGGAAGAAAGACAGATCACATCTGAGATGAACGCCAACTCACAGGGGAGCAAATGCTAGCAGTTCTTGTATTAATATTACGTTATGGTTTGATGGTCTGCCTGTACGCCTTTCTTGGCTGGATGATCTACACACTTTGGCGCGAACTTCGCTTTCAGAGCCAATCAGTGACCACCCAAAAGGTGCCCCAGCTCATCCTTGGCCTTGAAAATGAGCCAGATTCCACCCGCAAAAAATACACCGCTGCCGAGGTCGTCATTGGCCGCGACAGGGAATGCGATTATCAAATTGAAGATGAGATCGTCTCATCCAGGCATGCCCGTCTGGTGTACCGTTATAATCAATGGTGGATCGAAGATATGCAATCAACAAACGGAACCTATTTGAATGACGAACGTGTAGAGACCCCAACCGTCATTATTAAAGGGGACGAACTGAGAATTGGCCGCCAGATCTTGCTGGTGGATATACAATCCCTGGACTAGATAAATTACAGGAGTAAATATGAGTGAAAAACCCGTCTTAGGCGTCATTGGTGGCTCCGGTCTGTATAATTTTCCGGCGCTTGAAAACGTTGAACATTTTTATCCTGAAACCCCCTTTGGCAAACCCTCTGCCCCACTTGCGCTAGGTCGCATTGCCGGCCGTCGCGTAGCCTTTTTAGCCCGTCACGGCATTGGCCATGTCTTCAACCCCTCCGAAGTAAATTACCGCGCCAATATCTGGGCCATGAAGATGGCTGGCGTGGAACGCCTGGTCAGCGTCAGTGCCTGCGGGTCCTTGCGTGAAGATTTTGTTCCGGGGGAGATCGTCATCCCCGATCAGTTATTTGACTACACGAAAGATCGTAAACGTTCTTTCTTTGAAGACGGTATGGTGGTTCACATTGGCACCGGCGAACCATTTTGCAAAGAACTTTCCACCATCCTGTATCAGACAGTCACAGCGCACGGCACCAATGCTCATCTGGGCGGCTCTCTCCTCACCATCGAAGGGCCGCGTTTTTCTACCAAAGCCGAGTCAAACGTATTCCGAGCCTGGGGTATGTCGCTGATTGGCATGACCACCTCGCCAGAAGCCTTTCTGGCTCGCGAAGCTGAGATCTGCTACGCCGTCATGGCCCATGTGACCGATTACGATGTCTGGCACATTACAGAAGAACCCGTCAGTGTGGATATGGTCGTCAAGACGCTGCACCAGAACACCGAAGTGGCTCAAAATACCATTCTATCTCTGGTCGAGAATTTACCAGAACAGGATACTTGTACCTGTCATTCTGCGCTGGAGAATTCCATAATCACCAACCGCAATGCCATTGCTCCAGAAGCGAAAAAGAGACTTGGCCTTCTGGTAGACAAATACCTCAAGTGAACTGGTTCTTTCCTTCCACACAGGCGCCAAAAGATCTGATCCAAAGCCGTTTGATGCGTCTCGCGGCTTTGTTCTTCTTTCTCGCCTGTCTGGTATTGACCTTTTCGCCTGCCGTCCGCCTGCACACATGGCTGGCCAATTACCGCTGGCAGCAATGGATCGGCTTTGTGGTCTGGCTGCTCGGTTTCTCTTTGCTTTATCGCCAGGTGAATCACTTCTTACCAGACCGCGACCCCTATCTGCTGCCCATTATTGCCCTGCTTACCGGTTGGGGTCTTTTAGAGATCTTTCGGCTGGATGTAAATCTGGGCTTTCGTCAGACCGCCTGGCTAGTTGCCTGTTTTATTATGCTTCTGGTCGGGATTCGCTTTCCCCAGCTTCTGAACCTGTTGCGTCGTTATAAATACATCTGGTTGGTGGGTGGGCTCATTTTAGCCCTGCTCACCTTCTTCTTTGGTACTTATCCAGGCGGAAATGGGCCACATTTGTGGTTAGGGTTATATGGAGTTTACATACAACCCTCTGAGTTCCTCAAGATATTGCTCATCATCTACCTGGCCGCCTATTTAGCTGATAGCCTGCCGGCACGCTTCAAGTTGATGCAACTTATCACCCCTACCCTCATTCTGGTCGGCGCAGCTTTGCTGATCCTGGCCGCTCAACGCGATCTTGGCACTGCCACCCTTTTTATCTTGATCTATACACTCATCGTTTATCTGGCGTCAGGTAAAAGACGGGTTTTGCTCATTAGTTTCCTCACCCTGGTCATTGCCCTCATTGCCGGCTACCTGCTCTTTGATGTGATCAAACTGCGCGTGGACGCCTGGTTGAACCCCTGGCTGGATCCAAGCGGTCGTTCTTATCAGATCGTGCAGTCCATTCTGGCGGTCGCCAATGGCGGTCTTTTTGGCCGTGGACCTGGCCTGGGCAGC
>JAYFNV010000066.1:0-24207 GCA_034933225.1 Anaerolineaceae bacterium | reverse complement strand
GATGCCTTAGATCGTTCAAGCGAATATCTATATACCGATGAACAATAGTCTCGCCATTTGACCCAAATTTTATTTCTGGATCAGGAACCAGATTGACTGAAAGGTCTTCGTTTGTAGTCCAATAACTAAAAATTTCTCGAGATATTAGGTTAGCTGCAGCTTCTAACTCTGCAACACGTTTTTCGAAATCATTTGATGAAATATCAATAGATGTTGTATTTGCTAGATTTAATAATGATTGTGCGGTCTGTTCACTTTCTGAAAGTTGCTTACTACCAATATTCATCAAGGTTGTTAAGTCAATTCTTCCTTTTAATAAACTGTATTCACTAAAGTAAAAAAACTTGGGCATCAATTCAAAAAGAATAGCATTCAGATCTTGGGGCAAAGGGTTAAAAATAATATTCCTAATAGTATCAAATTTTTCTTTAAGATCTTTGTATTGCCTTAATATTACTTTTTCTTCTTTGTAAAATTTTATCTTTTCATCAATCTTATTCTCTAATTGTTCAATAGAAATGTTTTCAATTTCTTCTCTCTCTTGCATGGGTGTGTTACTGGCAAAAAGTAATGCAGTAATTATTTCTTTTTCTATAAATTCGAACTGTAGAATTAATTTGCCATCGTAATGTTTATATGCCTTAAGAGTTGTGTTTATTGGAAAATCAATTTGAAAATGATCTGAGAAATAGGTTTGTAAAGAGTTTTTATCGCTTTCTGATAAACAAAAGATTACTTCACAATAACATGTCTCATCTATCTTAGGATTAGTTTTCTTATCGTAAGATAATCTCCAGCGTGGGTAATCGTTGGTTAAATCTGCTTTGAATGGTGGGTTGTGAACTGGGTTTAATTGATAAAGTGCCTTTAAAAATGCCGTTTTCCCAGATTCATTCTTTCCAACGAAACAAGTAACGTTGTCATCTATATCTACATTGTTTGAATCAACAATATTCCAATACAGATTTACTTTGGCTTTAATTAATTTCATGAATTCCCTCCTAAAGAAACAAGAATCTATTGATTACTTGGGCGGAGCAACGCTCCGCCCCTACGTGTTCAAATTGGTTTTAGCACTCGCTATAACCGCAGGTGTAGCACTTGCGACAGCCTTCTTCATTGACCAGGGTGCCTTCACCGCACTCGGGGCAGAGGTCGCCGATGGCGTTGGGGTTGCGCGGGGTCTGGTGAGAGTCGTGAGTGGTAAGGGCAAACCCTTCAATGGTCGTTGAATGAACCTCTGTTAGTTCGCTGCCCATGTCATCGGCGGCTTGTTTGAGGACGTCGAGCAGGGGGGTGCCGGTGGCGGAGGTGCGGGCTTTCTCCACTTCGGCGAGGCGCAGGGCGCGGTCGTTGAGGTATTCTTCGAGGATCTGGGAGACGCCATCTGGCAGGGAGCGGACGCGGTTGGGGCCAAAGCCGAGGGAGCGGCCGCCGCCGATGCCGGAGAGCTGGCGGGCCAGGTCGGTGAGGCGCTGGGCGGGCTCGATGGGGGAGGCGAGGCGCAGGACGTAGCTGATGAGACGGCCAATGGCTTCTGAGACCGAGGCGGTATCAGAGCCGGCTTTGGCGGTGTTGATGAAGACCTCAAAGGGCTGGGCGCTGCCGTTCTCGTTGATAGTGATGAAGGCTTTGCCGAGCGGGGTGTTGATCTCAAAGGTGCGGCCGATGAGGCTGCGCGGACGCGGTTTGCGGGATTCAGCCCAAATGTTGAGCTGGCCGCCTTCATCGGTGACGGGGGATTCTTCGCCGCTCTTCTTGCTGGCGGTGGCGTGGGTCTCGAGGACCACTTTATCGCGGGAGCCGGTGACGTAAACGGTGATGCCCTTGCAGCCGAGTTCCCAGGCGTTCATGTAAACGGTGGCCACATCATCGGGGGTGGCGGTCTCAGGGAAGTTGACGGTCTTGCTGAGGCTGTTATCTACAAAGGCCTGCAGGACGGCCTGCATGCGCACGTGCTCATCAGCGTTGATGTCCTGGCTGACCACGAAGACGTTCTTGATGGCTTCGGGGATGGCTTCACATTTCTGGCAGGTACCTTCGCGCATGACCTGCTCAAAGATAGATTGACGGGTGAGATCATCCACGCCAGATTCGACCAAGGCCTGTTCAAAGGCGGGGGAGGCGTAGGTGAGCTGCAGGTCGTTGCCCTTATCGTTGACGTGGCGAATGTAGGCCAGGGCAAAGACGGGTTCGCAGCCGTAACCTTCACAGCCGGCCACGGTGGCAATGGTGCCTGTGGGGGCCACGGTGGTCTGGGCGGCGTTGCGGATGCCGTACTGCTTGATGCCGGCGGTAATGGTCTGCCAGTTGACGGAGGGACGGCCCCAGTCTTGCTGGACCTCAATAAGGGAAACGGGCGGCTGCCAGACCAGGTTGGTGGGGTCGTAGATGCTGCCATTGATAGCAGGGAAGGGGCCACGTTCGCGGGCCAGCTCAATGCTGGTCTGCATGGCGGTGTAGCGCACAAACTCCATCACCTGGCCGGCGAAATCTTCACCAGCGGGGGAGCCATAGCGCACGCCCACGTGGTACATCAGATCGCCCAGACCCATGATGCCCATGCCAATGCGGCGGGCACGCAGGGCGGCCTCTTTGAGTTGGGGCACGGCGGGACCGTAGGCGTTGGCGTCGACCACATCATCCAAAAAGCGGGTGGAGAGGGCCACGGAATCGCGCAGGCCGGCCCAATCGACGGTGTGATCAGGGCCAAGGTGCTGGGCCAGGTTCACGGAACCCAGGCAGCAATTCTCATAGGGGCCAAGCCACTGCTCACCGCAGGGATTGGTGGCCTCAAGCTGATAGAGGTGGGGCACGGGGTTGGAGCGATTGGCGGCATCCAGGAAGAGCACACCCGGCTCACCGTTGTGGTGGGCCTGCTGCACGATCTTCTCAAACAGGTCACGGGCGCGCAGGGTCTTGTACTTCTTGAACGGGATGCCAGCGGCCTCGGCCTGCTCAAAGGTGCCCTTAAAGCCTTTGGCACGCGGATCGGTGAGATCGGGGTAGCGCAGGGTCCATTCGGTGTCGTCTTTGACGGCTTGCATGAAGGCATCTGTAATGCCCACGGAAATGTTGAAGTTGGTGATCTGGTTCTCGTTGGTCTTGCAGGAAATGAACTCTTCCACATCCGGGTGATCGACGCGCAGCACGGCCATGTTGGCGCCGCGGCGGGTACCGCCCTGGGCTACTTCGCCAAAGGCGTTATCGTAGACGCGCAAAAAGCCGATGGGGCCGGTTGCCTGGCCGGCAGAGGTCTTGACCAGGGAGCCCTTGGGGCGGAGGCGAGAGAACGAGAAGCCGTTGCCGCCGCCGGTTTGCTGAATGAGGGCAGCGTCACGCAGGGTCTGGAAGATACCGGCCTGATCGCGGCCCATATCATCCACAATGGGTAAGACAAAGCAGGCGGCAAGCTGGCCAAGCGGCGTGCCAGCGCCGGTGAAGGTGGGGGAGTTGGGGAAGAACTTTTTGGAAGTTAACAGCTTATAGTATTTGCGAGACAGATCGTCTACGTCCGTGCCGCGTTCTTCTTCGACTTTGGCAATGTTGGTGGCCACGCGCCAGAACATCTCTTCCACGGTTTCGACGGGTTGGCCATCGGCACCGTGGCGCACGTAGCGTTTAAGGAGCACCTGGCGGGCATTCTCTGTCAGCTCGATAAGGGGCATATCTGCCGGGATCGAGGACACTTCCAAAAACGAAGATTGAGAGGTTTGACTTTGCGCTACCATTGTATTTGCTCCTTATGATTCCAATAAATGGTCGATCTCTTCACGGATAGACTTAAGATCTCCGAGATGAAGGTAAACGATTGCATAACGGATATAAGCGATCTGATCCAGGCGTTTGAGGCCGGCCATCACCATATCCCCGACGATACGTGAGGAGACCTCTTCACGTCCCATTTTTTGCAGGGCGTTCTCGATCTCTCCCACCAGATGGTCTATCTCAGCAGCAGACACCGGGCGTTTGGCACAGGCGATTCGCATGCCTTCCAGCAGTTTGTCGCGGTTGAACTCCTCGCGCGTGCCGTCCCGCTTGATGATGAGGGGAGTGGCCAGGATGGGTCGCTCATAAGTGGAGAAGCGCTGCCCGCAAGACTCACACTCTCTGCGACGGCGAACGCCTCCGCGGGAATCGTGAGTAGTATCAATGACACGAGATTCGTCGTGTTGACAGTAAGGACAACGCACTGTTTGCTCCTTGGAATTTTGCGACCGGGCGAGCCAATTCTCCACCCACGGCTTCAACGGCTTGCTTTGAAAAACAAACCCCCATATATGGGGGGCATGTCAACGATAGACCGTATATCTATGCCGTTAATAATAGCACATCTGACCGAGTGATTCAAGGCAGTTTCGTAAACTTTAATCTTAAAATTGAAACGCAAATAGTGAATTAAACAGCGTAGGTTTCAGAGCGAAAATTCGCCTAAATAGCGGGTGAATACCCCCAAATATGGCAATGCCCAGCTTTATTTGTTTTTTACGGGCTAAATAGAAAGGCACCCTACGCAACCCTTAAAAAATTCAGGGGGAATTGAACAGGCATAAAGATCACTTCCGATTAACGTAAAACCCGGGGGAGGGAATAAAATAGCTGGCGGTGACTGGCCGCCAGCTACTGAACGTACAGATCTGTCTCGCACGAACACCTCAGGTGCAGGGTGCAAGAACCTGGTTATCTATGGAGTACCAGAATAGGACCATTGCTCAACGCGTTTCTGAAAGCCGTGTTACTTTTTTTGCGGCCAGGAGCGCATGAAGGAGGGCAGGTCGATATCCTTGGTGTCGATGGTGCGAGAAGTGAAGCCGCCGGTGTAATCAGTGCCGACATTGACTTCAACATCTTCGTTGATGTGCGGTTTCTGCACATTGCGGGTCTCTTCCAAACGGGAGTAATTGCGGTTGACGTTGGAAGAAACACTGTTGGTGCGGTCAAAGCCAGTGGCGATGACGGTGATGCGCAGATTTTCGCCCATGTTCGGGTCGATAACGGCGCCGAAGATGAGGTTGACATCGGGGTGAGCGGTCTCTTTGATGATGGCAGCAGCCTGGTTGACCTCGAAGAGGGTCAGGTTGGGGCCACCGGTGACGTTGAAGAGGATACCGCGGGCGCCGTCGATGGTGATATCGAGCAATTGGCTGGAAATGGCTGCTTCAGCGGCCTTCTGAGCGCGATCTTCACCGGAAGCAACACCCACTGCCATGAGAGCAGCGCCGCCTTCGGACATGATGGTGCGCACGTCAGCGAAGTCGAGGTTGATCATACCGGGGATGGTGATGAGCTCGGAAATACCCTGGATGCCCTGGCGCAACACATCATCTGCGGTGCGGAAGGATTCCTGCAAGGTGGCCTTGCGGTCGACGATCTGCAAGAGGCGGTCATTGGGGATGACGATGAGGGTATCTGCATGCTCTTTGAGGCGGGCAATGCCCTGTTCTGCATTCTGCAGACGTTTGGCACCTTCAAAGGTGAAGGGGCGGGTGACCACGCCAATGGTGAGAGCGCCAATTTCTTTGGCAATCTGGGCCACGATCGGGGCTGCACCGGTGCCGGTACCACCGCCAAGACCTGCAGTCACAAAGACCATGTCCGCACCCTTGAGGGCTTCGTATAACTCCTCAGAGGATTCTTCGGCAGATTTCTTGCCAACCTCGGGGTTGCCGCCAGCGCCAAGTCCGCGGGTGGTTTTATCGCCAATGCGAACCTTGGTCTGGGCTTTGGACATGACGAGCGCCTGTGCGTCGGTGTTAACTGTGATGAACTCGACGCCGTGCATGCCTTCGTCAATCATACGGTTGACTGCATTGCAGCCACCGCCGCCAACACCAATCACTTTGATGCGGGCAAATGTTTCGTTGAGTTGGTTGTTCTGTTTGGTCTCCATAGTATATTCTCCAATTATATAACATGTTGCAACATTCCGGCCAGCAGTCTACTGTCCGGTTTATTCATAAGGTAACAGGCGGGTCAACCATTTCTTGATATCTTCCCAGTTGACCACAGGCATTGTGTGCTGGCCGCCACCCTGACGGGTTCTGCGGGTCTTGCTTGGTTGGACCATGGGCTCTTCCATCAACTGTGCCCATTTAAGCAGGCCGACGCTGGTGGAGTAAGAGGGTGAATTGAGTTGATCTACCAGCCCTACCAGGTTCTCAGGGCGGGCAACGCGGACGGGCATTCCCAAAACACGGGAAGCCAGGGTACGGATACCGGGCAACTGGCTGGTGCCGCCAGTGAGGACCATTCCGGCCGGGAGCAGACCATCATAGCCGGAGCGCTTGATCTCTTGCAGCAAAAGTTGGAAGGTCTCTTCTACGCGGGCTTCGATGATGTGGGCCAGGTCGCGGCGGCGGATCTGCACGGGGGCATCTTCGCCATAGGCCTGGGTGGGGAAGTATTCATCTTCCGGTACTTCGTCACGGATGGCATGGCCGTAGGTCTTCTTGATCTGTTCTGCCACTTCCGGGTTGACGCGCAGACCAACCGAGATGTCTTGCGTGATGTGATTGCCGCCCACCGCCAGAACCATGGTGTGCCAGACATCGCCGTTGATGTAGATGGCCAGATCGGCTGTACCGCCGCCGATATCACAGACACAAACGCCCATGTCCTTTTCGGTGGGGTCGAGGACGACCTCAGCGGAGGCGAGGGGGTTGAGCACGAACTGGCTGACTTCGATGTTGGACGCCTGCACGCACTGGCGTAAATTCTCTACGGTGGCTTCTGCAGCGGTGATGATGTGGGTTTCTACCTCTAAACGATAGCCATACATGCCCACAGGAGATTGAATGCCTTCCTGGCTGTCCAGGGTGAATCCGCGCTGGATAACGTGAATGATCTCGCGGTTCTGCGGGATGGCGATGGCGCGAGCCTGATCAATGGCGCGATAAATATCATCCTGTTCCACGACGCCGCCGGTGATACCCACCACGCCGCGAGAATTGATGGAAGAAACATGAGATCCAGCCAGGCTGACCAGGGCAGAAGTGACCTCTAAACCAGAGGTACGCTGGGCTTTTTCCACAGAGCGGGCGATGGCCTGGGAAGCTGCGGCAAGATCTACCACGGTTCCCTTGCGGATGCCCTGGGAGGGTTCAATGCCCACGCCCAAAATGCGCATACCGCTATCGCCTTCGAGGCGGGCAACCAGGGTACACACTTTTGTGGTGCCGATGTCAATACCAACAACAATAGGTTCTTCCATAATGCTACTCCGCGTAATACGGTGCGTCTGAAAACGCTACACTGATCATTTTGGGGGTGATCCCCAATTTTTTGAGGCGATCCACGATCGTCTCATACTCGGCCTGTTTGAACTGCAAATTACTAAAATCGACTCCAAAGTAGGCTTTCCAGCCGCGGGGATCGGTGAAACCCATCCCAGAAACCGGGTCGTAGATGAGGCTGGCGCCTTCTGGCATCTGTGCCGTCAGACTGATGGCCGCAGAGAGGATCTGCGGATCGATGTACTTGATGGTCTCGGCCGGGACGACTGCGGTGCTTTTGTTGGTCGTATCGGCGGCATCCTTGCTGGCCGCTGCTGCTGCTGCTTCTGCCTCAGTGACGAGGGCAGGGGCGCTGACGCTGGCCTGGATGGTCGGAAGGGTTCCGCCATCGCCACGAACCGGCATGATGACACCATCTGCAGAGATCCACTGGGTGGTATCACCGGAGGCCCAGGCCAGGATCGGCTGGCGTTCCTGAACATTGAGGACCACTTTGTTGGGGAAGACCACACGCAGGGAAATATGGGTCAGTTCAGGGAAGGCAACTTCAATGGCGTTGATGGTCTTCTGGCGGTCCAGGGTGAAGATAGAGCGGTTGTTGTTATCTACAACAGCCTGAATATCGGCGGCGGTTACCCGCTTCACACCGGATACATCTACAATTTTGGCCTGAAAGACATCCAGATTGGCAAGCAGGAGCACCAGCACGAGCACGATCACTGCAATGGCTGCCGCCCCCATCTGCCAGTTCATCTGGATCATGGGCAGGGAGGGCATGCGGATCTCAACACCATTGCCAGCATGGGCGTAGTAGACCTTGCGAGTGGCCACAGGGCGATAAGCGCCGGTACTGGGCGTGGCATACGGTGAGGTGCGCCGCGCGGTGGTGTGGGTGGCTGCGGGGCCGGCAGCTTTGAATTGCTGGCGCGCGCTACTTACGCGTTCCTGGCTGGACTGCTGGCGTTTCTGGCGTAACTGGTCAGCTCTAGAATTACCGGGCTGAGATCTTTCTGGCGACATTGTTATTTGCTCCTATAAGAACGAACGGTGGCATCGCGATCGGTTTTACGTTCCACGGCCAAATCGATCAATTTTTGGACCAATTCCGGATATTTGATGCCGGTAGCATCCCACAGCTTGGGGTACATACTGATCTTGGTAAAGCCGGGGATGGTATTGACTTCGTTGAGGTACACCTGGTTGGTGTCACGGTCGAGCAGGAAATCAACGCGGGCCATGCCAGCGCAATCGATGGCGGTGTAGGCTTTGACGGCGATCTCACGAACTTTCTGCATCATGGCCTCATCAATGGGGGCGGGGATGAGCAGCTCGGAGCTTTCGTTGTTGTACTTGGCGTCATAGCTGTAGAAATCATCTGCAGGGCGGATCTCACCGGCGAGGGAAGCGATGGGGGCATCATTGCCGAGCACAGATACTTCGATCTCGCGGCCGTTGACGCCACTCTCCACCAGCACACGGCGGTCAAACTGAGCAGCTTCCATGAGGCCTTCGTAGACATCTGAATGGGTGCGGCACTTGGTGATGCCTACTGAGGAGCCCAGATTGGCGGGTTTGATGAAGACCGGGAAGGTGAGGGTCTTTTCGATCTGGGCGATGATGGCTTCGATCTCAGTACGGATCTGTTGGCGGGAGAAGTTCAAAGAATCAACCACGGGAATACCATTGGCGCGCATCACATCTTTGAAGAGAATCTTGTCCATACCCACGGAAGCACCCAACACACCGGCGCCGATATAGGCCACATCTGCTAGCTCCAACATACCCTGCAGGGTGCCATCTTCGCCAAAGGTGCCGTGCAGCACGGGGAAGATCACATCCAGGCGGGCGACGGGGCGAAGATCAGCACCGTCACGGGTGTAGAGCATGCCTTGCTGCTGCGGTTCTGGTAGAAGGACGGCAGGGACCAGGTTTTTGAGATCATTCTTTTCAAACGCGGCCAGAACGTTCGTACCGGTGAACCAGGCACCCTGGTGGGTAATACCAATTTCCACCACGTCATATTTCTGCGGGTCGAGCACCGATAGCACGGAACGAGCGCTCATTAGAGAGACTTCATGCTCTCCAGAGCGGCCACCAAAGATCACACCAATGCGAATTTTCTCTACCATTTGCTTAATCCTGCCATTCTCCAAGGAGTTCAATTTCTGTTTCAAGCTTCACAGCAAATTTATCTGCGACAGTCTTCTGAACGAGTTGAATCAACTGATGGTAATCTTCCGCTGAAGCGGAACCATCGTTGATCAAAAAATTGGCGTGCACCGGGCTGACTTCCACGCCGCCGATTTTGGTGCCTTTGAGGCCGGCTGCTTCGATGAGACGACCGGCATGATCGCCCTCGGGGTTCTTGAAGGTGGACCCCATGCTGGCTCCGGCGGGCTGTGAGTTGCGGCGTTTGTCGTTGAACTCATTTACCAGGGCGCTGACGGCTTCTGGGGTGGAGCGGGTGAGCCGCAACTGAGCCGAAAGGATGACAGCGCTGCCGGGTGTGCGTTTGAGCGTGCTGGAGCGATAGCTATAGCCCATTTGCTCGCTTGAAAGCGAGAATTGGCCCTGTTCACGGTGCAAGATTTCTGCCAAAACCAACATCTGGCAGATATCAGATCCGCGCGCGCCAGCGTTGCCGTAAACAGCCCCGCCGATTGTGCCAGGAATGCCCGCAGCCCATTCCAAACCGCTGAAACCACGTTCCGCCGTCTGGCGGACCACTGCAGAAAGGGTGGCACCGGATTCAGCGATGAGAACAGGTTGGGCGCCGGAATCATCAAAGCGGATGTCTTTGGCCTGGTTGAGCAGCATCATGCCGTCCCAACCCTTATCGCTGACGAGCAGGTTGGAGCCGTTGCCGAGGACCCGGAAGGGGACACCCTGTTGCCAGAGAAAGGTCACATCTGCGGCCAGTTGAGCAGAGGAAGAAGATGCAGCAAACCAGCGCGCCTCTCCACCCACACGAGCGGTGGTGTAGCGTGCCAGGCGGACGTTCTCTTGCAGGCGTTCGCCAAAATGGGCTTGCATTGCTTGCTGCATCAGATCAGACATTCTTGTTCCCTATAATTCCTTCACATGGTCGATGAGGCGTTTCATGAGCATTTGTTGTTTGGCCGTTTTCATTTCTTGAAAATGCTCCGGTTCGGTCGGTTTGCCTTTGGGAATCTGAATTTTGGGAAATTCATTGACCACAAAGTTCAACTCGACGGCCATTTTGGGTTGTTGGCTGGTTCTCTTTACTTCGAGATCAGACATATTAACCCTTCCTTTCCTTTAGGTACTGCAAGATGCGCTTGCAGATCTGGTCGGCATCACCGGCGGAGAGGACAATGAGCACATCTCCTGAGGTGAGATTGGATTTGAGGGTTGCGACGGCATCATCGATGGTTTTGCAATAAATAGCCGGACGGCCGGTCATGCGGGCGACGAGTTCAGCCGAGGAGAAGGCTTCAACCGGCTCGCGGGCGGCGTACACTTCTGTGACCAGGGTGAGATCCGCGGCGCGCAGAGACTTGATGAAATCTTCGGCCAGAGCGTGCGTGCGAGTATAGGTGTGCGGTTGCCAGACGGCGACCAGGCGGCGGCCAGGGTAACGGCTGCGCGCGGCGCTGAGGGTGGCGTGGATCTTAGAAGGATGATGCGCATAGTCATCAATCACCGTGATGCCATCCACTTCACCCACCACTTCAAAGCGGCGGCCTGTGCCGGTGAATGCTGCCAGGGTACGGGCGGCGGTTGCCACGGGCAGACCGAGTGCTTCAATGGCGGTGAGAACGGCCAGCGAATTGCGTACGTTGTGCTCGCCGGGGATCTGCAAAGAGACGTGGGTGAGAATTTCAGCGCTGGCAGTTTCCTGCATGTCATAGTCAAAGCCACCGCGGCTGTTGGGGATCACATTGATGGCGCGGAAGCTGGCTTTATCGCTCAAGCCGTAGGTAAAGGTTTTGACACCCGGCTGAACAAAATTGACCAGTTTGGCAGCGTTGGCATCATCTGCAGAGGTTATGAGGAGGCCAGTGGCGGGCAAGAGGCGGGTGAAATCACCGAAAGCCTCAAAATAATCAGTTGGGGTGGGGTAGCAATCGGGATGATCGTACTCCACGTTGGTGATGATGCTGACCTGGGGTTTCAGACCCAGGAACATGCGGTCATATTCATCCGCTTCGATGACGAAGAACTCACCTTTACCGGCATGAGCGTTGCCCTCCAGGTCCTTGGAGACGCCGCCGATGATGTATGAGGGGTCCAGGCTCAAACGGGCCAGGGTAAAGGCCATAAGAGCGGTTGTGGTGGTTTTGCCATGAGATCCGGCAACGGTAATGCCCAACTGCCCCTGCATGAGATCACCCAGGAAATCAGAGCGCTTCAACACGGGGATACCTGCTTTGTGGGCGGCAATGACCTCAATGTTGTTATCGGGGATGGCGGAAGAGCGCACCACCAGGTTGGCGCCGGCGATATTCTCAGCGGCGTGGCCTTCGTACACCTTCACGCCATGGATGGAAAGCTCCAGCGCCAGCGGGGAGAGGGTGCGGTCTGAACCTGTGACAAGATAGCCCTTTTCGAGCAACACGCGGGCGATCGAGGAGATGCCAGTACCACCAATACCAATGAGATGAATGTGAGTTTTCATAGGAACACCACCAATACGAGAACAAAGCAGACTGCTACGGCAAAATAGATGTTGGGGGTTGCGGCGATCCATGCAGGGGGCATGGCGGCGACCCATTTGATCGCTTCCTGACCCAAGGAAGTTGCAGAATCAGGAGCAAGGATAAAGGCGAATGGATACTTGGCTACGGCCAGGTAGTACCAGAGTGTGCCAACCACCAGGTAGCCATTGATGGCGCCGATGAAGAAGCCCAGCAGGGCATCTTGCAGGAAGTGGCGCACAACGCGGTCACTGGTGGCCAATTGCGGAATGCGCGGGGTCTGGTAGCCAAAGATGACCAGGGCGATGAGGATGGTGGCCCGCAGTGAGAAGACCGTCTCCGGCGCACCGGTGGCAAATTCTTCTTTGAAGAAGGGCACGTACGATTGCAGGATAGTGAGCACGAAAAGCGAGAGGATCACACTGAAAACGACCAGCAATTCTTTGGCCCAGCCACGCATGGAACCAATGACGCCGAACAGCACGACGAACAGGATCAGGGTTGCATTCAGGCTAATCATTTGCGGGTTTCCTTTCTGAGACTTTGCGGGAACCCATTTCAACAACCAGGTCAGCAATACGGGCCGCAGCATTGGGTTGGGCGAGGGAAGCCATGGCACTGCTCATGTTTTGCAATTTTTCTGGCTCAGTAAACAACGATTGCAGGGTAGAGAGCAATTTTTCGCTCAAAACTTCATTTTCTACCACCAGGGCTGCGCCTTTGTTGGCTAAATAATCGGCGTTGACCTTTTGATAGCGCCAGGCGAATGGATAGGGCACCAAAATGGCGGGTAAGCCATAGAAGGGCAATTCACCAAGGGTGGAGGCACCGGCACGGGAGAGCACCACATCTGCACTGGAGAACGCCACTGCCATCTCTTCGTGCAGATAGGGGAAGGGATGATAGCGGCTGCTCAACTCAGCGGGTAGGCTGGATTGAACTTTCTGGATCTCGGGCCAATCCAATTCACCGGTGAGGTGAATGACCTGGGCGATCTTGAGGAGTTCGCTGAGATTGGCAGTGATGGCCTGATTGATGAGGCGGGCACCTTTGCTGCCACCGGAGATCATCAAAACAGGCAGATCATTGTTCAAGCCCAGTTGTTTGCGGGCGGATTGACGGTCCAGTTTGCGTAGGTCTGCACGGGTGGGGTAGCCAGTGACCACCAGGCGTTTATTGGCCGGGAAGAACTGGCTGGAGGTCTCTGTGGTGAGGGTGATGGTATCGGCCATTCTGGAGAGGGCTTTCAGCGCCAGACCGGGTTCAATATCGGGGACGTAAAGCAGGGTCGGGATCTTGAGTCCGGCAACGGCCACGGGGGCGGCCACATAACCACCGGTGAAGAGGAGCACGTCCGGGTTGAATTCACGCAAGATGCGGCGGGCAGCGAAATATCCCTGGGTCAATTTGACCAGGTTGGCAGGAAGTGAGCGAAGACCCACCCCGTGCAATCCGGCAGCCGGAACGGCGCGGAAGGGGATGTTCTGACGGGCTACGAGGTCAGCTTCCATGCCGCCTTCGCCGCCCACCCAGAGAACACTCTCTGCTCTTTCGTTAATTGCCTGAAGAATCGACAGGGCTGGATACACTCCCCCGCCGGTCCCCCCGGCGCAGATCAACAACCGCACCACGTGGACTCCCTTCTGAAGCAGATTTTGACTGCTTCGATGTACGAGCGATTCCCATCAAAAGACCAATACCGGAAAGGACGGTGAACAAACTTGAGCCACCTGAACTGATCAGGGGTAATGCGTTCCCCGCGAAGGGGAGGAGGTTGACGATAACTGCCATATTGATAGCAGCCTCGATAAATATCCAAAGGGTGATACCAGAAGCCAGCCATTTGCCCAGTTCGTCTTTCGCCCGGCTGGCGATGACCAAACCGCGCCAGAGGATGACAAGGTAGAGGGCGATGACGGCAAAAGCGCCCAGAAGGCCGGTTTCTTCTGCGATGACGGCGAAGATGGAATCAGTGGGGGCGACAGGAAGACCAATGAATTTGGTCACGGAGCGGCCAATGCCAGCCCCAAAGACGCCGCCGTTGATGATGGCCTCCAAAGCCCACTTGACGTGGTCAGAGGCATTTTCAGGGTTCTGCAGACCGTTCCAGTAATCGGTGAGGCGCACGCGGGCATTGTTATAGACCAAAACAGTAAGTGCGCCTACCCCCGCTGCTACGACCACAACGGTGAGGATCTGGCGTAAACTGCCGCCGGCGATGAAGAAGAGAATGCCGCCGAGCAGAACGATGGTGGCTGCTGCGGAAACGTCTGGCTGGGCCAGGATCATACCGGCGGTGATACCCAAAATGACCATGAGCGGGATCAAACCGAATGACCACTGGTTCATCACATCGCGTTTGGCGTATAACCAGAAGGAGAGGTACATGATGATGACCAATTTAGCCGGTTCTGAAGGCTGAATGGAGCCATTGAACAAAGCACGTTTGGCGCCGAGTTCACCGATCTTGCCGAAGATCAAAACCGTCAGTAGGGCGATCAGGATCAGCACCATGGCTGGAACAATCAGGCGGCGGAAGCGGTGATAATCGAAAAAGGTCAAGAAAATTGCAACTGCGCTGCCGAGCACGGCAATCTCCATTTGTTTGAGGACGATAGCGTATTGTGAATTGCCATTGCCAACCGAATACTGCCAACTGGCAGAATAAACCATGAGGAAGCCGAAGGCAAGCAAGGTTACCACAGCCACGCCCAGCGGCAGATCAAAATTGTCGCGGAAGAAGCGGCCAACAGTATTGGGTTTGGAAGTTACTCTTGCCGTAGTGTTCATGGTAGGTTATTTACCCATTTCTTGAAGAAATTACCGCGTTCTTCAAAATCTTTGAAAGAGTCATAAGCGGTGCAGCCCGGGGAGAGCAGGATCACATCACCGGGTTCGGAGATCTGAGCTGCCTGGTAAAGAGCATTCTCAAAATCTGCAGCACAGGCGATGCTGGTCAGCTTTTCGCCGGGGCAGAGGAGGCCGATAGCGGCCAGGATCTTGAATGCGGCTTCACCAAAGACGATGACGTGGTCCACTTTATCGTGGATGAGACGGGCCAGATCGTCCCAGGGAAGATCTTTATCACGGCCACCCAGAAGAAGGATGAGGGGTTCACTGAAGGCTTTCAGGTCAGCCAATGTTCTTTCTGGGGCGGTAGCGATGGAGCTGTTGTACCATTCGGTTCCCTGCCAGGTACGCACCAATTCCAGGCGGTGCTCCACACCCTTGAAACCGACCACCCCGGCACGCATGGCTGTAAGGGGCAGACCGGCTGCATTAGCAATAGCACAGGCGGCCAGGACGTTCATCAAAAAGTGTTCGCCGCGCAGGAGGATATCTTCACGAGCCATGATGGTGGAAACCCCATCGGCGGTTTGGAGCTTGATGTCTTTCCCATCGAAGAAGGTGCCTATGGAGTACGCTTTGGGGCGTTTCATGCCGAAGGTGACCAAACTGCCATGGATCTCATCTTCCAGCTTCCACGAGCCCATGTCTTCGCGGTTGAGGATGGCAACATCCTCAGGCTTCTGGAAGTCAATGATGTGGGCTTTGGCAGCGGCATAAGCCTGCATGCTGCCGTGGCGATCGAGGTGGTTGGGGGTGATGTTCAAGACAGCCGCCACGCTGGGGCTGATGGTCATCTGTTCGAGCTGGAAGCTGGAGAGCTCCAATATAACCAGATCATCGGGGAGGATCTGATCGAGGTACTCAATGAGGGGCAAGCCGATATTTCCACCCACCCAGGCTTGATTGGGGGCTTTGATGGCGGCTTTCGCCATGCGGCCGACCAGGGTGGTGGTAGTGGTTTTGCCAGCAGAACCGGTGATGCCAATGACGCGGGCCTTGACCGATTCCATGAAGATCTGGGAGTCATTGGTGAGGGGAATTCCCCGTTCAACGGCGGCCTGGACGATGGGCAGGGTGAGGGGAATGCCCCCGGAGAGGCAGACCAATTCAACCCGGTCCAAAAGTTCCAGAGGGTGAGAACCGAAGACGCATTCAATGCCGCGGCGTTCGAATTCTGCAGCCAATTCCATCATTTGAGCGGAGGAATTTCTGTCTGAGAGGATGACGTGGGCGTTTTGACCGGCCAAATAGCGTGCCAGAGCCTGGCCCTGACGGGCGGCTCCGAGGATCAAAACGTGTTTACCAGACCAATTTGTCACAATAAACCTCTACACCAAAGCGATGGCAATACCGAACATGGCACAAAGAAGGCTGATGAGCCAGAAGCGTTGAACTACCTGGGTCTCACTCCAGCCGGACAATTCAAAGTGGTGATGCAGGGGCGCCATCTTGAAGAGGCGTTTGCCCTTGGTGAGTTTGAAGTAGCCTACCTGCAAAATATCGCTGAGAGCGTTGCTGACGGGGATGACAGCGATGAGGGGTAAGAGGATCCATTCACCGGTCATGAGGGCTACCACACCCAGCACAGCGCCGAGGGAGAGAGAGCCCATATCGCCCATGAATAGCATGGCGGGGTGAACATTGAACCAGAGGAAGCCAAAAATGGCGCCCACCAGGGTGAAGCAGAAGCGACCCACAAAGACATCTCCCTGCATGAGGGCGATTCCACCATAGGTGGCGAAAGCGGTAGCGGAGATCAAGCCCGCCAGGCCATCCAGCCCGTCGGTGAGGTTGACTGCGTTGGACATGGCCACGATCACGAAGGTGGCGATGGGAATGTACCATCCGCCCAGATCAATGAGGGTATGAGTGCCTGGCCAGTAAAGTTGCGGTACGTTCAAGACGTTGCGTAAGAAATAAGCGGTGATGAGGGCTAACACGATCTGAAGGAGGAACTTGGTGCGGGCTCGCATACCCAGACCGCGACGCGGTCCGCGAATGCCTTCCCAATCATCGGCAGCGCCCAGGATGGCAAAGGCGATCATTACAGATAAGGGCAAGATCACGGTACGTCCGAGCAGATTCAGGCCAAGCAGGGAAACGGCGTTAAACAGAATGGTGATGATGGCCACGGGAACAATGATCATCAGGCCGCCCATGGTAGGGGTGCCCATCTTGGTGATGTGACTATCAGGGCCTTCCACGCGGATCATCTTGCCAAGTTTGAAATGGCGCAAGATGCGCAGCAGGGGATTGCCCCAGATGACTGCCAGGATGAAGGCCAAACCACTCAGTGCTAAAGCAATTGATGTCTCTTTCATTCCTCAACCTCCAGGTTTGATACGATGCGATCCATGCGCAGGCCGTGTGATCCTTTTACCAGGACGACATCGCCTTTTTTCAATGTGGAGCGCAGTGTATCAACAACCTGATCTGTCGTTTCAAAATTTTGTACTTTATTGGCCGGCATGCCGCTTCTCAAAGCTGCGGCTGAGATCATTTTGCCGTTGTCACCCAGGGTGACCAGAAGCTCGGCCACTTCGGCGGCGCGGATGCCCACCAATTCGTGACCGTTTTGCTCATATTGACCGAGTTCGAACATGCCTCCCAGCACGGCAATGCGGCGGCCGGGAATCTCAGCGAGCAGGTTCAGGGCGGCCATGGTGGATTCTGGAGAGGCATTATAGGTGTCGTCCAGCATGAGGGCGCCCTGTTGTGTATTGACTGCCACCAGACGTAATTGACTGGAGGAGCTTTGCAGACCCAGAATGATCTCACCCCAGCTCATGCCTTCTACAAGGCCGGCGGCAATGGCGCGCAAAGCGGTGTGCACTGAATGCTGGCCGATGAGGGGCACTTTGAGATTGAACTCGTCTTGCTGGTAATGAACCGTAAAGGTGATACCTTCCAGCCCGTTGCCTTCGATGTTATCTGCCCACAGGTCGGCCTGGGGATCAAGTCCGTAGAAGAACACGTTCGCCCGGGTCAATTTGGCCATGGGGTGGATCCAGGGATCATCGTAGTTCAAAATGGCGGTGCCTTCAGGAGCGGCGGGCAGGGCAAGTACCAATTCGCTCTTGCCCCGGGCGATGGCTTCTTGAGAGCCCGCGCGGGAGGCATGGACGGTGCCGATATTGGTGAGGATGCCCACCTGGGGTTTGGCCAGATCGCAAAGAGCAGTAATATCACCCGGCTGGTAGAAACCCATCTCCACCACGGCGCATTCGCTGCCTTGGGTGAGTTTGAGCAGGGTGAGGGGAACGCCCAGTTCATTGTTCAGGTTGCCCTGGTTTTTGACGGTGTGATATCGCTGGCTGAGCACTTCTGCAACCAGTTCTTTGGTGGTGGATTTACCCACGCTGCCGGTGATGCCAATGACGCGCAGGTTAAGTTTGGTCCGCCAGAAGGCGGCGATCTTTTGCAGGCTGGCCACGCTATCTTCGACGCGCAGGGCAAAAGGTGCGGCCGGGAAAGCAAAATCAGCGGGCAGGGGAGAGCGAAGGTCCACCACGGTGATGGAAGGATCCACATCGTGCTGGATGAGCGCCAGGTGTGCGCCGTTGTCGAAGGCTGTGGTGATGTAGTTGTGACCGTCGGTCCGTTCACCCTGAATGGCGATGAAGAGAGAAGCCGGGATCGCCTGGCGTGAATCGACCACCGCATCACTGATCACCAGGGATGTGTTGGCGAATTTCTTGCCAGTTAAGGCTTCAAGAACATCTGACAGCATCAACATAACAACCTCTACTGTCCTTTCAGACTTAAGCGCTGGGCATCGGGAGGAATGTTCATCAGGACGACCAGTTCTTTTACCGTATCGCGGAAAACCGGAGCGGCAACAACGGAACCCCAGATGGAACTGGAGGGTTTTTCAAGCCAAACGTACACCAGGAACTGCGGATCATCGGTGGGACCCCAACCAACAAAGGAAGCGTTGGTCTGGTTGCTGGAGTATTCGCCATTGACGGCGATCTCTGCTGTACCGGTCTTGCCTGCCAGGCTGTAGCCTTCTACGAGGGCATCAGAAGATTCGTTCAGAAGGGATTGCTGCAGCATGTTGGTGATGGTTTTAGCAGTCTCGGCTTTGATGGGCATGCCCACAACCTGGATATTGGTGTCGTACTGCTTGCCGTTTTGGATGTAGGCTTTCAGCACATGCGGGGCGACCATCTTGCCATCATTGGCGAGGGCAGAAACAGCCATCACCATCTGGATGGGGGTTACGGCAACGCCCTGACCGAATGAATTGGTGGCCAGATTGACCTCGTACCACATGGGGTCACCAGGTTCACTGAGCGGGAAGACCTCTTCGCCGGCCAGATCAATATTGGAGCGGTGTCCAATGTTGAACTCATCGAGATACTGATAAAAATTAGAGGCACCCAATTGCACGGCCACCCAGGAGAGGCAGACATTAAGGGAGTGCTGCATACAACCCACCATATCCTGAGCGCCCCAGGCACCGCGATCCCAGTTGTAAATGGTTACGCCGCCCACTACGATGGCGCCGGTATCGGTGAAGGGGGTGCTGGGTTTCACAGCGCCTGCATCCAAAGCTGAAGCCATTGTGAGGACTTTGAACACGGAACCGGGTTCATAAACCTGGCTGATGGCTTTGTTGAAAGGAATGCCAGTGGTAAAGATCTTGCTGTAATCCCAATATTCGTTGGGGTTCATGCGCGGGGTGCTGGCCATAGCCAGAATCTCGCCGTTCTTGGGGTTCATGACGATGATAGTGCCATTGTCGGCGCCGGTAGATTTGATGGCTTTGTCCAGAACATCTTCTGTGGAGCGCTGAATGTCGCGGTCAATGGTGAGGATGAGGCTGGCACCCGCAGGGGCACTGGGGATCTCCTGCATCTGGTAGGGATCCAGGGGGATGAGCACCTGTTCTTTTATGCCAGCGAGCAGATCGTTATATTCTTCTTCCACCCCAAAGAAACCACGACCTTTCTCACGGTCGAGATAGGGGAAGAAGCCTAGCACATTGGAGGCCAGAGTGTTTTCTGGATAAATTCGTTGCAAATGGGCTGTCCAGGTGAGACCAGACAGGGAAGGCTCTTTTTCATCACAACCAGGGTTGGCTATGGCGTATTGCTGCTGTAAGGCATCGATGACGTTGATCTTATCGGCCTCAACAAAGTCGGTGAGGGTCATGTAGACCTGTTTACCAGCGATGTACTGGGTCTGGGCGGCGGTCAGGACGGTTTGATAATCGAGACCCAACTGAGAGGCCAGGGTGGAGGCGATGGTTTCAGCATTACAGACGTTTTGCAATTCAACACCCATCTCGTAGACCTGACGATTGCCAGCCAACAGGTGACCCATGCGGTCGTAGATATAGCCACGTTCAGATTGGATGGTGCGCAATTCGTAGCCGTAATTCTCAGCCCACTGGTTCAAGTTCTTGGCATGAGCGCTGGTTTGGATGCGGATCATCTGCAGAGCTACCAATCCCACGAAAATGGTGAGAAGAATGCCCAAAACACGATCGCGTGTGAGTGTCTTTAAAAAGCTCATGAACCGCCTCCTACTGAATTACTGAGACGGTTGATTCCCTGGAAAAGCCAATCCCATAATGACTGGCGGTAGACCGATTTTATGGTCACGGTCTGTTCTTCTGTCACTCCAGGGGGTGGTGCCAGGATGGCTGTCTGTCTGCCGGCGTAACCGGGCACGACCACATAGACCACGTTGTCAGGATCAGCGGGTTCAAAGCCCATGGCTTTAGCTCGCTCTTCCATGACGCCCGAAGAGGTGATGAGTGCCAACTGGGCTTTGCTATCTGCGATTGTGCGTTCCAGAATGCGGCGTTGGTAATTTAGATTGTAAGCATTGAGACCGGCAGAGGCTGCCCGGCCAGAAATTGTGAGGTAAACAGAAGCCAGTAGCAGAACACCGACCAAAACCAACAAGAACAAGCCTACCAACTGGATCTGAGAGCGCCAGGGAGCTTGTTTGAACGCCTGGGAGAGATTTAACTTCTTCCAGAACTGTTCTGGTCTGCGGGAAGGTCTGCGTTGTTCTGTCATTTTTTCTAAACCGATAATTTCTCTGCGATCCTTAAGCGGGCACTTCGTGCGCGCGGATTACTTTGTTTTTCTTCTTCATCCGCCTCGATGGGGTGGCGGCTGATCTCTTTGATACTGGCTTTGTGGCCGCAAGTGCAAACTGGCTGTTCCGGTGGGCAAATGCAATCACTGCTTTCTCTGCGAAAATACTGCTTTACGATGCGGTCTTCCAATGAGTGGAAGGAGATCACTGCCAGCCGGCCCTGTGGAGCAAGTGCCTGGATGGCCTGGGGCAGGAACTCTTGCAAGGAGTCTAGCTCTTTGTTGACCGCGATCCGTAAGGCCTGGAAGGAGCGGGTGGCCGGGTGGATTTTACCACCGCTTTTGCCGACCGCTTTTTCGATGGCAGAGGCCAATTGCAGGGTGGTGGAGAAGGGGCGATTACCTACGATGGCGCGAGCGATGCGGCGGGATAACTTTTCTTCTCCATAGGTCCAGAGAATGTTGGCCAGGTCTTCTTCTGGCAGGGTGTTCACCAGGTCAGCGGCGCTGGTTTGCTGGGACGGGTTGAAACGCATATCCAATGGCCCATCTTTCAAAAAAGAGAACCCACGTTCCGGGGTGTCAATTTGCATCGAGGAAACACCCAAATCGATGACGATGCCATCTACGTGGTCCCAGCCCAAGCGCTGCATTGACTGAAGAAGAGAGGTGTAGGAGGAGTGGAGAAGGGTAAAACGCCCGTTAAACAAAGCGAGGCGCTGGTTCGCCAATTCCAACGCCCGGGGATCAAGATCCAAACCTAACAGTTGCCCATCAGGTGAGGATGCATCAAGGAGCCCCCAGGCATGTCCACCAGCTCCGACAGTTGCGTCAATGTATCTGCCGGAACTTTTCGGTTGTAAAGCAGCTATAATATCTTTGTAAAGAACAGAGATATGGGGTTGCATTTGGGCATCCATATCTTAGAACGACAAGTTGAGGCCGTTAAACAGGGCGGCGACGTTTTCAGCATTATCAAAGAACTTCTGTTTTTCCGCCCAACGCTCGGGAGTCCACAATGTGATATTGGTATTGTTTCCGATCACCATGACAGCGGTCTGAAGCCCAGCGAAATCGCGTAAGAATGGCGGAATAACAAAGCGGCCAGCTGAATCAAAATCAATCTTGGAGCCATTGCCGAACATGTACTGGCTCAAGGCAGCTACCTTTGGATCCAACGAATTCATGGTGGCCATATCACTAGAAATTTTGAGGTAATTGGCATTTGGCATGAGAATTAGATTCTTTTCTAAACCACGGGTCAAATACGCACCATCCGCGAGCAATTCGCGGAAACGGGACGGGAAGGTGATCCTTCCTTTGTCGTCAATGGTGTGTTCAAACTGCCCAGCGAACATTAGTTCTACTTCTCCTATATATGCCAAACGCCGGAAAGGCTCCGGCGCTCCATTTTGACCCACTTTCTACCATTTGCTACCACTTACATCCATTAGTATACTCATATTTGTTTAACTTTTCAATAGTTTTTAACATATTGGGGGGAACTAATTTCTTACCATTTTTGTCTTTAAAAGTGAATGATCATTTATTGGAGGAGTGAATGAAATTAAGTAAGTTGTTCGTTGCAATCCTTTTGGTAGGGTTTCTAAGCGGATGCCATGTGTTTTTCCCCACTGCTCCCGTATCGGAGGCTGGCGGCACAGATACCCCTTCAGCGGCACAGCCTTCAGTTGATGGCCTCACCCTGGATACATTCAAGAATTTCAGCTTCTATGCGCCAGCCCTGGAAAAAGAAGTGCAGCTTAATAATGGAAAGTATGAGGCTGGTAGTGGGGACAGTTATGAATCTCTGCAACTGCTGGATGCTGCCGGCTTTGGCGACCTCAACGGCGACGGCAATGCCGATGCCGCAGTACTGCTGGCGGAAAACAGTGGGGGCAGTGGTGTTTTTGTGTATCTAGTAGCACTGGTGAAACAAACGGACGGATATTCACAATCTACACCGCTACTCATTGATGACCGGCCACAGGTGGAAAGCCTGACCGTTGATAACAACCATATCCATTTGAAGGCCAAGGTTCATGGCATGGCAGATTCCATGGCGAACCCGACTATGGAAGTGGTGGAAGAGTACCAACTGACCCATTCCAGGCTGACGCTGACGAATCTGGTCTCCACCATCAGCAGCGCGGAACGCTCCATCAGCATCAGCGCTCCGAGCGATTATGCCGAGGTAGGCAGCAGTTTTTCCGTCACTGGCAGCATGCCGATTGGACCATTTGAGAATTCACTGGTATACCGCTTTTATGACTCAGCCGGAAACCTGTTGATCGAAGCGCCGCTTGCCGTCCAATCAGACGGCGTGGGCGGGCCGGCCACCATCAACGCTGAGATCAGTGTGCCGACGGCCACCTCTGGCAGCGCCTTGATCTTCACCCTTTCCGAGCAAAGCATGGCCAACGGCACAGATCTGTGCCTGGCCAGCTTGAATTTGATCGTGAAATAATTTAGGAATTTAATGTAAAACAGGAGACTGATTTATCTCAGTCTCCTGTTTTTTGTATAAGAGAGCGCTCAAAATGAATTATTTTATTAATTTACTGTTTCTTTCACTTTTGTGATAAAGGCGACTGGATTGATAATTTTTACACCCTCTTGATTTTTGTAAGCAGAATCAAACAATAATCCTACCATCTGATCTTTCGATAAATTTGGGTTCACCTGCCAGCCCATTGCCAAAACTCCTGTAACGTATGGCAGCGTCCAACTTAAGCCACCTTCACCATCATATTGATAGCTATACACTCCATCTTGGTAGGTTTCAGCAAATGAACGATGCGAATAAGGAACATAAATCTTGTTTGGATTTGCGGAAAATTCTTTACCTTGCCAGCCTGGAATGCACTTGGACGGATTTTCTGGATCTGAAAGGTCAAGGGTACAAACGTCCACGATGTTGTGCATTATTGTACAATCTAAAACGAGAATTCCAGCCTGGGTGGCTCTTTCATAAGCAGCATCCCAGGCGTCATTATTTTGGGTGAATGGTGACCCTGGACCAGATGGCCCAGATGATACTGACACTACCCGGATCCTTTCACCTATTGGTAATGTTTCATTTGTATCTACGATCCAATTTAACCCATCTGCTAGATTTTGAGCATCTGAGCTAGCCGACGGGACCGCAGCGTAATACAGTTTTGCATCAGGGGCTGTGCCAGTGTTTGTTCCAACCAATAAACTTGCCACAGCAGGGCCATGCAAATCGCTTTGAGGATTTTTATCGGTTGGATCAAAATATTTATACAATAAGATCTTGCCTTTGTATTCAGGGTGATTTAGGCCTAATGGTTGATCAATTATTGCTACAGAATCTCCTTTACCTGTTATGCCTTGTGCGTGCAGATCCCTCACACCCAGGCCAGGGTTCTTTCCTTCTTCTAAGACCTGGTT
>JAYFNV010000065.1:0-27999 GCA_034933225.1 Anaerolineaceae bacterium | reverse complement strand
ACAGCGAGCGCCGCTAATGCTTGAATTACCCAAATTACAATGTTCATCAATCTTCTGCATAACAAATAGATATAAGCTATATTAAATAGACTATCACAAAATACTACGATAATTCTCTTAATTATTTGTAAGAGTTTTATGAGAAGCACAGTGCCTATTGAAGAAAACAAACAAGGTCTTGGAAAACCAAAACCTTGTTTGAGCGCTAATTTAGTGAATTATTCTCTCAAATCATTCGAACTTGAAGCGCATCACCCCGATGCCAAAGAACAGGACGGCAAAGCCAAGCAGCACGCCCGCCTCTGGCAGGACCTGCATTACCCCGCCGCCGCGCAGGACGATATCCAGAAGTCCCTGCATGGCCCAGGTGGTGGGCAGGATGTGAACGATCTGCCCAACGAGCTTGGGGAAAAGTTCCAGCGGATACCAACAGCCGCCCAGCAGGGCCATGACCATGCCGAGCATAGTGCTCAGTCCGCCCGCCTGGCCTTCCGTTTTGACAAAGGTACCCAGCATGGTGCCGAGTGCGGCTGCCGCCAGGGCAGAAGCGACCAGCATGATGGCAAGGGCGGCCGGGGAATTGCCCCAGTTGACGTGCATGATGAGGATACCCACGCCGACGAGCAGCAGCATCTGTACCAACGCGGTGAGCACCTGGCCGGTGATGGTGCCGATCAAAAAGGTGGCCCGGCTGGTTGGGGTGGTCATAAGACGGCGCAGGGTGCCTTTTTGGCGTTCGTAGGCGAACATGCTGGAAAGGCCGATGAGCGGGATGAATACCCAGGTGATGAGTTGCCCGGCTGAAGCGTTGGCGTTGGGGTCATACTGAACTGTATCCGGGGTGGCGCCTTGCACCACCGTGAGCCGGCTGGGGGCATCTGCCAGTTCTTGCTGGGCTTGTTCGAGTGCGGCCGCAAAGTAGGCTTGTCTGGCCGCTTCGTCTTTGAATGGTTGTATCTTTTCGGCGCTTTGTACGCTGAGGGCAGCCGTCTGTGCCAGGCTGCTGACCCGCGTGGCGGCGGTTTGGACCGATTGGGCGGCCACGAGGGCATCCAGGTTGTTGGGCTGCTGCATCAGTTGCGCTTCAGCAGAGGCGCCGGCTTCATTATTCAGCTCAAAGCCAGCCGGCAGGATCAACACCGCCGAGGAGCGCCGGTTATTGAAATCATTCACCGCGGTCTGGCGGTCAGTGACTTCCACACGCACTGCTGTGGAGGATTGCAGCTCAGCGATCATCTGGGCGGAGAGGGGAGTGCCGGCTTCATCCACGATGGGCAGGCGTACCCGGCTATCTGCAACACCGGTAGCATTGCCAAGAATAACGGTGAAGATCACCGGCAATATCAGGAAGAAGAGCCACTCTGTGGGGGAGGCAAAGCGCACCAGGGTATCTTTAAAAACGATTGCGAATATCTTTTTCATCAAGGTCTCCTAGGCGCTGGCCAGGCCGCGTTTATTGATCAGAATGACGGCAATAATGAAGAGGCTTGTTCCCATTGACAGGAGTGCCAAAACAGGCGTTGTGACAGATTGCAGGGACCCGCCCAACGCCAGACTGGTGAAACCATCCATTCCCCAGGCATTGGGGGAGATGTGGGCGATGGATTGCACCCATCTGGGGAAGTTATCCATGGAGAAGAAGCTGCCGCCCAACATACCAAAAATGAGCATGATGGCGGAGCCGATGGAGGAAACCTGGCCGGGCGTGCGCGCGATGGCGGTGAGCAGCATGCCCCAGCCCGTTGCGCCGATGACCGCAGCGGCAGTGAGCACCAATAACGCCAGCGGATCGCCCCATTGCAGGTGGAAGAGCAAGGAGGTGCCCCCAATAAGGATGAGCATTTGCACAAAGCCGGTGAGGAAAATGCCGAACACTTTGCCGGCCAGTACCTGGCTTGTGCGTGTAGGCGTAACTATGAGGCGGGGTAGCGTGCCCTGATTTTTCTCAATGAGCAGAGAGCGTCCGCCGTTGGTCACGGTGTACATCAGGAACATCAGCGCCATCCCAGGGGCCAGGATGGCCAGCATGTCAATGTCGTTGCTGCCACCGTTACCAGTGAGCGATTGGATCTTGATGCTGCTGTTGCTGCCAGATTGCATCTCAACGGCCATCTGGCTGCCGATCTGGCCGCCCACCTGGGCGATCTGGTCTTGCTGGATGAGCCCGTTGGCAAGCAATTGCTCTACCGAGACTACACCACTGACGCGCCCTGTTTCCACCTGGCTGAGAAAGCCTTCCAGAATGGTCTTGATCACTCCGGCGCTGGTCGGGCTGGAGGGGTTGGTGTACAACACAATCTCTACTGTTTCTGTGCTGATGGCCTGGCCCAAGGAGGGGATGATGCTTTCAGTAAACCCTGCCGGGACGAGAATGGCCGCGGCTACCTGGTTATCATCCACCAGTTTCTTTGCAGTCTCAAAGTTGCTCTCCAGGGTGGGGCTAACCAGATCCTTGAGGTCGTCAGATTGAAAGGTGGTCACCAGGGCGTTGCCCAGTTGTTGCTGGTCCAGGTTGACGATGACCACAGGAATGTTTTCGATGCCGGAGCTGACGGAACTGCCAAGCCGGCCTGTAACAAACCCCAGCCCAAGGGTCAGCACGAAGGGCGCTAGTAACATCAGTACCAGGGCGGCGCGGTCGCGGAACATGAGGCGGAGGTCTTTAATGCCGATCAGAAATATCTTCTTCATTCGCTGGCCTCAATCACGCAATGCGCGTCCGGTGAGGCTGAGGAATACGGCTTCCAGATTGGGTTCCTGAATGTCTACGGAGGTGATCTTGATGCCCAGGCCGGTGGCAGTGCTGATGACGGGGGCAAGTACCGCAGCCGCATCCGGGGTGATGACCGTCAGGCTGTGGTCGCTCTGGTCGGCATGTTTCACGCCGGGCAGCTTCTGAACTGCCGGCAGGAATTGCTCAAGGCCATCGGTCTCGCCCAGGTGCAGGGTGAGGGTGTCATTTTCGCCCACCTGGCGGGTGAGCTCTGCTTGAGTACCCAGTGCGATCAGCTTGCCGTGGTCAATTATGCCTACCCGGTCGCTCAGCTCATGGGCTTCTTCCATATAATGGGTGGTGTAGAGCACTGTCATGCCTTGCTTGTTGAGCTCTTTGACTGAATCCAAAATCGCCCGCCGAGATTGGGGGTCGATGCCCACGGTAGGTTCATCCATAAAGAGCAATTTTGGCCGATGCAGCAAGCCAACGCCAATGTTAACGCGGCGCTTCATGCCGCCAGAATAGGTCTTTACGCGTGATTTGGCTTTATCCACCAGGTCAATCTGCTCCAAAACCTCAGACACACGGGTGTTTAGGGCTTTACCGCTCAGCCCGTACATCTGACCCCAGAAATTGAGGTTTTCGATGGCGGTGAGGTCTTCGTACAGAGCAATTTCTTGCGGCACCACCCCGATGAGCTTGCGCACTGCCATGGGGTCGTTCAGCACAGAAAAGCCCCCGATGCTGGCATCACCGCCGCTGGGGGCAAAGAGGGTGGAGAGTATGGAGATGGTGGTGGTCTTGCCAGCTCCGTTGGGTCCGAGCAGACTGAAGATCTCGCCTTCATTGATCGTAAATGAAATGTCATTTACCGCAGTAAAATCGCCATATTTCTTGATAAGGTGGTCAACTTCCAGAATCGCGCTCATAGGTATTCCTTTAAAGGATAAGTATTAACAATATACGAAGATACCAGAAAATAGATGCAAATTCCAGTACCCCTTTGTAATTATTGGAAATGCACTTATAATGCACAGGTTTGTCCTTTCAGGAACCCGGTATGGTTAAAAGACAATTAAGCACCAAACAAAACCTGTGGCTGATCCGCCTCTATTACTTCATCCTCTTTATTGGGATGGGGGCGCTCAATCCGTTTATGAACCTGTATTATTCTTACCGGCATCTCAGCGGTACCGAGATTGGTCTATTAAGCACGGTTAGCTCGATAGTAGCACTTTCCATTGCCCCATTTTGGGGGCGGCTGACGGATACCATCAGCAAACCACGCCGCATTATGCAGCTTACCTTTATTGGCAGCGCCACCATGCTCTTCATCATGAGCACGCAGACGGTCTTTTTAGCCATTGCCCTGTGCGTGGGGTTGGAAGCGCTCATGTCCGGAGGCTCAGATTCGCTGCGCAATTCACAGGCCGTCAGTGTGGCAGAGGAAGCCCAGGTGGGCTTTGGCAGCATTCGTTTGTGGGGCTCACTGGGGTGGGCCATTGCCGCGCCCATCAGCGGATGGGTTATTCAACAGACCAGTATTCGCTCCATTTTTTACATCTATGGCATCGCAGCGCTGATGGCTGTGGCCGTGCTGGGGTTGATCACCACTCAGGCAAAGCGCCGCCCGCTCGCCGAGGAAAGCTCAGCGCAGGCCAGACCAGCCTTCCGAGAAGTGGCAAGGGGAGTATGGAAAAACCCCGAATTGGTAGGATTCTTTGTGGCGTTAGTGGTGATGTGGGCGGCCACGAATGGCACGAAATTCGAAGCACTTTTCATTACCCAGTTAGGAGCACCTACCACCATCATCGGCTGGGCGAATACTGTCGCAGCAGGGACTGAAGTGTTGGTCATGCTGCAGGTGGACCGCTTTATCCGCAGGTTCGATAGCACCAAAGCGCTCATTCTTGCTTTCAGTTTGAACGCCTGCAGCCTCATCTATTTGCTCATCTCCCCCTCTATCTCAGCAATATTCGTCATGAAGGTTATCGCTGCATTGGGCAACAGTTTCTACATGCTCTCATTTGTGGCCTTTATCGTGGAACGCGCTCCCTCTGGCCAGAGCACCACGGTGCTGGCGCTATTTGGTACTACAGCCAATGCTCTGGTGACCATTGTGGTCTCGCCTTTCATGGGCTACTTGTTCGATCTGGTAGGACCCTACTGGTTATACGTCATTGCATTTGGCGGCTTTGCCAGCGGTGCGCTCATCATGTACTTTACCGTAGAACGCAGGCGGCAGCACGGGGGGAACGGAAATCCCCCCGCGGCAGCATTTCCCAAACCTTAAAATTTGAACAAGATTGAACAAATAATTGAACAAATTGAACAAAAACCCTGTTCTTTTTCAGGGTTATCCACTATAATTAATCTACTTAATTCAGTGACTAAAGAAAGTAGATGCTATGCTAAAAAACTGGCTGAGTGGTTCGCGTAATCTTTGGCTGACCCGATCGTATTTCCTCATCTACTACATCGGCATGGGGGCAGTTGACCCCTTTATTAACCTGTATTTTGTAGAGCGTCACCTTAGCGGCACCCAGATCGGCTGGATCGGTACCCTGTGCGCCGTGAGTGCGCTCATTTCAGCGCCGCTGTGGGGCAGGGTAAGCGATAACTCACGTTTTCCCAAACGATGGTTGCAAGCGGGCATGATCATCAGCGGGCTGGCGTTATTTCTACTCAGCCAACAGACGGTTTTCCTGTACCTGGCTATTTTCGCCGGGCTCAACGCGCTGGTTGGTCCAGGCGTGGACCCGCTGATGTGTGCCCAGGCCATGGATGTGGTGGAAACAGAAAAGACGGCAGGCTTCGGCAGCATCCGTCTGTGGGGTTCACTCGGCTACGCTGTGGCGGCCCCACTGGGCGGCTGGATCATCCAGAATTTAGGAATTTCAAAAGCCTTCTATATTTACGCGGCCGGCATGGCCCTCAGTGCCTTTATTTTGATCTTCGTCAGTATGAAACCGCGCCTCAAAGCCACTGTAGAGACGACCGTTGAGAAGGTGAAAGCTACCTCGGTGATGGAGCTTGCCAGAGGCATCTGGAAGAACCGCGAGCTGATGGGGCTCATTGTGGCTTCGATCGTGATGTGGGGGTTTGGCGGCGGCACCCATTTTGAGGCGGTCTACCTGACCCAATTGGGCGTCAAAGAAAGCATGATTGGGCTTCTCAATACGGTGGGCGCCATCATCGAGCTGCCCATGATGCTGCTCACCGATCGGGTGCTCAAACGCAAGGGGTCTGCCTTCACTGTTAAAACGGCCTTCTGGCTGACGGCATTCAGCTTCATTTTTGTTGTCATATCGCCCTCCCTGGTCAGTTTCTTCCTCTTCCGGCTGGTGGGCGGGATCGCCTATAGCTTTATGGTCATCTCCTTCACGGTATTCATTGTGGAACGTGCCCCCGCCCAACAGAGTGCTACTCTGCTGGCCTTTTACACTATCACAGTGGCGGGCGTGACCAATATGGTCTTTTACCCATTTATTGGCTTTTTGTTTGATACCATCGGCACCTACTGGCTGTATGTCATTGCGCTGGCAGGCTGCACGCTGGCGGCGTTGATCTTACAAATAGTGGTGAAGAACCGAAAAGATTTGATCCCGATAGAATAATCGATCGATTTGATGAAAAGAATAAAAAATTAGAAGTCATTAGCAGATGTATTATTACTAAGTAGCTTCCAAGAAAGCCCGATTATGCCTGAATCTGTTTTCAGTGAATGATCGATCCCAAAAACAAAATAAAAATGGGCACTGCGAAAGCAGTGCCCATTCTCTATCTACGAGTAAGAATCTACAAGTAAATCTATTCAGCGATGACAGTGCCATCTTCAAAGACGGACAGGGTTTGACCGGTCGAGACGGCATCCAGGAAATCTTTGCCAAGCTGATCGATGACGTTGATGTGAGTGCCCACCCAGATGTCTGAGAGGATCACGCCGGCAGCTGCTAGAGAATCGATATGGTCAGCGAAGAGCAGCGCTTTGGGTTGGTTACCGTGACTACAAACGGTCATCAGTACCAGGCCGCCAGTGGTGGAGCCGATGGTCTGGTGCAGGCAGATGATCTTGCCGGCCATGTCCCGCTTGTACAGGTCAGGGTTATTCTGGTCAGAACAGATCGCATTCTTGGTTTGCAAGACAACGGTTTTCTGGTAAGAGGCCAGGGTATTGAGCCCGCCATGAGATACAAGGGCTTCTCCGCTACAGTTACCGGGGAGGATGGGACGTCCTTTAAAGGTCTGGCTCATGTTATTTTCCTCCTTTTTTCACGGTGCCGGTGCACATCAGCTCTAAGATCTCGTCATCCGGGTAGAAGCGCGCCGATGAATAGGTGCGCAGCTTGTTGGAGTTGGTGGCGATGGGATCAATGGCTCCAAGCGGATTGTTCATGTACATCAGTGGGCAGATGGTGGTGATGCTCAGATTCATGGCCTTGAGTTTGGCCTGGAGTTTGGCATCACTGCGGAAGAGATCGGCGATGTCCGGTGCCGTAGAGAGAGCCACAGGCGTCACTGTGCTGGTACGGCCATATTCTTTGAGCGCAGCTTCAATGCGTGCGATCCAACCTTCCAACTGAGTGCGGTTGAGGTGCGGGCAGCCGATGAAGATGCGTTTGGGAACGGCGTTCAGGTCTTTCCACAGTACCGGGTAGCTGGAGTGTACACGTTCCAGCTCGGCATCATCAATGACGTAGGTCTGGTAGCCCTTGGCGAGGAGTTTTTCTCCCAGGTCTTTGGCTTCTGGGGTGACGTTTTCTACATGGTAAAGCCCAACTGCACCATTGGAGGCAGTGGCTGCCCCCATGTCTTTGAGGAAGGCTTGCGCTTCGGCGTTGATCTCATTGCCCAGGAAGCGTTCCAGCCCGGTGATGTAAGGCACAGCTTCCATGACCTTGAGGCCGATGGCGCTGCCCAACAACTGGGCATTGGGGCGTTTGCTGGTCTTGACTTCGATCTTCCAGGTGGCTTTGCGGCCTTCATCGGTGAGGAACCCGAAGTAAGGGGCTTTGCCCAGGATGGCGCATAGAATATCAATGCCGGCTGAATTTCGGTTGGTGCGGGCGCCCAGCACGGAGTTGGCAAAGACCACTGCCGAGCTTTCTGACCAGGCCAGCATGGCGCCTTTTTCAGGGGTGTTGCCTACCTCAGGCAAGTAGCAGGCACAGGTAAAGGCATTCTCGTTCTTGAGACCCAATTTCTGCAGTTGAATCTCATATTCGGCCTGTTTACCGAAGACCAGTTTGTTCACAAGCTTGACCAGCGGGTTGACGTTGACCGAAGTGTACTCGGTGGGGCGGGGGTCCACAGTAAAGGGAGCCCTGGCCTTGAGGCCGGCGTTGATGAGTTCATCCATCATGGCAAAGTACGGCTTGATGGTGTTGGCGCCAAAGGAGGTGACCAGGTGCTGATCGCCAACAATGTCAACCAGTTTTGTTGCGCCAAAAGCTTCGCCATAAAGCACGATGGATTTCATCGCTTTGGCCAAAACCTCGCCGCTCTTGCCATCCATGATGGCTTGTTCTTCAGGATTGAGTTTTAAATTTAGGTTCATGCATTCTCCTTTACAGAGAGCGGCCTATCATAGAGCCAGATTTGACGGCTTCAAAGACACGCCCGATCTGGAAACTATCGCCTAACTGGATGATCTCAGGGGCAACCTGGGCATTCATGCAGGCTTCGTAGTAGGCGCGGCCGTTGCGCAGACCCATGGCCAGAACCACCAGATCTGCAGAGATAGCTTGCTCTTTGATCTCATCCTGGACCGGTTTGGCAAATGGGTTGCTGATATTCTCTGGCAGGATCGGCGTCCAGGTGATGTACGGGTCAGGCACGGTAGAAGAAACGTTGCGGGCAAGCTTTACCTGATCGCCCTCAATGGAGAGCAAACGGGTGCAATTCCACAGGGGTACACCCAGGCGTTCCAGTTCGTGGATCAGATGGCCGCGGTTGGCAGTGCACATACCGGGCATGACAATGGGCAGCATTTCCACTACGGTCACCTTCTTGCCCAGATCAGCAGCCAGATAGTGGGCAGTTTCACAGCCCACGGCGCCAGCGCCAATGACCACCACATTCTTGGCCTTCTCGGCCAGTTCGGGTTTGAGCAAGAGATCGATCGCTTGAACCACGTTCGCCTGGTCAACACCGGGCAGCTTGGGGGTGACAGGGCTGCCGCCAACACCGATGACGACCGTATCAAAGCCCTGACCCTTGAGCGATTCAGGGGTCACAGGGCTGTTCAGTTTGACCGTCAGGTCGTGTTTGGCAGAGCAGCTATTCAGTTGAGCTTCCAGGTAGGCCAGATAGTTCTTGACCTCATATTTGATCTTGGGTTGGGATCCTGGCACGAGCATGCCGCCAACACGACTGGTCTTCTCGAACAGGGTCACATGATGTCCACGGCGGGCAGCGGTGAGGGCACACATGATCCCGGAGGGACCGGCGCCGATGACGGCCACCTTCTTTGGTTTAGCTGTGGGGATCAGTTCGCGGTCAATCACATCCTCAAAGCCGGTGCGCGGGTTTACCGAGCACTGCGGATGGCCACCTTCAACGAACTCGTTGATGCAGGCTTCCTGGTCGCCGATGCAGGGGCGGATGTCGCTCACATTGCCGGCGTAGGCCTTGTTGGGCCATTCAGAATCAGCCAGGAGCGGACGGGCCAGCATGATCATATCGCAGTCACCGTCGCGCAGGGCTTGTTCGGCCAGATCGGGGTAGCCCAATTTGCCCACGGCAACCACAGGCACGGGCAGACCGGCATTGCTCAATACTTTTTCATGAGCAAAGTATTCTTTCACCAGGCGGGCCACTGGCAGGAAGCAGCCAGACGGCACAGAGGTGGGGGGATGCGGCAGCCACCAGTTATCGTAACAACCCAGGTCCACATCAAAGAAATCAACGCCCGCTTTGACCAGATTGACCATGTAATTCAGGGTCTGGGCAACGGTGCGCTCGCGTTTGAACTTCTTCAACGAAGTGACGGTGTCCATACGCTCGCCGTAGGTCTCGTTTAGCGCCAGGGAGAGATCAATGCGGTACATGATGGGGAAGTTGGGGCCGGTGCGTTTGCGGATCTCTTTGACCATGTCCAGGCCAAAATTCTGCCAGTTGGCGTAGCGGCCAAATTTGCGGCGGTTGAAAGCCGGGTTGGTCATTTGCTCCAGCAAATATCCTTCGTGGCCGTGCAGATAAACACCATCGATGGTGGCGGCTTTGGCATCAGCAGCTCCCTGGCCGGCAGCTTTGATGATTGTCTTGCATTCTCCATCAGTCATGGGGCGGCAGGGGATGCCCGGGATGTAGAAATTGGGGTTCCAGGAGGCAGAAACCGGCATCTTGAATTTGGTCAGAAGTGATTCAGGTGAGCCCACCCGTCCAAGACCCGCGGTGAGTTGGATGAAGAAGCGGCTGCCGTAAGCGTGCACCGATTCCGCCAGGTCGCGCCAACCAGAGAAGACTGTGCGCGAGCTATCGATCCGTGGAAAATAGCTTTTATTGCCGCGTTCCGTGACGGTGGGGTCCACCGCCTGAGAGATCGGTACAAGCCCGGAGGTGAGCAGCCCGGCGCCACCGCGAGCGCGGTCAGCGAAGTACTGGATCATCTTGTTGGTGGGGCGGCCCATTTCTTCGGCCATGGAGATGTTGCCCATTGGCCCCATCACAATACGGTTCTTCAGAACCAGGCGGTTGACCTGGATGGGGGAGAAGAGCGAGGTGTACGGATAGTTCTTTTTGGTCATCTGAGCCAGATCCATGCGGCCGGCATCTTCAAACCAACTCGGATATTGATCGAGCAGATCTCTTACAAAGTTCACCTTTGGGTCATTCATAAAGACTCCTTTAAGGAATTAGATTTCAATTATTAAAATAAATTACAGCCGTTAGGTATAAATTAATTATATCCCTGCGGCTGTAAAGACAATCGAAATTGGATTAGAGTCTTATGAGAAAAAATTCACGGTTTATAAATCTTTGGCAGGAGACTCCAAATTACCACTTTGTTTTTCATCGGTGCTTGATGCAGGTTCAGCGGGAAAAAATCTGCGTTGCAAGATAAAACCGATCAAACCGAGAAGAACCTCTACCACTGTGTAAATGAGGCGGTGAACGATTGAATAGGCAGCGATCTGCTGGGTAGGGACGATGGTAGAAAAGAGGGCTACCAAAACCGCCTCTCGCACCCCAATACCACTGGGTGCAAATATGAAAACATAGCCAACCATCCAACTGACGACATACCCACCCAAAATGAGCAAAAAATGCTGTAACATGGCACCCTGAAAGATCAGGTAAAAACTGCTACCAAGAGCTCCCCAGATGGCGACCTGTATTAAGACGAGTCGGACCAAGCGTGAAAGCGAGAAGGTCTTCTTATCCAGAAGAAATTTGTCGAGAACAACCAACCCTACCAGCCAAAGAACGATCACTACAAAGGGCAGAATAGCCCAAAGAGCAGCAGGGAGGGTGATACCCAGGTATTTTGTAAGGAGGTCTTCAGGCCGCTCAATGGTAAGCAATAAAAGGCCAAACGCCAGGGCACTCCCCACCAGCCAGGCGTTCTCTAGCAGCATCGCTTTGGCGGTTTTCTTATTGGACAGGGAATTCTCTTTGTAACTGCTGATTCTTGCTGCAAAATGCCAGATGCTGCCGGGGATATATTTACCCAGTTGTGTGACCGTGACGATTGTGAACATACGCAGGTAGGATGGGCGCCATTTGTCATTGGTGATTGAAAAACGGGCCATTTCTACCACAAACATCTTCGCAATAGCAATCAGCAGAGCTGCAAGCAGCACACGACTAATGGCAATGGCTTTGAAGTATTCAATCTCTTCCGGCAGGTGTTTATAAAAGTAGTAGCCAATGAATACAACGACTGCGATCAGCCACAGCCATTTTAGAGCATTAATAATTTTATTGTTTTTCACTTAAACTGTACGTCCATGGGTTCAAATTGACTGGCGGAAGAATGTTTTACTTCCGGCAGGTGCAGCGCTATTTTTTGACGCGTTTTTTCTTGCTCGCTAAGGTGACGCTCAATTTCAGCAGCTAAGGTCTCTGCATTCGCCCGGCTGAAATCGATGGCATTTTCTTCCAAATCGAACATACGTAATACTTCCTGGTATTTGTGGCTCCAACCGATCACATACACCGGTACACATTCAGCCAGGGCGGAGACCATACAATGGAAGCGCGAAGTCACGACCAGGTTGGCGTTACGGATAATGTCGCGGATCCCCTTGGTATTCAGGCCCCAATCGATCCAATCAATGCGAGAGTTAAGGTCGGCATCCAGTTGTGATTCTGCCAATGTATGGATCATTTTACAGATGATGATGTCGTTATTGGAAGTCTTTTCAATTCCTTCCCGGTTAGAGTTCGGCAGGAAGACATAATGAATATCAGGTCGGTCGATCTTCTTGATGGCATCCAACATGAGTTGTTCATACATGGGGCTGCCAAGGCGTTTTAACACAACTGTGCTGGGGGAGAAGACTATGATGGTTTCCTTCTCCGCTTTTAACTTAGCCAGTTTTTCTACCAGCGCTTCAATTTTCTCTGGATTCTCGTTGGTCAAAGAAAACTCAGGCCGGTAAGAGAAAGCAATATCCGCAGCCAGATGGATCTCTGGCTTCTTAAGTTTGAAATCGGCCAGGTGTTTGGCTGTGATCTCACCGCGGGCGTAGATCTTCTGGCAGCGGTTCAAGAAGATTCTGGCACCCAGTTTGTTGGAGACTGTATTGAAGGGCCCCATGGCCTGTGAAAGTTTGATCACCGGAATGCCCAATAACATGGCTGGCCAGATGGTGAAAATATTGAACAAAATATAAACACCGCGCTCAGCAAAAGTGATGCCGCCAATATCATAAAGCACACTGCATTCGCGCAGACGTTTGACTGCTGAAGGAGTCCAGATGTGAATGCCGATCTTGGCAAATAGGCCGTAAAGAAAAGCAAATGGGAAGTAGCGCAACACTAATGATTGCGGATTACTGCTCATGATCTGCACACGCGGATCCGTCACCAGCTCACGGTCTTGCTTGGGGTGATACGAGAATACCCTGAAATCTGCATCCGGATACTTCTCTTTAAGGAAACCGATCGTCGTCACCAGCATAGACTCAGCACCACGGTTGCCTGTTACTGTAGCCCCGATTATACCGATCGTATGATTTATTCGGTGCGGTTTTTGTAAAACCTGTAATCCCTTGAAGAAATACAAGTAGAGTTTGATCAAAAAGTGCGGGGTGGCTTCGATGATCTTCTGGCCGGTCTTCTGGCGCGAGAACCAGTAGTTGAACATCAAAACTCGGGCGGTCAGTTTTTCCAAGAAAGTGAGTTTGGCATCAGAATTGGGCTTAAGTTTGAGTCCATAGCGTTTGCCAGCCCACGCGCGTGCATTCACATTATGATGCAGTGGCAAGGAGCGTGCCTGGCCAGCGCAAACCCGACCCACCGGCACTTCATATACGTTGGCAAGACCGTGTTCTTTTACACTGTCAACGGCAGCCTGACCAGCATCTGTACGCACAATGATGGCATTGTGCTTGATGGGATTGCTCTTCATATCCATTGACCAGATATCGCCTATCGATAGGTCGGCATGAAAGCCAGTCTGATCAATACACTGCATACATTTGGTCTCACTAAAGAAGAAAAGGTTCTGGTAATCGCTAAAATAATGGAAAGGTTTTACGATTTCCTCACCATCTTGAAAGGTGAGCTTCAGATTCCCCCGCCAATGCCCAAAGCGATAGCGATAATCTTTAATGGGTTTATTCTTGGGGTTGAGCTTACGAAGCACCATCTCGGTAAGCGCTTTTTCAGAGTTATGACCGCAGTACAGGGAGATGACCAGCGCCAACTTTTTATCAAAGGCTTCGTCACGGCTGCGCAAATTATTCAAAATGGTGGCTTCACAGGGCAAACAGACCACAGCGACCCGGCCTGGAAAAGCTTTGATGAGGGGGACTGCATCCACCCCAAAGCGGACAGCAATATATTTACTGCCCTGACTCTGAGCTATTTCTTCTTCCTGAGTGGCTATATAGTACTGGGTCTTAACTTCGTTATTTTCTACGTAAGATCGGCACAGCAGGGCGCCATCAAAGCGTTTGCTGCGTAAACCGTCAATAATAAATGAGGAAATCATGCCGCCAGAAGCAGCGTTGGCGCGGATCGATTCGATAAGAGAATATCCAAAGTAGGTTGATTTGAAATCGCCGATATATTGTTTGGCGGTTAATTCGTTCCATCCGGTTTTTGCCATAATATCCATCCATTTGGGTTGCGAGGGTGAGGAAGAAGAACAACGAATCTCCGTTCACATGATATTTTACCAGTTAACGGAGATTCTGATTTTTTGAAAATCTATTGCTCAATATTGGTCTATCTTGGGCATTCAAATTGCAGGTATAAGTCCGCAGCAATTGGGCTGGGTTGTCCATTCACGAGCAATTCACCTTTACCATAACGATCTTCTTCTACACCCCAAAAGGTGATGGTAGCCGGGCTGTCTTGAGAGAGCTCCAGTGAGAAGGAATATTCATTACTTCCTTTTACGGTCGCTGACGGGAAAGTGAAGCGTTTTTGCTGCCCAGATTTTAATTTGTTGATTGCCACATCGCTTTGACCGATGACATTCTTATTCTTGTCATAAAATGTCAAAGTGATTGTTCCCTGTGGATCTCCCTGAATATTGAGGATATACAGATCAATTGAATTGATCGGAGAACATTCCGGGTCAAAACTTTGAGTAATAAGCGTACCCGCTTTGAGATCCACATTTACAGGGTTTTTGGTATCCAGGTTCCGGTAAACCGGTAAAGTGCAGGGATGATCTGAATCAACAGCGTACACACAGGTTGTGTAATAGGTCCGATACGCTCCATACCCGTAGATTCCCAGGGCAGCCAGTATAAATACGATACTGGCAATCATGGCTGTGACGCGCCATTTTGGAGCGATTTCCAACAGGCCAATAAAAGCCAGGAAGACCATGGGCGCAAAGGGTAAAAAGTAACGACCCTGTGCACCATAGTAAAGTTGGCCCGGAACATAAGCGAAAACAAACTTAACCGAAGCCATCAATCCCAGGCATAGCAGGCCAACCAGCAAAGTGATCCAGCGAGCCTTTTTGGTCATGAAATCGGCTTTGCCATCTGCAAAATACGCGACCAACAAGGAGATGGGGAACAGCACATAGACAGGCCAGGGGACTGTTCCCATCCAATAACCATATTCGGCTGCCCAATCGGTATAGTATCTGGGAATCAAATTAAAAATGCCAATAAAGTAGATCCTGAAAAAGTCGGGCAAATTTTGCAGGATGAGTTCCATCTGGTAGGCACGGGTAGTTCCAGTAGCTTGAACTTTAGTGCCCAGCACAGCCAGTATGGACCAGCTAATGGAATAAGCAAATGAGAGCACTACTCCGGCAACGATCATCCAGATGTATGATTTCTTGCCAAAGCGTTTTCCCGCCAGCAGGAGTAGCAAGGGGAGCATTACAATTGTTCCCGATTTTGAAACGCCCACTAAAACGGTGCCAAGGATCACCAATAAAGTATCTTTTAAATTGATAGCATCATCTTTTTTGGCAAAGACTTTTAGAACGGCGGCAATAAAGAAGAATGCTGCTGCGATCGTGAAACGATCTCCATTTAATGTTGCTGCCTGGTACATGTTCATTGGAGCAAGCAGCAAAATGGTCATCAGCCATTTCCCGCTGGGGATCATCCGAATTGTAAATAGGCCCAGTAAAAGGAACAGGCACAGGCCAGCAATACGCATCAGTATGATGACCGGTAAAATGGGCAGATTTAATCGTACCCAACCGATGTGGGCGATGACTGCTTCAACCATGAACACAACAGGGGAATAGGTAGAATGGTTGGTGGCATCTGTGGCATTTGCTTTATCTGCTTTTAACAGGAAGTATTCAGGCTCAAACATGTTGTTGGCAGGTGTCTGTAAATAGCGGCGTTTATAGGAAAGAGAATAAAACTCGATAAACGCTACACCCTTATCGTCTTTGCGATTTGGGATCAGATTTCCCCGGGCCATATCATAAATTCGGATCACATGAGATTCTTCGTCAAAGCCCGCACCATACGGAACAAAGATGGATAGGGGAATCCCTGCCAGGAGGCCAAGAATCAAAAAAACAATTTCAGGTTTAATAAGCATTACGCGCAGTTTATTAAGCATGTTCTCTCTTTTATTCCACACAAAAGTGGCTGTTTAAGGTTGAAGTTTGTCAGTTTCCATCTTGAGAGGTAGGCAGAATTTCTTCCTGCAAATTGAAAAAACTTCGAGATGGTAAACCAAAGGGAGTATATTTTCGAAAATTTGGTTAATTATTACAATATCCCAAGCAGGATCATCAGTAACCTAAATTATTATAAGCCCATATTTTCTGCATATTCCGTTAGGAATATGGAGAATTAATTCGCTATTCGCCACCCAATACTCTCGTAGAGGCTGGTAGTAGCGCTGAGAGGTGAGTGCGCTGATTGCACACCCATTCAATCTAGCGAGGGCATTCATATTGCAGGTAAAGATCAAAGGCAGATTCAGACGGGCTGCCATTGATCAGCAGTTGGCCGGCGGTGTACCCATCATCCGGTGTGCCCCAAAGACCCAGAGTGGCGCTTGCATCTTCAGAAAGCGAAACCTGGAATGAATAGGTTTCATCCATTTTTGTGGCTGCGGTCGGGAAGGAGAATTGGTTCTGCTCGCCCACGCGGATCTCGCTGAGCGGTACCTGGCTCTGCTGCAATAGCTCATCAGCGGAGTTGAAGAGCGAAACCTGTACTGTCCCTGTTGTAGCGCCATCCAGAGTGAGAACCCGCAGGTCAATTGCATTGATCGGGTCACATTTCGGCACAAAGGTCTGTTCAAAAGAAGATCCTGCTGTGAGCGGTAAATTCACAGGATTCTGAATATCCAGGTTTCTGTAGACGGGAAGCGTGCAGGGATGGTTTGCGTCAACAGCAAAAATACAGGTCGTGTAATAGGTGCGATAGACGCCAACGCCATAAAAAACCAGTGCTGCAAAGATGAACAAGATGCTGCCGATTTTTGCGAGTTTACGCCAGTTTGGTCTTACTTCGACCAGACCTGAAAAAGCCATGAACAACAAAGGAGCGAAAGAAAGAAAATATCTTCCCTGAGAACCAAAATAATAATTTCCCGGCACATACGCCCAGATGAATTTGACAGAGGCGATCACGGCAAGGCAAAAAATGGCTAACAGCCCGATGAACAAACGCATCCGCCTTGGGTATACTGCTTTTCTACTTTCGGTTAAAAATGCTAGAACCAACGCAATTGGGAAGAATAAGTAAACTGGCCAGGGCACTTTTCCCATCCAATAACCATATTCTGCAACCCAATCGGTGTAATAGCGAGGGATCAAATTGTAGATTCCAACAAAATAGACTTTGAGGAAATCGAGAAAGTTCTTGAGGATCAATTGAATTTGGTAAGCCCTGGTGGTACCTGTCGAAGCAACCGTTGTTCCCAATACAGCCAGGAAGGACCAACCAATCGAGTAGGTAACAGAAAATGCAATGGAGAACAGGAATAACCATTTGAGTTTCTTTGTGGCGAATTGGTGCCGGAGCAAGATCAACAGCATTGGCAAAATAATTATGGTACCTGGCTTGGACACCCCCACCAAAACAGTCGCCAGCGCAACCAATAATGTGTCTTTTAGATTAAGAGGCTCCTCTTTCTTGGTGAATGTTTTAAGAACGACCGCAATAAAGAAGACAGATACCCCAATTGTGAATCGGTCACCATTGAGCGTGGATGCCTGATAGAGCGACATGGGTGCTAGCAGAAGAATTGCCATGATCCATTTTCCAGTGGGCAATATTTTGATGGTGATCATGCCAACTAGAAGAAACAAGCAAAGTCCGGCAAAACGCATAAAGAGGATCACTGGCAATAGGGGTAAATCCAGGTAGATCCAGGCGATCCGGGCGATGACGGCATCTAACAAAAACACAAATGGCGAATATGTTGAATGAGTTGTCACTCCACTGGCGTTATAGCGGTCAGCACGCAAGAAGAATTTTTCTCGGGAGAAGAAATCATTTGCAGGGACCTGTAGGTAGCTGCGTTTGTAAGACATGGTGTAGAACTCGGTAAAGGTTACGTCTTCTTTGTTACGCATACTGGGGATGAGATTGCCGCTGGCGATATCAAATATTCTGATGATGTGTGAATCTTCATCGTAACCTGCTCCATATGGCACGAAAACTGCCAACAAGGTGCCTGCCAGCAAACCAATGATCAAAAACACTATTTCCGGTCTCAACCGGGAAAGACGATTATCCGTAGATTTACCCTCGAAGAATATTTTAGATATTTCGCTGATTTCGAAATTGATCCAACAATTTATTATAAGCGATAGTGATTGTGTTCGAATTTTCATTTGGTAAGATCTGACACTTCGGTTAAAATCAATTCTAAAGAGGTTCTTTTATGACTTATCCTTATCAATCGATTTGTGTATTTTGTGGATCTGCCGATGGACTTGAGCAATCGTATTACGATGCCGCTTTTGAAATGGGCAAGACCCTGGCCGAGCGCGGCATCACCCTGGTTTATGGTGCCGGCCGTACCGGTATGATGGGCGCTCTGGCTGAAGGTGTGTTAAGTAAAAAGGGACAGATCATTGGGGTCGTACCGATCGGTTTGGAAAGCCCACAATTGGTTTACACCACCGGCCTTACCCGCGTGGAGGTTGTGGATAATATTCAGATCCGCAAAGCCCGCATGAATGAGCTGGCGGATGCCTTTATTGCAATGCCGGGTGGTTTTGGAACGATGGATGAACTTTTTGAAGTACTGACCTGGTCCCAGATTGGGCTACACAAAAAACCGGCTGCTTTATTGAATACCAATGGCTACTACGATGACCTGCTCGATTGGATCGACCGGGCATACGCGGACCATTATATCTATGAAGAGCATCTGGCTTTGTTTGTGGTAGATCCAAAACCGGCCGGTCTGTTGGACCGTTTAGAGAAGTATAAGTTTCCAGAGAAGATCGAACGATGGCTGGTTCGAGACGAAAAATAGTTTGACCGAGGTTAAGAGGGCATTAGCCCTCTTACTTCTTTAATCAGCTCTGCGAGAATTTCACAGGATGTTGGCATATCAATTCCGGATTTTAGAAATACCTGGTCCAGCCTGTCTTTGTAATTTATAGGGTGGATGGGGAAGGATTCAATATTTCGAACCGCCTTCTTTTCATTCAGACAATATTTCTCATTGAGCGCAAATAATACCTGGTTGAGCGCAGATACAGAACGCACCAGGTGCGCCATGACATAATAACGATCCTCTTTGAGTACATAATTTTTGGCAAGGTCAAGGGAGAAACCCATCTCAAAGCCAAAAAAGTTAAGCAACGAATATTTTAGCTTTTCCGGGTAAAGCTCAGCATGTCGTTTCAACTCAAGCAGCTCATCGCTGGCAGCCCAGAGCATCTTACAAATTGCCAGTTCTCCACGGTACATTACGTTGGTAAAGGCATGGGGATGCCCGGGCTGGTAATGGCTGGAGACAATTCCTTCATCGCATTCCAGAACGGCTTGCTTCACACGGGCAGTCTCGCGCAGAATTAGGTCAAGATGGACGCCGTCTACAACCAACCAGCCACCGCCATTAACCCAATTACCCCAGCCGCCTGGAGGTGCCACCAAGTTTGTGCGATGATCATCATCCAGCTTTTGTGCTGCGAGCTGCAGTTGATCCAGATCAAGGCTCTCATCATAGTAAAGGCCAACATCAATATCAGAGCCGGGCTGGTCTGTACCGGTAGCTCTGGATCCGCCCAGCACCACGGCTTGCAGGCCGCGAATGCCCTTTAGGGTGATAATTGATTGATTAAGAGTGGTTTGAATATCTGACATACCGTTGCTTCCCTGAGTGATTATGCAATTGAATAATTGATCACAGTAAAACGAGTCACCTTAAGAAACTTTGTAGTGTCTGGTTCTTTAGGTGCTAGAAACGGAGAAATTCTGTATACCAATTTTAACCAAAATTGATCAATCAAGGCATAGTCAATCTGGAAGGTACTCGGGCAATAAAAAGAAAATCCCTCGTCTTTTTGAAAATATCATTTCGCTTTTGTTTGCGCGTAGACAATCCCGTTTTTGAAAATACTATTTGAGATCATTAATCTCATAAAGTTTGTAGGTGTCCGCAGTATACAAGAGCATGCCATGCCTCTTGAGAAAACTGGCCGCATCGTCATCCTCGCCACTCAAGAGGAAATAGTTACATTCTCTTGGCCCTTTGGTTAAGATCTCATCCAATTTGAGAGGGGAGTAGACCACGGGAAGATCGAGGAACCATGCTGACTTTGCCCCACTGTTTGAATACAAACAGGTTGGTGATATCTCATGTACTCTTTCAATCATTTGTTGTGGAAAATCATCTTTAGTATCAGTAAGGCGGTCTGATAAAGCACCGTTTCTTACCATCAGAACCCCTGAGACACAAATTACGATGGCGATGCAACCAAAAATAATATTTTGATAAGTAATTCGCGAAATATTTTGGATCAACCAGGAAACTGCTACGAATAATCCCAGAAAAGCGAAAATGTAAAGAAGTTCAATAAGGGGGGTATACACTCTCATCGTTTCGTTCGGCAACAAGTAAATTGCAACCGCTGCAACGTGCAGTGCAAAGAAACCGAGAAATGACAAGAAGAAAGCTCTCGTTTTTTTAAGGAACGCAAAAAATAGCAAAAGGCCAGGCCAAATAAAAAGATTAGCAGGTTGTAGAAGAATTTTTGCAACCACAATGACGCGCATGCGCCATCTTTGCCAGTATGAAGTTTGATTATTTACGACCGTTTCCATTAGTGAGGGTGGTCTTGAGAAAGTACGATAAAGAGCATCGTGGGAATACACAACTTCTTTGATGCTGTCTATCTTGTGCTGTAAAGCAAACATCGGTTCGCCAGTGATGATCAAGCTCCTGACAATAAATGGCGATACGATAATTAGAAATCCAAGGACACAAAAAAGTCCTCCCAGAAACCAGGTCTTAAATGTCTTCTGGTCCATCAAGTAGTAAAGGCAGAAGATAAAAATGAACAAAGAAAAAGTTGGTTTGGTAAGGTAAAGTAACCCAAAAATAAGTCCCAAAACCAGAGGTTGAATTTTCTTCTCAATGACAACATTCATGGTGATGAGCAACATGGTTACAGCCATGATCTCATAAAAATCGAACAAAGCCATTTGGTAGTAATAGAATTCAAAAACGCTGGCAGCGAGCGCTGTAAAAACTGCGATAAAGCTGTGAATTTTAGTTTGGCGAAACTCTAGTTGTTGATTCCCAAATCGCAGGATTTTTAGAGCAAAAAGATAGATAAGGACACCATTGGCAACAAATAAAATTGCATTCAAAACTTTAATTGACGTCGCACCGGGAGAAAAAATTGCAAAAAGAAGTGTATAGATCAAGACTGGTAAAGGATAACGGATGAAATCTGGGTGATCGATCACAGTCGGGAAGAAACTATAACCCGCCGGCAAAATATACTTTGTATCAAAAAAATGTCCGTGGAGGGTATTTCGGGCAACCTGAGCAGAATCCAACACCCAGATACCATTGAAATGCGTAAATACTTTAAAACTATGTGCTGCGTTGGCTCCAATGAAATAGAATGCAATCAAGGCCAAAACAAGAAAGATCACCGGGTAACTGTTCTTTGCTCTTGCTAAGATCTTTGATATCATCGTTCCTCCCCTTTACAACCCCGTCTCAGAATTAATCACATTAGAAAAGTAAACACAAAAACTGAATTATATCAAAGAAATGGAAACTACGATTTTGCCCGTAGTTCCAGGTAAACAATGGATCAGTCGACAGAAAAACACACAGATTTGTGGATTTTCCTGGGCGAATCAACATTTCCATGTTGTATTTGGTCTCGTTAATTTAACCGAACGCTTTACACCAGTACTCTTGCCCAGCAGGGTGGCAGGGTAATGTGGCAGTGTTTGTTTTGAACACTGACCTGCTCTCCGCCGTTGAGTTTGTCTTGTAATGAGTCCGCAGGTTGGAAGAGGTCAAACTGCACTTCTACCGGTTGCTCAGCGGCGTTGATGGCCACGTACACCGTTTGGCCTTCAAAGGAGCGGGCAAAGATCAATTGTTCGTGGTTCACCCACACCTGCTGATAATCTCCCTGCTTTAGCGCAGGCAGGCTTTGACGCAGCGCGGCCAGCCGGGCCAGAGCGGCAGGCAGGTGGGGTTGCGGGCAGTTCTGCTGCAAGGCGGCCAGATCCAGGCAGGGGCGCAGGTCTGAATCATCATTCTGGGTGCGTTTGCCGGTCAGACCAAATTCGCTGCCGTAGTAAATAGAGGGCACGCCCGGCATGGTGAAAAGCAGGCAGTATAGCGGGAAAAGATGCGCCGGCTGGGTCAGGAGGCTGGCCACGCGGTTAACATCATGATTATCGGCAAAGGCGTACAGGGGTAGGTTGCGGTACATGCCCTCGGGTCCAAACTGGCGGTTGAAAGCGTATGCGATCTCAAAGAAGTTCTTGTCTACAAAACTGGAATACAGACCCTTGTAGCACTCATAATTGGTCACAGAGTCCAGCCGGGTGGGGGAGACCCAGTTCCTGTAATCGCCGTGCACCACTTCTCCCATCAACCAAAAATCGGGGCTCAGCTCACGGCTGAATATATGCAGCGCTTCGATGAATTGCATGTCCAGACAGTCCGCAACATCCAGGCGTAAGCCGTCAATGTGAAAGCGTTCCTCCCAGCTTCGTACTGCTCCCAACAGGTGATCCATCACGGCAGGATGGCGCAGGTTAAGTTTGACCAGGTCGTAGTTGCCATTCCACCCCTCATAAGTGAAGGGATCGCCGAATGGGCTGCTACCCTCAAAGCGCAGGTTGGCAAACCAGTCGCAATAGGCTGAATTTGACCCATTTTTTTGTACGTCGCGGAAGGCCCAGAAATCGCGGCCCACATGGTTGAACACACCATCCAGAATGACCCGCACCCCATTTTGATGCAGGGTATCCACCAGAGTGGCCAGTGTCTCATCGCTGCCAAGGCGCCGGTCAACGTGATAGTAGTCGGCGGTATCGTAGCCGTGCGCGCTCGATTCAAAGACCGGGCCGAGGTAAAGGGCGTTGACGCCCAGGTACTTGAGGTGGGGCAGCCAGGCGCGGATATTCTCCAGGCGCGCAATGGCCGGGGAAGAAAAATCATTGCGCTGGGGCGCGCCGCAGGCTCCAAGCGGATAGATGTGGTAAAAGATGGCTTCTTGTGCCCAATGAGGGAAGGTGTTCATTGCTTTACTCCTTTGTGTACATACCGTTCGGTATAATTGATCGATAACAAAATGAGACCAGGGGCAGGGGTGTGCCCGATTGATAAAGAAAATTGTGATGACTAGGAGAAGATGCCGTGCATGAACTGGTGAACCGCGTTCTGCACCAGTAATTGGTCCAGTTGGACGTGACCATTCAAGCCAAGCGCGATATAGGTATTGATCATGCCCAGGAAGGTGGCGGCGTAGGCACGCTGACGGTCTTTCATGTTGCCGTGGTCAAGCGATGCCTGATAGAAAAGTGTTTCCAATATTTCCTGCTGGCGCTGATTGTACATTGCCACCATTTGGAATGGCTCGCTGGTTGGGGGGGCGAACCACAACGCCAGGAAGAGCCGGTACAGGCTGGCATTGTCACTGGCAAAGTTGAAATAAGTGGCGGTGGTCCCGCGTAAAGACATGAGCACATTGTGGTCATATGTGGCGGCTTTTTCTACCTCGTCCAGGAAGGGCGTCAGATTCTCAGCCAGGAGCGTTTGCAGCAGGCCAGTCTTGCTGCCGAAATAGTGGTAAAGAGTGGGTTTCTGCACCCCGCCATGATCTGCAATCTCCTGCACGCCCACGGCATCATATCCGCGTGTGGCAAAGAGTTCCAAAGCGCCTTCCAGAAGTTTTTCTCGATTGCTCATAAGAACTATTGTACCGAATGGTACAATAGTTGTCAAGAGAAAATATGCGCGTAGGCATAATTACATATAGAACTGCAAATGTTTACTCAATAAAGGGAGGGTATTTCAGCTTTGAACCCTCGCAACGGACACTTAGTCTGCGTTCTATTGAAGTCCACAAAAACCTTGCTACAATGAGTTTAAGGTAAACCTTTCGAAAGAAGGGGACGCAAAGCCAAGGGTCTAACGTCTGAAGTGGACCATGATAGCCTGGCTGCCTTTGAAAAGCGAACCCGGCGAAAGCCGGCGATGCAAAACCACAGGATCCAAAGCTGGAAACAGCCAGGATAACCGTGTTGCCTTCAAGGATGGTTCAGTACGACTGACCGGTGTCAGGATCTACGCAAGCCAGAATGTCAAAAGTGTGGCTTATGACAATGGCTGACCTGCCTTGAAGAAAAGCAAACCTGCTGAAAAGCGGGGACGCAAAACTACAGGGCCTAACGCGTATTGCTATGGCAGCCTGGTTGCCAAAGTAAAGTTCCCCCCTCCAAACAAATTTTGGAGGGGGGATTATATTATTGGTCAAAAGTAAACCATAACTAATTGTTTTCAGATATCAATTCGCATATAATTACCCTATTGTTTGATGACTCAATATTGACGTTTCCACACAGGGTGCCCCATGTCTCCATTTTTATACGACAACATTTCTTCCCAGATCGAGACCATCATCAAGAGCATGGCCACAGGTGAAAAGCTGCCCTCTGAGCGTACCCTGGCCAGCCAATTGGGGGTGAGCCGTAATGTATTGCGTGAGGCATTGCGGTCGCTATCAGAAAAAGGCTTGCTAGAGATAAAACCGGGCAAGGGGATCTATGTGGCCAATCTGGAAAATGAGCGTCTGGTCAACCACATGGGTACGCTTTTGCAGAAAAACCAAAACAATTACCGCAACAATTTTATTGATATTATTGAGACCCGCAGGATCCTTGAACTGGCGGTCTTTGATCTGGCCGCGGACAGGGCTACAGAAGAGGATATAAAGTCGATCGTGAAGGTCTGGTACAAGATGGGCCGTTGCAAGGGCGATGTGGAGATGTTCAACCACTATGACCTGCAGTTTCACCTCAGGATCGCTGAGGCCACACATAACTCGGTCTTGCCGGTCTTTGTGAACACCCTCTTTGAGCTGACCGGCCCGCAGATGTTCATGTACATCCGCCTCAACCCTGATAAGATGGGCAATGTGCAGTTGGAGCATCTTGAGCTGATCGAGGCGATCAAGAGTAAGGACAAAGCGCGCATTCGTGAGTCTGTGCTGCATCATTTCAACGTTGAAGAGATGTTAGGCAACATACGGTCAGACGAAAAAGACCGTACGGTTGAAGGATGAACGTCATATTTTTGTACCTAAAATAACTGAAAATAATTTCAATAGTTGACATTGTTCGCAGAGTGTTGTATATTATGAGAAATTAGGAACACGACCTAATTTTTTTTCTCTGCAAGTGGTAGTACCGGTAGTACCAGTTTATAACCAAAGGCAAAAAATGCAAAAAAACAAATGGATTCCTGTCTTTTACATTCTTCCTGCTCTTTTGATTCTGGTCATGTTCGTTTATTACCCAATTGTCCGCAATATTGGTTATGGCTTTACCGATTGGGAACTGATGTCCGGGACCAAGCATTGGGTGGGGCTGAATAATTACATTAAGCTGCTGAAATCAGCAGAGTTCGCCAAGGTTTTCCTGAACAATATCCGCTATGTAGCAATCTCGGTTTTCTTTCAGGTAGGGGTGGCCCTTGTGATCGCTGCCGCACTGGAAAACATGAAAACCCGCTGGCTTTCTGGTCTTTTCCGCACCACCTTCTTTTTGCCTTCCCTTATCTCGCTAACCATCATCGGCCTGATGTTCACCTTTATCTATAACAATGAAGGATTGTTGAACGGCTTCTTAAAGTTCATTGGCCTGGGGCAATACGCAAAAGGGTGGTTGGGGAATGGCAAGACCGCCATTTATGCGGTGATCGCTGTATCTCAGTGGCGCAGTATTGGCTACACCATGATGTTGCTCATCGTGGCCATCCAGCGCATTCCACGTGAGATCTTTGAGGCTGCCCGCATCGATGGCGCCACCTCCACCAGGATCTTCTGGGATATCACGGTACCGAACATTGCCGGCATGCTCAAGATCGCGCTGATGATCAATATCGCCGGTGGTTTTCTGGTTTTCAACGAGATCTTTATTATGACCTCCGGCGGGCCGTATGGCTCCAGCCAGGTGTTGAGTACCATGATGTATGAGTATGCCTTCGTGCACGGCAAAATGGGTTATGCCTCTGCCATTGCCAATGTGATCCTGGTGATCTCCTTCCTGTTCCTGCTTCCGCAATTATTCGTAAAAAACAAAGGGGAGGCGTAACCATGACGACTATTAAAAAACTGTGGAGTAAGATCAAGAACAACCTGGGTGAAGTGCTCACCATTACCCTGCTATCGATCTTATTCGTGATCATTGTTTATCCCCTTATCTGGACGGTACTCAGTTCCTTTAAAAGCACCAGCGAGATCTTCTCGAACATCTGGGGGCTGCCCAAAACCTGGCTTTTCCAGAATTATGTGCAGGCCTGGGACAGCGGTGTGGCCAAATATTTCTTCAACAGCGTCTTTGTCACCCTGGCGACCGTTGTACTGACTTTGGTGTGTGCTTGTTTGTACGCCTACAGTATGGTCATCCATGAGTTCAAGCTGAAGAAAGTGCTTATGGTGTTGACGGTCATCGGCATGCTGTTTTCGCCCATCGTCAGCCTCATCCCGCTGTATCAGGAGATCCAGAAACTGGGACTGTATAACACCCGCCTGTCACTCATCATCATCTACACTGCTTACCAGATTCCCATCTCCTTCTTGTTGATCCACGATCATTTCAAGACGATCAATCACGATTATTTGGATGCAGCCCGTATTGATGGCTGTACCGATCTGCAAGCGCTGGCGGCTATCTTTGTGCCCATGAGCAAACCGATCCTGGTGACCAGCGCTGTGCTGACCGGCTTCTATGCCTGGAATGAGTTTTCCTTTGCGCTGATCCTGGTCAAGAACGATGCGCTGCGTACCATTCCCGTGGGGTTGTTGTTCTTCAAAGGCGAGATGCATACCGAATGGGCGGTCTTGCTGGCCGGCCTGGTGATCTCGGCAATTCCCATCATTGTGTTTTTCATCTTTGCACAAAGATATTTTATTGCCGGGCTTTCTGGCGACGGTATTAAAGGTTGAGGTTGAAGGGAGAGAATATGAAAGTATCTACTTTGAATTTGGACGAAGAATATCGCAATTTGTTGGAACATGATTTCCCAACCACTCCGATCTTGCACGCTCAGCTCGGTCAACTGAACGATTACATTCTGGCTCAGGTGGAAGCAGTCTTTACTTATGGGTATGACCTGACGCCTGCCATGGTAAACAAACTGGAGCATCTTAAATGGGTGCATATCGGTCAATCCGGCATGGATTCTCTACCCTTTGATCTGCTCAAAGAAAAGGGTGTCTTCATCACCAATTCTCGTGGCATCAATGCGCCTACCATCTCAGAATACGTTCTCAGCGGCATGCTCAACATTGTTCGCAAATCCTTTGTCTTCGCAGATCGTGCCCGGCAGAAGGTCTGGGATGCAGATACGACCGTGGATGAGCTCTTATCTAAAACGGTGGGCGTCTTTGGGTTGGGGATGGTGGGCAGGGAAGTAGCCAAACGCGCCAAGGCCTTTGATATGACCGTGCTCGGCGTAGATGTGATCTCGGGCGAGGTGCCATTTGTGGACAGGCTTTACACCCCCGATCAACGCATGGAGGTGCTGCCGCAATGCGACTTTGTGGTTCTGTGCATGCCGTTGCTGCCTTCCACCAAAGGGATGATCGATCGCAGAGAATTGACCATGATGAAGAAAACCTCCTGGCTCATCAATGTTGGCCGGGGTCCGCTGGTTGTCACCGATGCGCTGATCGAGGCTATTGATGCCAAAAAGATCGCAGGGGCAGTCTTGGACGTCTTTGAAAAAGAGCCACTGGCAGCAGACGATGTTCTGTGGACCAGAGAGAATATTTGGATCACACCGCACACCGCCGGCGATCATTTCGCGCAGTACACCCCGCGAATGGTGCAGATCATCCGTAATAATCTAGCGCAATACCCCATTTTTGCTGAAATGCAAAATAAAGTCCTTTATTGATATTCAATTCAATTTCTTATTGGAGGGTTCGTTCTCATGACTGAAAACCA
>JAYFNV010000064.1:0-8560 GCA_034933225.1 Anaerolineaceae bacterium | reverse complement strand
CGTAAAATTATATCAAATTTTAAATTATCCCCTCTTGACATTTACCCCTCCCGTCTATAAAATCAGGAGCGTAGCTAAAGAATTTAAAAGAAAGGGCTTTATTGATGCAATTGGAAGAAACGGCCAGCTCAAAAGACGTGCCTCCTCTCAGTAATAGAGGAGTTTTTAAGCTGCCTGGTACTATCGCACAAAATAATTTGCGCTCCACTTCAGACTTTCGCACCCAATGGGTGCGGGTCTATGCTCTGAGCCCGAAGCGCAATTGCCTGAAATCACTGGTTTGATCAGCTCAATCTGAGCCCACTTCTGGGTCTTAATGCCGGCTGGTGATTTCACCCGCCGGTTTTTTATTACCGGCATCCCTTCCAATTTTGTCTTATCTGAGGAGGTCTAGATGCCATTTATCAGTCAAATTATCAATCGGAACGTCGTCGATTCTGAAGGCGAGAAATTAGGAAAAGTGGACGAGGTTCTGGCTGTACAGAATTCCAACCTCCCACATCCCTTACTGGTAGCCCTGGCCGTAAACAACGACGGCCAGATCACCACTTATCCATTTTCTGAGATCGCAGTCCTTTTTGCGCAGGTCATTCCCCTTTCTCATTCCAAAGCCAAATTACCGCTTTATACCCCCACCGGCAATGAGATCCGTCTCATCGAAGATGTGCTGGACAAACAGATCATCGATACCAACGGCATCCGGGTGGTGCGCGTAAACGATCTGGAACTGGCGCGCGTGCTCAACGAATATTACGTCAGCAACGTAGATATCAGCCCGGCCGGGCTGACCCGCCGCATGGGCATGGGCAAGGGTGCCGAAAAGCTGGTTAAACTGTTTGCAGGTGACGCCAAGAAGAACTTCATCTCCTGGGAAAACGTAGAGCTGCTCACCCACGATCAGTTCATGCGCCTCAAAGTGCCTGCCGAGAAATTGCACGAGCTGCATCCGGCCGATATTGCCGAAATCATCAGCGATATGAACCACACCGAAAGCGGCAAGCTGCTGGAAAACCTGGACATTGAACACCTGGCAGATGCCCTTGAAGAGGTGGAGCCCGATTTCCAGGTCTCATTGGTGGAAGGCATGTCGGATGAAAAAGTGGCCGATGTGCTGGAAGAAATGTCTCCTGATGAAGCGGCCGACCTGCTGGCTGAACTGCCCCCGGACCGCAGCGAAGACCTGCTGGAAATGATGCAAGACGAAGAAGCCAAAGATGTGCGCTTGCTTCTTTCTTACCCTGAAGATTCCGCCGGCGGTATTATGACCACTGACGTGGCCACCATCCGCCCTGGTTTGACGGCCAACAAGGCCATTGAGTACTTGCGCAATTCAGCCAACGAAGCTGAATCTCTTTACTATATTTATGTCACCGATGAACAGGAACACCTGTTGGGGGTGATCTCCCTCAGTGACCTGGTGCTTGCCAAGCCCAACACCCCGGTGGATGATTTTATGCACCGCAAGGTGGTAGCCGCCAACGTAAAAGAGAAACAAGACACCCTGGCGCAATTGGTAGCCAAGTACAACCTGCTCACCGTGCCCATTGTGGATGATGAGAACCACCTGCTGGGCATGGTCACCTCAGATGATGCCCTCGACAAGATCATCCCCACCGCCTGGAAGAAACGTCTGCCGCGTTTTTATTACTCTGCCTGATCCTGAGGGAAAACAGCCATGCCAAAGACCTCTCATTCCCTCATTGCACGCCGTCTGCGTTCAAACCCTGTCGTAGTGCGCCTGCTGCTCTTCTTTTCAGTATTCGGTCCCGCTACGATTTCGGCCATGGCCGATAATGATGCCGGTGGTGTGGCCACCTACTCCGTGGCCGGCGCCACCCTGGGCTATCCCATCCTTTTTGTGCTCTTCATCGTCACCTTTTTACTGGCCATCACCCAGGAAATGGGCATGCGCCTCACCCTGGTCACCCGGCGCGGCCTGGCCGACCTGATCCGCGAGAAGTTTGGCGTCAAAGTATCCATTCTCATCTTCTCAGCCCTGTTCATCGCCAACCTGGGCACCCTCACCGCTGAGATCTCGGCCTTTAAGACCACTGGCGCCATGCTCAACCTGCCGGTGATCCCCTTTGTGCTCTTTATTATGGTACTGTTGGTCCTTGTGGTAACGCGCGGCAATTACAAGCTCACCCAGGCCATCATGCTCATCAGCAGCCTGTTTTATGTGGCCTACATCGTCTCTGCCGTCAGAGCCAAACCGGATTGGTTCCTGGCTTTGAGCAACATCGTTTACCCGCACGGGGTAGAAGTGACCCCCACCTATCTGCGCAGCTATCTGCTCATCGGTATGGGCGTGATCGGTACCACCATCACCCCGTGGGGGCAGTTCTTCATCAGCAGCTTCGCCTACGACAAAAAGATCGAGGCGGGTAAGATCTTCTACTCGCAACTCGAAACCTACATCGGCGCCTTCCTGACCGATTTCTTCTCGTTCTTCATGGTGGTCGCCACCGCTGCCACCCTCTTTGTGAACAAGATCCCACTGGAATCTGGCGAAGCCGCCGCCATGGCAATCAAGCCCTTTGCCGGCGAAATGGCCGGCACCCTCTTTGCAGTGGGTATTCTGGTGGCCGGTTTCATGGGGCTCATTGCCGTATCGCTTTCCACCGCTTACGCCTTTGCAGAGTTCTTTGGCCTGCAGGGCAGCCTTGATTCCAACTACAAGCAAAGCAAGTCTTTCTACACGTTATTTATTTTGCAGCTCGTTCTGGCACTCATCATTGCCTTGTTGCCGGGAGTTTCGCTCTTCAAGGTGGCCATCTTCTCACAAACCATCAATGCCGTGGCCTTGCCGCTGGTTTTTTACTACCTCTTAAAACTGGCCAATGATGCCTCGCTTATGGGCGAGTATAAAAATAATGCATTTCAAAAGTGGTTCACCATCATCGGCTCCATCCTCATCTTCATTGCATCAGCGATGGTTCTGGCAGCCACGTTCTTTAAAATATAATCTGATGATTAGCAACTGCTTAGAATATTCTCGGATTTTTTTAATCTGTGTTGTGTATTATAGTGACGTAACAGTTTAACTTGATTATCTTCCTCCTTATTGGGTAAGTTGTTGGTGTTCTGTTTACAGATCAAAACGAGCGGAATGGTGCGCCGCTCGTTTTGATTTAAGGACCTGATGCTTTAATTGCTCAGATGAATCAGTTTATTTGGCTGAAAGTGGAACCGAACTGGTTTGCACAAGCTCGCCGTTGAAATAAACGTCATAGCTGCCCTCTTTCAAGCCCGGCACCGATACCTGTTCGTCAAAGGCAGTCAGCACCTGGGCACACATTTTATCAGCGGGTTCGCTGGAATACGCCACGACCTCGATCTTGTTCGTCCCATCGGCCAGGCTGGCAGTGAGGGTTAGCTGACTGCAGGCCGTGGGTAGGTTCCCGATCACACGGATGATCAGCTGATCTGCGGTTTTTCCGGGTAACACTTCCAGGTTTTCCATATATACCGCACCCTGTTTGACCGGAAGGGTGGGTGTACCTGGCTCAATGGCTGTTCCTAAAGGATCTGGTTCAGATACTGGTTCAGTGGCAGTGCCTGTCCCGCTGCATGCTGCCAGAAGCATCAGCATCAAAGCCAGGAAAATGATTTTCATTGTTTTTTTCATCTTGACCTCATCTTTCGTTTTTAAGACGTTCGACCCCCACTTAAGTTCCCTTCCTCATTTTTGCGGTCTGAATATTTGATTAAATTAATAATTTCTTGACTTGAAACGATAAATTCCTTATACTAAAAGTGGTTGGGTGGTACCAACCACTTTTAGATTATGATCCTTCTTGACCCCCATTCTTTCGTTCCCCTGTATCACCAACTGGCGCAGATTTTGCGCGAGCAGATTCACAGCGGCAAATTCACCAGCGGTGCTGAGCTGCCCTCAGAACGTGAGCTGATGCAACAGTACCAGATCAGCCGAAACACGGTGCGGCAAGCGCTGGACCTGCTTGACCGCGAAGGGCTCATCAAACGCACCCTCGGCTCTGGTACCCGTGTTTCTTCTTTCCCCTCCACTTTTCAATATCATTTGGATACCTTTTATGAGAACCGCGATCTGCTGTTGCGCGCCGGTTTCACCCCAACCGTGCGCCTGGTATCCACTCTCCTTCTACTCCCCCCTGAAGTGGCGCGCACAGCACTCGCACTTCCGCAAGGCCAGATGGTGACAGTGAAAACCATGATCTTTCATGCTGATGACCGGCCTGCCATGTACACCCAGGATTTCCTGCCTTTTGAGGTCAAAGAAGAATACGATCTCAGCCCACAGGGTCCTGGCTTTATGAAGTACCTGGATGCACAAACCGACCGTCACGTAGACTATGTGACCGTGGATCTGGCATCTGTGGAGGCGGTGGGCGAAGTGGCAGCCACCTTCAAGTGCGCTCCAGGCGCGCCAGTTCTCTTGATGAAAGAAACCTTTTTGGATGAGAGCCAGCAAAACCCGATCGCCTTTTCAATGAACTACTTCAACAATCAATTGATGGATTTTCGTTTACTGATGCGCAGGGGATAACCTTTTTTATAGGAAAGACCGATGACCGAATGGAATGTGCTCCTCCCCAAGAGTATGCCAGAATTACTGCACCTGGTCCAACAGCCCAACCACAAACTGATCGCTGGCGGTACCGACATGCTGCCCAGACTGCGCCGTAATCCTGGCGCAGATGCCCCAACACTCATTGATCTGAGTCGTCTTGTTGCCTTGCGTTTTATCCACCAGGACGGCCAGACCATCGAGATCGGCGCGCTGACCACGCACCACGAGCTGGCTAGCTCTGAGATCCTGCTCACCTGTGCGCCGGCACTTGCGGAGGCTGCTGCCAGAATCGGCTCCGAGCAAACACGGGCGCGCGGCACGCTGGGCGGCAACATTGCCAACGCCTCCCCGGCCGCCGATATGCTGCCCCCTCTTCTCTGCCTGAACGCCCAGGTAATGCTCACCAGTCTGGAAGGCTCACGGGCGCTCTCTCTTCAAGAATTTCTCGTCGGGCCGGGCAAGACCCAGCAACGACCAGATGAGATGATCAGCTCGGTACACTTTTCCCTCCCGAATCCTCCTTTTGGCTTCAAATTTGATAAACTCGGCCGGCGCAATGGCATGGCCATCGCCGTGGTGAGTGCCTGTGCTCTGCTCGAATTGGATGCCAGTGGGCTGATCCAGACTGCCAGACTATCGATGGGGTCTGTGGCGCCTACCGCGCTGCGCTGCCCCACCGCAGAAGCTGCTCTGGTTGGGCAGCTCCCATGCAAAGAGGTTTTCCAATCTGCTGCCACAGCCCTGCAGGCAGACATCGCTCCCATCAGCGACCTGCGGGCCAGCGCGGAGTATCGCCGCCATGCCGCAGGGGTGTTGTTAGAACGGGTTCTGCAGCAAGCCGCGCTCCAGGCAAAGGAGGAGCAGGCATGACCCACATAGAGATTCACTTCACACTCAACCACGAACCCATCACGCTGAGCACGGCTCCCGGCCGCTCTCTATTGGATGTGTTACGCGATGACTTTCATCTGACCGGGGCCAAAGATGGCTGCGGCGGAGAAGGCGAATGCGGTGCCTGTACGGTAATCCTGGACGGCCAGGCGGTCAACTCCTGCCTGGTGCTCATTGGCCAGGTGGAAGGCAAGGACGTCCTCACTATTGAGGGGCTGACCCCCAAAAACGGGCTGCATCCCATTCAAGAAGCCTTTGTGAACGCGGGCGCTGTGCAATGCGGGTTCTGTACCCCGGGCATGGTGCTGGCCACCAAGGCACTCCTGGACCGTATCTGTGACCCCAGCGAAGATGAGATCCGCACCGCCCTGGCCGGCAACCTTTGCCGCTGTACCGGCTACACCAAGATCCTCAGTGCGGTCAAGAACGCCGCCGCGGAGGTGAAACATGGATGCTAAGCTGCGCGTCATCGGTCAACCCGCGCCACGCAAAGATTCCACCATCAAAACCACCGGCAAAGCCCTCTATACTGCCGATGTCTCACTACCGGAGACCCAGTACGGTGTGCTGGTGCGCAGCCCATTCCATCACGCCCGCATTTTGGCCATTCATAAAGACGCCGCCCTGCAAATGGAAGGCGTTACAGCAGTATTGACCAGTAAAGATATCCCCGGCGCTCAAAAATTTGGCATGATCCCAGATCAGCCGGTGCTGGCGCAAGAAGAAGCCTTGCATCTAGGCCAGGCAGTGGCGCTGGTGATCGCCAAAACCCGGCAGGCTGCCGAACTGGCCGCCCAAAAGGTACAGGTGGACTATGAAGAACTGCCCGCCGTATTGGAACCGCTCGATGCGCTGGCAGAGGGTGCGCCCATTCTCCACGGTGAGAGCAACCTGCTGGCTCAATTTAATGTAGATTCCGGCAATATGCAGAGTGGTTTTACCGCAGCCGATGTTATTTTGGAAGAAGAATTCTCTGTGCAACGCATTTCTCCGGCCTATATGGAGCCGGAAAATTCGCAGGCTGTTTGTCACCCGGATGGCAGCCTGACGGTCTGGGTCAGCTCACAGGAACCTTTTATTGACCGGCTCACCATGGCGGCCGTGCTCCACCTGCCCCTGGAAAAGATACAGGTGCTCAGCACCACCATCGGCGGGGCATTTGGCGGCAAGGAAGATGCCAGCCTGTCTGTGCTCACCGCCTTTGGCGCATGGGCCATCCGCGGCACGCTCAAGCTGGTCAACAGCCGGCGCGAATCTTTTCTGGCGCACCCAAAACGCCACCCGGCCACGGTCAAGCTCAAGCTCGGCGCTAAGGCGGATGGTACCCTCACCGCCCTCGAAGGCCGGGTGTGGATGAACACCGGCGCCTTCGCCTCTTACGGGGTCGCCGTGGGCAGCCTGCTGACCGAAATGGTGACCGGCCCCTACCGCATTCCGAACGTGAAGATCGAAACCAAAGTGGTCTATACCCATACCCCCTTCTCCGGCGCCATGCGTGGCTTTGGGTCACCCCAGGCTCACTTTGCCATTGAGAGCATCATGGACATGCTGGCCGAAAAACTGGGTATGGATGCCGGTGAACTGCGCCGCAAGAACATCCTTCAACAAGGCGACACGCTGCCCACCCGCGTGGTGCTGAACGAGACCGCGCAAGGCCTGGCTCCCTGTTTGCAGGCAGCCCTGGATGCGCGTGATCGCCTCAAGAAAATCCCTGCCGCCCCCGGCAAGATCAGCGGGGTGGGCTTTGCCCTGGCCATGCAGAGCATGGGGCTGGGCGCCAAAGTGACCGACCAATCAGATCACCGCCTGGAGTGGCTGCCAGATGGCCGCGTCCTCATCCATCTAGGGGCGCCAGACCTGGGTCAGGGGTTGGCCACGGTGGCAGAGCAGATCACCGCCGAGTCTTTGGGGCTGCCCTTTGACCAGGTGATCACATCCGCTTTTGATACCTCTGACGTCCCCGATGGGGGTGTTTGCTGTGCCTCACGTATGACCTACCTGGTAGGCAACGCCGTGATCAGGGGCGCCAAAGCCCTCAAAGAACAATTACTGCAATCCGCCGGGCTCCTCCTCACCGTTGACCCCGCCCGATTGAGCTACGAAGCTGGTCAGGTGGTGCTACCCAACGGCAGCCGCATTTCTGCCGGTGAGTTTGCCAGCCGGGCCGCTGAACAGGGGTTCGCCATTCAGGCTGGTGGATCGTTCACCTTCCCTTACCCGGCCGCGACCACACCGCAGCATTTGCCCATCGGCATGCCGCACGTCAAATACGTCTTCGCCGCCCAGGTGGCCCGCGTAGAAGTAGACCCCGAGCTGGGCACAGTAGAAGTGAAAGACATGGTCGCCATCCACGATCTGGGCAAGGTCATCAACCGCCTCACTGCCGAAGGGCAGATCGAAGGCGGCGTGGCCATGGGCATAGGATATGCTTTATATGAAGATATGCCGCTTAAAGCCAACGGTCAGTGGGTGGATAGCTTTGCAGAATACCTGCTGCCCACCCCCATGGATATGCCCGCCCATTTGGAAGTTCAGATGCTGGAATACCCTGAAGCTGATGGCCCCTACGGCGCCAAAGGCCTGGCCGAGATCTGCGTGGTGCCCACCGCACCTGCCATTGCCAACGCCGTCTATGCTGCCGTGGGCGTACGCGTGTACAGCCTGCCCATCACGCCAGAGAAGGTCTATAAGAAGCAATCATAAACAAAATCAGCGGGTAGGGGCACAGCGTGCTGTGCCCATTTTTCTCCAATTCAATCCGCCGCTGTTCTCATAAAATGCAAGAGGGTTGGGAGAGGGCGGGTTTGCCTTCAATTTTCAATTCGTTGACACCCTGCCCTACCTGCGGTATCCTTAGCGTGCGCCCGGATGGGACCGGCGCGGCAGAGCCCTGTGAACCCCGCCAGGTCCGAGAGGAAGCAACGGTAAATGGGATACTCTGGGCGCCGCCGGCAAACCTATCCGGTCGCACTTTTATATGAGCGAGTGAAGAATGACAGACACCCCCCCCGTATGCAGTTATGAAGGCTCCGACTACCAGACCTCTTTTTGGGATCAAGGTGGCCGCGCCTATGAAGATGCCTGTGAAGCCATCGCGCTCAAACGCATGCTGCCGGA
>JAYFNV010000063.1:0-3675 GCA_034933225.1 Anaerolineaceae bacterium | reverse complement strand
GTCAAAGGTCACCACCAGCGGCTGCAACACGCCATGTTCGCGAATGGAGTTGGCAAGATCATCCAACTCTTCGGTACGCATCATGGAACGCGGCTGCAACGGGTTGGGGCTGATGAGATCAATTTGCACGAATGCCACACCGGCGTTGGTAGTGGGTTGATCGGTCACTTCGCCTGGGATGAGTGCATCCAGGCCTTTGCCTAGTCCACCTTTATGAGCCATTTGTACCTGCCTGTTTGGTCGGTTCTGTAAATTTGATACCATCCTGGGTCATAATTTCGCGGGCCAGCGCGGCGTAGGTTTTGGCGGCATTCGTTTCTGCTGCGTAGTACGCGATGGGCAGGCCGTAAGAAGGGGCTTCTGCCAGGCGGACGCTGCGCGGAATGACGGATGACATGACCTGGGTGGGGAAATGTTTCTTAACCTCGCTGACCACATCCACGGCCAGGTTAGTGCGGCCATCGAACATGGTGAGGATCACACCGCGTACTTTGAGGTCAGCATAGAGCGATGTGCGGATGCGGTTGAGGGTTTGGGTAAGTTGGCCGAGACCTTCAAGGGCCAGGTATTCGCATTGCACCGGGATGATGACGCCATCGCGGGCGGCCATGAGGCCGTTGACGGTGAGCAGGCTCAGTGAGGGCGGGCAATCGACCAGAATGTAGTCATAGCGGTCAATGATGGGCTTGATGGCCTCACGCAAGCGTGATTCACGCTGGGGTAGGTCGATCAGTTCCACTTCAGCGCCGGCCAGAGACGGGGATGCCGGCAGCAGGCTGATCTTGAGCTTGGGGTTGTAGAGGATGTGCGGTGAAATGGGTTCCTGGCCGAGAAGAACATCATAGGTGCCCTTCTTGACCGTATATTTATCAATGCCCAGCGAAGAGGTGGCGTTGGCCTGCGGATCGAGGTCAATGAGCAGCACGCGCTGACCGTAGATGCCCAGATAGGCGCCGAGATTAATAGCGGTTGTGGTCTTGCCAACACCGCCTTTTTGATTTACGAGTGTGTGAATGCGAGTCATAGGCCTGCCACTAAAGGATTTCTGCTAATGCGGAATGGACTTCATCCGGTGAGGGAACACCGGACAATTTTCGCCGGGTGACGGACTTAGCCGCCAGAAGGGTGGCCACCCGGGCAGATTCCCAGGGGTCACGCGTATCGTTGTAGCGAATAAAGAAGGAGGAGGCGAAGATATCGCCTGCGCCTACGGGATCAAGCTCTTCTTCAAGCGGTGGGCGTACATAGCGCACATCACCGTTCCAGTAAACACGGGAGCCTTTGGCCCCTTCTGTGACCACGAAGACAGGGACTTCGCTGGCGTATTCCTGGATCACATCCTCGCTGCCGCGAACATCTTCCAGACTGAGGACAACCACATTGGCGTGCTTCAACACATCTACTGCGCCTGGCCAATCTGTAAAAGAGACGTGCCCTTGCTCATCCCAGGCACGCAGCCAACCCTGCGGGGTGATGCCCAGCATAGAGTGCGGAAACGCTTCGGCAAGGTCATCTTCCAGTTCAGCAGCTACAGGACCCAGATGCACAATGGGGGTGTTGCGCCAGACGGCAGGGACATCGGCAGCGCTGATCTTATCGGCGACGGCGCGAATGTACTGAATGCGCCCCTGCGGTGTGTTGATATTCTCAAAAGTAGAGTTGGCGGCAGAGCGTTTGCGTAAAACGGCAATTCCATCCAGCTCCGGCAGGGCCAGGTCGGGCGTACAGGCGGTGATGATGCCCACGCGCTTGCCAAAAGCACGGGCGGTGAGTGCGGCATAAGAAACTGTACCGCCCAGGGCAAAGCCTTCTGGCACAACGTCCTGGGTCACATGGCCGATCAGCAGATAGTCGATGGGCTCAATTTGAGCGAGAGAATTCGTCAATGTTCACATCCGGTCAGGATTGGTTTTCAATATCAGAGAAGGAACCCGAGGTTTCTTCTTCAAGATCAGCGGGGGTAGATTCTGCAACAGTTTCCTTGGAAGTGCCGGGAACGGGGGTGGCGCAATAGGGGCAGAGGTTCCATGAAAGCTGCAAACTTTTCCCACAGGAGGCACAGGTCTTTTTGAGCACCGTGTGGCAGTTGGGGCAGGCGATCCAATCGGCGTGAACGTGATGATTGCAGCCGGGGCAGACATTGGCTTCCTCGATGCTTTGCAGCAGGGCTTCTTCTTCAAGAGCGTGCTGGTACTCTTCTTCCAGAGTGTGCGGGGGACGCAGCACCAGGTAGACCAGAATGCCGGGCAGGAAGAGCAGCGCCGCCACGATGACTGCCAGGATGCGCATGAGAGGATCACGACTGCGCGAGCGAATATCCCGAAAGGTCCAGAAAATCAGGCTCAGCCACAGTGCTGCCAGAAATGCAGCAGCAAAACCGGTGCCGATCATGGTCAGTTGTTTGAGCAGGGCAGGATCGATCATCTGAAATTCTCCCAAGCTGAAATTATAGCATGGAAGCTGTTCTACTTCGTTGATTTTAAGTCTGAAGCGCCTCCATAAGCCTTTATGAAAAATTTACATAAAAGATTTTGAGCGATGGTATATTATAAAAATCAATTCGGCAAAAAAGGTGGAAAAATGCCAAGAGAGAGCATGGGGACTTATCGTATTACCGAACTCCCAGAGGATGAAAGACCGCGAGAACGTTTGGCAAAAGCTGGCCCAGGTGCCCTGAGCAAAGCCGAGTTATTGGCTATATTACTGCGCGTAGGCATGCCCGGCATGAATTCGGTGCAATTGGGGCAGCTTATTTTAGATAAATTGGGCGGACTGGCTGGCATTCAGCGGGCCAGTCTGGAAGAGATGTGCCAGATCCACGGGCTGGGCATGGCCAAAGCTGCGCAGATCAAGGCGGCCATTGAGTTGGGCAGCCGCATGGCCAAAGAGCAGGCCAGTGAAAGTGGGCCGATCTCCTCACCACAGGCGGCGGCAGACCTGATCCAACTGGAGATGCAGGGGCTGCGCCAGGAGCAATTGCGGGTGATCCTGCTGGACACGCGCAATAAACTGCTCTCGGTAGAGACGGTGTACGTGGGCTCGCTCAATCAGTCGCTGGTGCGGGTGGGAGAGCTGTTCCGGGCGGCCATTCAAAAATCAGCGGCTTCGTTGATACTGGCGCACAACCATCCCAGCGGGGACCCGACCCCCAGCCCTGAAGACGTGGCATTGACCCGCTCCGTGGTGCAGGCCGGCAAGCTGTTGGATATTGAGGTGCTCGATCACCTGGTGATTGGCTATGGCAAGTTTGTTTCGATGAAAGAAAAGGGACTTGGCTTTGCCTAGAACCTGTTGAATGATAAATTGCTTAAAATCCTAGACAAGCCTATAAGGGGGTGGTAAAATCTTTCTCGCTCTGGGGGCTCGTCTAATGGCAGGACTGCAGATTCTGGATTTGCCTGTAGAGGTTCGAATCCTTTGCCCCCAGCCAACAAATTCCCGCGAAAGCGGGTTTTTTGTTTAATCGAGGTTCAAACCCCCGCAAGGGGGGCGCGTCCTTTGCCCCCAGCCATATCCCACTCGAAAGAGTGGAATTTTCGTTTAATCGAGGTTCTCATCCCACAGGGGGACAAATGTCCTTTGCCCCCAGCCAACAAATTCCCGCGAAAGCGGGTTTTTTGTTTAATCGAGGTTCAAACCCCCGCAAGGGGGGCGCGTCCTTTGCCCCCAGCCATA
>JAYFNV010000062.1:0-37170 GCA_034933225.1 Anaerolineaceae bacterium | reverse complement strand
ACGACTGTACCGATGAAAGAAGATGCTCGCCTGATCATTCGATCTGGCGCGGATGTATTGGTGGAAGGCAACGAACTCCCGCAAGTGACCGCGATTGTGGATGACAGTGATTCTTTCCGCATGAAAGATGAAGGCGGAGCGATTTATGTGCGCGCTGATGCCGATGCGCGTTTGCGCGTACCCGCCGGGGTGAGTGTGACCCTGGAAAAGGTGGGGGGGGATGCCGGCTTGCTCAATTTGAAGGGACAGGTGATTGTGCAGCGGGTGGGCGGTGATCTGACCGTGCAGAAGGTGAACAGTTTCACCGCAGATACAGTTGGCGGCGATTGCAACTTCAAAGAGGTGAGCGGCTCCGTGGATGTGAACCGCGTGGGCGGCGACGTGGACGGCTTCAAGGTGGGAGACTTCTCTGCTCATGATGTGGGCGGCGACCTGGAAGTTTCTGGCGTCTCGGGCAAGGTCTCGGCGCGTTGCGGCGGAGATGCCCATCTGCAGTTCAATAGCAGTGAGATCGCTGAGTCTCGCATCGAAGCTGGTGGAGATATCTCAATGTATGTGCTGCCTTCTGCTAAAGCACTGCTGCATATGCGATGCGATGCAGAAGAGATCAAAGTAGAAGCCGGCGGTCAGCATCTGGACAGTGAAGTTGAATCCTACGATCTCCCATTGGGAGACGGTGGCGCAAGCGTGGAGCTGGATGCCGGTGGTTCAATCACGGTGAAAGAAGGCAAGGAAACGATGGGTGAATTTACTTTTGTATTTGAAGACCTTGAAGATAACTGGCGTGATTTTGGCAAAGAGATCGAAGAAAAGATCCGTCAGAGTATGAAGGGCGTCAACCACGGGTTGCGTCAGGCCGGCTGGCAGACCAGTGAGGCCATGCGCAAAGCCGCCGATAAGATGGACGAAGCTTTCAGACAACGCGATGGCAAGGTGATCGGTTTCAGCTTTGATAATGACACGGCTGAACCAGTGAAAAAGGAAAAGAAAGTGGTTTCAGATCAGGAACGTATTCTGGTATTGAAGATGCTGCAAGAAAAGAAGATTTCGGTGGAAGAAGCCGAAAAGCTCTTGCAAGCGTTGGAAAACTAACGAGGTGGAATAATGACGCTTGAAGAGAGCAAACTGGAAATATTAAAAAAGGTGGAAAGCGGCACCCTGACGGTGGAAGAAGGTGCTGACCTGCTGGCCATTTTGGATGGCGGAAGCGCAGCTCAACCCGAGCCTGAAGCGGAAGTGCTGCAGGGGAGTGTTGTAGATTCCACCCCGGTGGACGAGCCCGCTCAAAGCCGCAGCACCGCCGTGCCGGCTGGTTGGAAATCTTTGTGGAGCATTCCCATGTTTTTGGGCATCCTCCTAATGGGGCTCAGCGGCTGGTGGCTTTTTGCCAGTTATGGACGCTCCGGGTTAGGGGTGGGCTTCTGGTTTGCTTTCTTCTTCCTGGCGCTTTCCACCGGGCTGGTCATATTGGGTTGGCGTCTGATTGCCGGTCGCTGGCTGGTATTGAACGTGACCGAGCAGAAAGAAGACAAGACCCAAAAGGTAAAGATCTGGGTACCGCTGCCCTTACATTTTGTGGACTGGGCCATGCGCAATTTTGGTCAGCACATGCCCGAAAAGGTTCGTGAAAAAGACTATTTGCGAATTCTCAAAGACCTGGACCAATCCGTTCCGGATGGCGAACCCTTCCAGGTGGATATTGATGAGAACGATTTTAAAGGTGAGAAAACGATCGAGATCAATTTCTCGTAGTTTTGTACTTCCCGAACAGCCGGCGCTTAGGCGCCGGTTTTTCGTTAATCGAACCGTCGGTTTTGTAGGAAAGTGTAAAATTAAGTGAAGCGAGGATAAACAAGTGCCTTCTTCGTAATTGCTTGAAATCCAAACAAAAGGAAGACTTTGAATCATGACTCTTCAAAAAAAGATGCTAATGGTTTTATTGATCTTTGTTCTTGTTTCGTGTACCGGGCCGACTGCAACTGCGGTGGTGTCTACTCAGCCTCCTGCGATTATAACTTTTTCCGATCCTGTATTGGGTGCGATGGTGGGTGGAATTCTTGGAAAAGCAAACGGCCAAATATCCCTGCAAGACACAAAGGGGGTAACAAGGATGAACCTGAATAATGACCTGCAAAGCTATCTTTCAGAGGAAGGACAGATTAAAGATCTCAGCGGTTTGGAAACTTTTCCAAATCTGGAATATTTAGACCTATCCAATCAGGCTGTCACAGATATCACGCCGTTGCAGGGACTCACAAAATTGACAGTGCTCTCACTGGCTGGTAACCCTGTCGCCGATGTTTCTCCCCTCGCCGGGCTGACGAACCTCAAGGTGCTGATCCTCTCAGGCAGCCGGGCGTCCGACTACACCGCCCTGTCAAAGCTGGTCAATTTGCAAGTTCTTCTGCTTGACGATTCTGGCATTACTAATCTCGCTCCGCTTTCAACGCTGACAAAACTGAGACAGCTCTTTTTAGCAAATACTTCAGTTGAAGACTTGTCTCCCCTTGAAGCAATTTACCCCAACCTTGAGAAAAAGGATTTCATCATTCCATCCACGCTGGTGGACCTTGGTTTTAGCATGGATAACGCCAATCATATGGCTCAATTTGACGGAGATGGTGCTTCTTTTGCCATCAATCATGCCAATTGGGGATCCCCTGCAGTTGAATGGGAAGAGAATATCATTCGTATTTCGATGTATCTGGAAAGCGATAATAAATTGTATGTGGGCTACTATGGTGTCCACAAGGTCTACGTCTGCCAAATGGACAAGGATGGGGAACAGCTGATTAACTATATTTACAATCCAGAAGACGGTAGTACTAACCTGGATCCTGAAAAACTGGCAAAGGTGGAAGAAGCGATATATGCCACAATGGATGTGCGGGAAGGCGAAGACGTGTTTTTCACTCCGGTACGGCTTTTTAATGAGACCCTAAAGAAGACATTCAATTTGACTCCTGACAAACTTTTCGCATTGCCGTATGAGCCGCCAACCCTTACAAACCTTGGCTTTGTTGCAAATCAAGCGGATGCGGACTATATTTATGAACAGCGCGGCGATAAAGTAGTGAATCTGGAAGTACACCGCCCAGAATGGGGAGAAAGAGATTTCGATGTGCGCTTTTTTACGCCAATCAGTGACGAGTATCGTATCGTAATTAGGTATGACTCGGTCAAAAAGATATTCAGCGTCGGAATTGATGATAACAATCAGGGTGGCGCTTCATTTAACTATTTCGTAGACACAGGTGAATTTGTCGATGATTGGTGCAGTGATCCGAGTGAGACTGTTGAGGAATACTTTATCAAAGCCTACAACGATCCAACGATAACAGATGTTTACCAACATTCAGTGGACCAAATGGTGCAATATGTGCGAGATACTTTTGGCTTGACTCTGGATGAGCTTTATGCGCTGCCAGTAGGCGAATAGAAGAAAACAAAGAGTATGCAAATCTGCTGGACTTACAGCACAGAAGATAATTTGAAAATTGAGTGAGGTTCGAGAAATTCTTTAGTTGAGCCGAAAATCTTCCAATTCTCTAGACCAAGCATCCATAATCTACACCAAAGACACCTGAAAGGGTGTCTTTGTGGTTTAGAGCAGGGAAATATTAAAATATCGGACTAATTTCTCTAATTTAGATAAATATGCGATAATTTGGATGTATAATTCACATTTAGATATATGCGGTTTACCGAATATGCGCATATACGAAAATAAAGCTTCGGGATATTTGATTACGTGAAATTTATGAGAAATATGATAAAATTACCCCGAAATTATTTTACCTCTTTGCAAAGGAGAAAATATGACCTCTGATTGGTTATATCTGGCAATATTTATCGCGATCTCCTTATTTCTTCCAGCAGTAGCCCTCATTATTGCAGGGGTACTCTCTCCTAAAAAGCCAAATGCAATCAAGAATTCCACTTATGAGTGCGGCATAGAGACCGTCGGTACCACCTGGATCCAATTCAAGGTGCAGTATTACGTATACGGCCTCATCTTTTTAGTGTTCGATGTGGAAACGGTGCTGCTTTACCCCTGGGCGGTAGCTTATAACAAAATGGCTCTCTTTGGTGTTGTAGAGGCCGTTTTCTTTGTGGCGATCCTGGGTGGGGGGCTTTTTTACGCCTGGCGCAAAGGCGCCCTGGAATGGATTTAGGGGCTGACAATGAATTTTTTCTCTGATCCTGTAAATTTTATTGCCCGCTGGTTGGAAAGCGTGCTCACCGGTTGGGGAGCTTCTGCTGTATTGACCCAGGTGATCCTGGCTGTGCTGGGAGCCGGCTTGTTGGCAACGGTGGCCATGGTTTTCGTGACCGTGCTCATCTGGGCCGAGCGCAAGATCGGTGGACGCGTACAAGACCGGCCAGGGCCAAACCGAGTGGGACCGTGGGGCATCTTCCAGACCATCGCAGATATGTTGAAGATCTTCACCAAAGAGTACATCACCCCCATCGGCGCCGACCTGGTACCATACAATCTTGCCCCTGTCCTTTCGGTGGCGGCGGTGCTTTCTGTCTGGGCAGTCGTGCCACTTTCCAGTACCGTCTTTGGCACCAATGTAAATGTAGGCATCCTGTACATCATGGCGGTGGGTGCGATCGGTGAACTGGGCGTTATCTTCGCCGGGTTAGGCTCGAACAACAAATATGCCATGCTGGGCGGATTCCGCGCCGTGGCTCAGTTGGTAAGCTACGAAGTGCCCATGGTGGTAACGCTGCTCATCCCGGTGATGTTCGCCGGTTCCATGGGCATCAATGATATTGTCAAGTCGCAATCGGTCTGGAACATCTTTCTGGCTCCTGTTGCTGCACTTCTCTTCTTTATTACCTCTATCGCAGAAAACGGCCGTGCCCCTTTTGACCTGATCGAAGCTGATTCAGAGTTGGTGGCCGGCTTTAATATTGAGTACTCCGGCTTGAAGTTTGGCATGTTCTATGTGGCAGACTTCTTACATGCCTTTACCTCGGCCATGGTGTTTGCCACCATCTTTTTAGGGGGTTGGCGTGGTCCTGCTGCTGAAACCCTGCCTGTGTTGGGTTTCTTGTATTTATTGCTCAAAACATTGGCCGTTTACCTGTTGATGTTGGTGCTGCGCTTCAGTATTCCGCGCTTACGCATCGACCAGATGATGAATGTCAACTGGAAGTTCCTGACGCCGCTCTCCCTCATCAACCTGGTGGTGATGGCCCTGGCTGCCAAGCTGGTGCCTGCTGCCCCCATGCTGCTGCGGGTAGGCATCCTGGTCGCCATCAACGTGGTGCTGTGGCTGATCACGGACCGTATCTTGACAATTGCGGATAGCAAGCGTGACAAAGAGCGGGTGATCGTTTCTAAACCATTGCCCGTGGCCCGCCCTGAGAAAGTTGAACCTATTGAAGAAGGGAGTGCGCAGGCATGACCATTCAACAGATCCTCTTTCTAGTCGTTGCAGTCATCAGTCTGTTTGCGGCGGTGATGACCGTGACTGTACACCGCATGATGCACGCCGTGCTCTGGCTGATCCTCAGCTTGTTGGGAATTGGCGCTGCCTACGTGTTGTTAGAGGCAGGTTTCTTTGCCATTGTACAGGTGCTTGTTTATGTAGGTGCTATTGCCATTCTGATCTTGTTCTCCATTATGCTCACACGCACCTCCATGACGGATGAAGGCAGCCAAACCAACCGCGGTTGGATCCCTGTCTTAATCATCATCGTGCTCGGTATGGCAGGGGTGATTCTGGCGCTGCTTACCTGGCCAGTGGCTCAGGTGACTGCTCCTGCACTCTCTGTGGAATACCACGACCTGTCCCGTTTGGGTCTTGCATTGGTGGACCCGCAGCAGTTTGTGATCCCGTTTGAAGCTACCTCTATTTTATTGTTAGCCGCCCTGGTGGGTGCTCTGTATACTGCCATGGAACACAAGGAGAAGTAGACATGATCCCACTTTCCTGGTTCCTTATTTTTTCTGCCATCCTTTTCTTCATCGGTTTGTTTGGCGTGGTCACCCGCAAGAATGCAGTTGGTATGCTGATGGGCGTGGAGCTGATGCTCAACTCGGCCAACATCAACCTGCTGGCTTTCTGGCGTTACTTGTATGCCGCCGAGGGCGGTCTACGCGGGATGGTCTTCGTCATCGTGGTCTTTGTGGTGGCAGCGGCTGAAACCGCTGTCGGTCTGGCGCTCATCATCTCCGCCTACCGCCGCCGTAGAACCGTTGAAGCAAATGAAATGAATCATCTGAAAGGCTAAGAGCGACATGCCTGAATCGACACTTAACCTCCTTATCTGGTTGATCCCAGTTCCGCCCTTGCTGGCGTTTGTTTCTATTGTGCTCTTCACCAACCGCTCCAATCGTACCAGCCACTGGGTAGCTCTCACAGGCGCGGGGCTTTCATTTGCCGCAAGCATGGTGATCTTCTTCAAAGCCCTGGCCGCTGAGAAATTGGCCGTCAACCCATTTGGCAATGCCATCAATTGGCTGCCTTTGGGGGAGACCTGGCTCAAATTGGGCGTTCAGGTGGATCCGCTCAGCGCGGTGATGCTCTTCTTCGTCGCCTGGACGGTATTGATGATCTTCATTTATAGCATCGGCTACCACAATTTTGGCGCCCCCAAAGGCAAGCACGATCGTCCTGGTCTGCCCCCTGAAGGCGCTGAGGTAAGTGAGCACGGCAAAGTGGAACATGTGGCTTCCATTGAACCTATGTATGCCCGCTTCTTTGCTCTCATCAGCCTGTTTGCTTTTGCCATGTATTTGCTGGTGGTGAGCGACAATTTGCTCATGCTCTACACCGGTTGGGAGATCATGGGCTTGTGCTCCTACTTGCTCATCGGCTTCTGGTACGGCAAAGATTCCGCTCGCAAGGCTGCGGTCAAAGCCTTCCTCACCACCCGCATCGGCGATATGTTCATGCTGTTGGGGTTGGCCATTTTGTACACCAGCACCGGCTCGCTCAGTTTTCAGGCAACGCTCAACAATCCTGAGGTTCTTGCGGTGCTTTCTTCTACCATTTCACCAGTGCTGGGTCTTTCCTGGGCCGGGTTGATCGGGATGCTGCTCTTTATGGGCACAGTGGGCAAATCTGCCCAGTTCCCGCTGCACGTCTGGCTGCCGGATGCCATGGAAGGTCCTACGCCGGTTTCGGCAATGATCCACGCCGCCACCATGGTCTCTGCGGGTGTGTACCTGGTCATCCGCTTCTTCCCGCTCCTTTCTGCGGGCTGGGAACCGGGCATGTCCCTCAACCCCACCATGATGACTATGTCGTTCATTGGCGCATTTACGGCGCTGTTTGCCGCCACCATTGCCCTGGCACAGAATGATGTTAAACGGGTGCTGGCCTATTCCACCATTTCCCAGTTAGGCTATATGATCGCCGCGCTGGGGGTGGGCGCTTACGTTGCGGCGGCATTCCATCTGCTGACGCACGCCTTCTTTAAAGCACTTCTCTTCCTGGACTCTGGTTCCGTGATCCATGGCATGGAGCACGGCAAGATGCACACCGGCGAGGTGATCGACCCACAGGACATGCGCTATATGGGCGGACTGCGCAAGAAGATGCCGGTTACCTTCTGGACTTTTGTGGCTGGCGGGCTGGCACTCTCTGGCTTTCCCCTCATCACCGCAGGCTTTTGGTCTAAAGATGAGATCCTCTCTGGGGCATTCAATGGCGGGCATTTGGCCGTATTCATCACCCTGGCCTTGGCCGCCTTACTGACCGCATTCTACACCGCCAGACAGATCACACTCGTGTTCCTGGGCGAGCCGCGCAGTGAATCTGCTGCCCATGCGCATGAATCCAAACCCGTGATGACCCTGCCTCTGGTGGTACTGGCCTTCTTTGCCATCACTGCCGGTTGGGTGGGCATTCCGCAAGCATTCCCTGTGCTCGGGCAAGTCTCCTCGGCCTGGTTCCAACATTTTGTCGGAAGTATGGTCAGCTTTGAAGAGGTGGAAGGTCACAGTCTGGTTCCATTGCTGACCTCCCTGGCCGTCTCATTGGGCGGGTTGACCCTGGGCTGGTTGGTCTATCGCAATGTGAGGAAGGCAGAAGCGCGCGACCCAATGAAAGCAGTGTTCGGCCCGGTATTCACACTATTCCAGAACAAATATTACATAGACGAACTCTATCAGGTCGTCTTCATCCGCCCGGCCAATTGGCTGGCTGAGACCCTGGTCTATAAGGTGATCGATCAGACGCTGATCGACGGCGTTTTGCATGGTATTGCTAAACTGAGCCTGTGGATCGGCAAAGCCCTGCGTTTTGGCTTCGATCTGCCTGTAGTCAACGCCGCCGCTGATGGATTGGCCAGAGGCACAGGCGAATTGGGTGGGCAATTACGCAAAGCCCAGACCGGCCGGGTGCAGCAGTATATGGCCATTACCGTTGCCTGTGTTGTGATCGTGGCAATTCTCATTTTCTATTTCATGGCGTAGGGGGCTGAGAGATACTTATGAACATCCTGCAAAACAATCTCCTCTCATGCATCCTCTTCTCTCCCTTGATCGGGGTGCTGGTATTGCTATTCGTCCCGGCCAAACAAGAAAAGCTCTTACGTTGGGTGGCATTGGCGGGCAGCCTCATTCCGCTTGGTTTCACAGTGTATGCCTGGGTCGTGTTCAACCAGGCACCGGCTGCCGCATTCAAACTGGAAGAGCTGGCCGCCTGGTTCCCTGCCATCCACTCCAATTATCATTTGGGTATTGATGGCGTTTCTTTATCCATGATCGTATTGACGGTGCTGCTGGTGCCGTTGGCCATTCTGACCGCTTTCAGCGTCAAAGAACGAGTCAAGGCATTTATGGTGCTCTTCCTGCTTTTACAAGTGGGATTGCTGGGCGTCTTTATGTCCTTGGACCTGATCCTGTTCTTCCTCTTCTGGGAGATCGGCCTGGTGCCGATGTACTTCTTGATTGCCCAGTGGGGAGGGGAACGCCGTAATTATGCCTCATTGAAATTCATCCTCTTTACCATGGGGGGATCGCTGGGGTTGTTGCTGGCCATTCAGATGATCGGGACTGTGACAGGCACATTTGATCTGGCGCAATTGTTCACACTCTGGCCTGCGCTCAGTGGTGGCACGATGTTCGGCTTGCCGATGGAAACCGTCAAGGCCATCGCATTCTGGGCGTTCGTGATCGCCTTTGCCATCAAAGTGCCAGTATGGCCCTTCCATACCTGGCTGCCGGATGCTCATACAGAGGCTCCCACCGCCGGATCCATGATCCTGGCCGGTGTCATGCTCAAGCTGGGCGCTTACGGATTTATCCGCCTGGTTCTGCCCCTTTTCCCGGCTGAAAGTGCTCATTACGCCATTTGGCTGGCCGTTCTGGCTGCCGCCAGCATCGTTTTTGGCGGTCTGGCTGCGGCAGGTCAGAAAGACTTCAAACGGCTTGTGGCTTATTCCTCCATCAATCACATGGGGTTCGTTATTCTGGGCATTGCAGCCGCTGCCTGGGCAATGGGCAGCCCGGAAGCAGCCATCCGTCAGAGCGGCATCATCGCCCTCGACGGTGCAGTCTTGCAGATGTTCAACCACGGGCTCAGCGCTGCAGGAATGTTCTTCCTGGTAGGGGTGCTGTACGAGCGTGCCCATACCCGTGATCTGACCCGTTTTGGTGGCTTGTACGCTTTATTGCCAGTTTACGGCTCTCTGCTGCTTTTCATGTCCATGGCCTCCCTTGGCTTGCCTGGTATGGGCGGATTTGTCTCAGAGTTCATGGTGGTGCGGGGTTCCTGGCCCATCTTTATGGCAGTCACGGGCATCAGCTTGATCGGTTTATTCTTCACTGGCGTGTACATCCTCAAAGCTTTGAAGATGGTCTTGCACGGTCCGCTGAATGAAGAGTGGGCAGGGCATCTGACCGAGATTAATCCGCGCGAGATTCTGGTGGCAGTGCCCCTGATGGTCCTTGTGCTGGTTACCGGCATCTGGCCGTCCTGGATTATGAATTTGATCAATCAGGCCATCAGCGCCTGGTTCTAAAAGGAGAACGATGCAAATCCCTATCTTGAGCATTCTAACCTTTTTGCCAATCCTGATGGGTGTGGCCTTTCTGTTGCTGCCAGAAAAGAAAGCAACCCTCATCCGCACCCTGACGCTGGTGACGGCTTCGATCTCCTTGCTGCTCACACTGTATCTGTTCTTTGCCTACGATAAATCGTTGGGCGGATACCAGTTCCAGGAACAGATGAGTTGGCTGCCTGCCTGGGGCATCTCGTATCACGCAGGCGTGGATGGTTTGAGCGCAGCCCTCGAACTCATGGCCGGTTTTGTGGTCTTCAGCGGTGTGATGATTTCCTGGAAGGTCACTGACCGGGTGCGCGAATTTTTCGCTTTCTTCATGTTCCTGGCCGGCAGCGTTTTTGGTGTGTTCGCCTCCCTGGACTTGTTCCAGTTGTTCTTCTTCTTTGAATTGGCCGTGTTCCCCAAATATTTGATGATCCTGATGTGGGGTTCCCCCAAGACCCGCGAATACGGTGCCATGAAGCTGACCCTGTACCTGTTTGTGGGGTCCATGGTGGCGCTGGTAGGCGTGCTGGCCATGTATTTTGCCAGCGGCCTGCATACATTTGATCTATTAGCGTTAGAGCAGGCTGGGTTCAGCCCTGAATTCCAACGTTTGTGGTTCCTGTTTGTTTTTGTGGGCTTCGGCGTGCTGGGCGGCTTGTTCCCGTTCCATTCCTGGGCACCAGATGGCCACGTAGCCGCTCCGACCGCAGTTTCCATGATCCTGGCCGGCGTAGAGATGAAAGTGGGCGTCTTCGCAGCCTTGCGTGTAGGCGTTGAGTTGATGCCGGATGGCATGCGTGTTTGGGCGCCTTTGATCCTCGTTCTGGCGACCATCAATGTGGTGTACGGCGCATTTATTGCCATGATCCAGAAAGACTTCAAATACGTCATCGGTTTCTCATCGGTTTCCCACATGGGGCTTGTTTTTATCGGCATCGCTTCTCTCACGCCCCAGGGGTTGATGGGGGCGGGGATGCAGATGTTCTCGCACGGGCTGATGACGGCTCTCTTCTTTGCCATTGTTGGCATGGTCTACGATAGAACCCACACCCGTGATATTGCAGAGCTGGGTGGGCTGGTGAGATTTATGCCTCTGGCCATGTTCGGATTTGTTGTTGGCGGGCTTGTCTCCATGGGCATGCCCGGCTTCTCTGGCTTTGTGGCGGAGATTCCCATCTACATGGGCGCCTGGCAGGTGGCACCTGTGGTGGCCATTGTTTCAGCCATCTCGATCGTGGTCACCGCTGCCTATATTTTGCTGGTGGTGCGGCGAGTCTTCTTTGGGGAAGTCTCAGTAAAAGTGCAGGAAGCGGCCGTAACGGATATCAGCTTCAAGGACAAGTTTGTGATCGTTATGCTTTCAGTGGCCATGATCGCCATTGGTTTGTTCCCCTCATTGATGACCTCGGTATTACAACCCGGAATTGACCATATCCTGCTTCTGGTAGGAGGAGGCGCCTGATGAATACAACATTCCTTTCCATTCTCCCTGAAGTAAGTCTGGCAATTTTCTCTTTCATTTTGCTGGCTCTTGGCCTGATTCGCAGTGAGAAACTGCAGAATAACCTGGGCTGGGTCACCGCCATTGGTCTGACGGGCATTTTGGCAGCCACCATCATTTTTTACCCCATTCCCAGCCAGGCCAGTTTGTTGTGGGGCGGCATGTTGCGCGAAGACAGCGCAGCCTACCTGTTCCGCTTGCTTTTCCTGGCCGCGGCCGCACTGACCGCACTCTTCGTGAAAACGGATGAGTGCCTGAGCGTGCGTTCTGAATTTTACTTTTTACTGGTTACCAGCACACTGGGGATGACCTTGTTATCTGCTTCTGCTGACCTGATCATGTTGTTCCTCTCAGTGGAGATCACTTCAATTCCTTTGTACGTGTTGGCGGGTTCCAAACTTCGCTTTGAAGGCTCGGTCGAAGCCGGCATCAAATATTTCCTCTTTGGCGCCATGTCTTCTGCCTTTCTGATCTACGGACTGAGCTTGTTGTACGGCACCATCGGTACCACTCAACTTTATGGCAGTGATGTGGCCATGAAACTGGCTGCGGCTCCCAGGGCGATTCTGCTGGTCATTACGGTTTTTGTCTTAGGCGGCTTCGCCTTCAAGATCAGCGCAGTTCCCTTCCATTTTTGGACACCTGATGTATATGAAGGAGCTCCTTCTTCCATCGGCGGTTTTCTTTCAACGGCTTCCAAGGCTGCCGGGTTTGTGGCGCTCATTCGCATTCTTTCCTCTCTGGTGGGTTTCCACTTAGGCTCTGTTTGGATGATCCTCTTGATGGTCATGGCTGTCTCGAGCATGTTCATCGGCAACTTGGTGGCCATTCAACAAAAGAACCTCAAACGGATGATCGCCTACTCTTCCATCGCCCAGGCCGGATATATTCTGGTGGGTGTCATCGCGGGTGGCGCCAACGGAATCACCGGGGCGGCCTACTATTTGTTGGCTTATCTGCTCACCAATCTGTTGGTCTTTGCCATCATCGGACGAGTCATCCAGCAGACGGGTTCAAGTGAGTTTACAGCCTTCGCCGGTTTGAACCGCCGCTCTCCAGCCATGGCATTGATGCTGCTGGTTGGCTTGCTCTCTTTGGGAGGCATTCCCCCCTTCGCCGGATTCTTTGCCAAAGTGCTTGTGTTTGGCTCAGCTATGAATGCTGGTCTGGCCTGGCTTGTGATCGTTGGCGTCGTCAATTCCATTATCGGCCTGTATTACTATCTGCGCGTGCTCAAAGTGATGTATCTGGATGAGCCGGCAGGGGAGTGGCTGGAAACACCTCTTCCGTCAGGTTGGACGCTGGGTGTAGCCTTTTGCATGCTGGGTGTGCTCTTGCTGGGCGTTTACTTGGCACCCTGGTTTAATTGGGCTTCTATCGCAGCTGCAGGGTTTTAGAACAGAGCCAATGATTTCAGCAAAAAATCGTTGAAAATACATAAAAAGTACATAAAAACCTAAATTGGAGTAAATTAGCAGAATATTCAGTCTGGTTTTATTTGCATAATTAAAATATAATGGAAATCTAATAATAGATTTCCATTTTTTCAACCATTGGATGCTTTGAAGCATTAACTGAACTGGTCGCTGCCATCATCGTAGAGTGAGGCTAAGTTAATGTGGAGCAAGAGCGAAACCGGCCTGGCTGCTGGTTTCGTTTTCGTTTTAAAACTAAGGACCCCTTCTTTTAGCAGAAGGAATCACTTTGCATATTTTCATTTAAGGGATGGAACTAAACTATGATTGAAAAACACTTCAAGCCAGTAAAAACATTAAAAGCGCGTTTTTTCTCAAATCTTTTTACAATTCCAGTATTACTGGCTATGTTTTTCAATCTTTTTAGCCCTGTTGGAACTGTCTTGGCTGAAGGTAGCACCGACACTGTTGCAAACGGTGGCAAGCGGGCGAACACTGAATGGCGGACCAATAAAACCGCTGGGTATTACCGGCGTACATTTTTTAGAGTTTATGCCAACAAAGATGAGTACATATTAATGGGCTCCTCTGCAATGGGGGTAGGTAGCGGTGATATTGTCCTTTATCGAGAAAGCCAGATCACTAATTCGCAATTGGACGCTGGTTTATTAGCCAGCATTACCCCAACTTTTAAATGTAGCACTTATCGTTCAACAAATTCAGGGGCTGGTACATTGGATACCCGCGCTAAAGAATTAGCTGGACCTGAACCAGCCGTAGGTGGATATAAGCCTTGCGTATATCAGGCAATCGAAACTGGAACATATTGGATTGGGATGTATGGTCCTGATGGAGTGAATGGCAATACGGATGGCCAAGCAGGTACAGTTGACTCACCTGTGGTGGATGCTACGCAGCGCAGTGGTGTTTCCATGTGGGATATCACAGTACGCAGTGGCAGCAATCCTCTGACCGGGACTACTAAATCTGGCCGTGTATATGTTGATTATTTAGCTCAATTTGCCGGTGGCAACGGTGAGACCAACCGAATGTATACCACTCTTTACGCAGTTACCCCAGATGGTTATGTTTACAAGGTGGATCTGAACGGTGTGGATCCGGCTGGTTATATTTTGTATGGTAATCGGGTGGGTTTCTACGACGCTGATGGGAAGACTCCGTTGTACCACGATGTAGTTTATTCAGATAACAGCCTGTCAACCGCTATTGGTAATGTGATTCTCGCTCCTGCCTCTGCGAAGTTTTTCTTCCAAAACCCTCTAACTTCAGATCTACCCGTAAGCCTTTTACCCACACCAGTAACACCCAACATTGAAAATGTGAATTTTGTAGGAACTGCAACAAATGATACTTCTTACTATTCTCAAGGTGGCATTTTTAACTATACGGGAAACGTGGGTGGTATTTCAGAGATCGTGATCCAGGGCAACACATCCACAGATTTTGAACCGGATAATCCTCTCAACCGGCGTATCTTAAGTGAATCTGTCGTTGGTTCCAACTCAGTCACCTGGGATGGCAAGGATAACAGCGGAAATTATTTTCCAGTGAGGTCGAATTATCCATATAAGGTTGTTTTCCATGCGGGTGAATACCACTTCCCATTGTTGGATTCTGAAAACAGCGTTCTGGGTGGGCCAACATTAACCCTGCTTAATCCAATTGGTGGGGTTTGTCCTTTCTTTACAAATTGTCATGGCGCGTTTTACGACGATCGGGTTTACAAAACCTCTAATGGCACAATTGTCCCTTCATCGGCCTATACGATAGGAAACACTTTGCCAGGAGACACAAATGCGATCAACCCCCCCACAATCAACCATAGTGATCAAAACGCTGGCTTTGATACTTCTACTTCTCAACGCGGATATGGCGATACTGGCAGCAATGGTTTCGGCAACTGGAAGGGTCTAGATCTTTGGACTTACTACCCGGTAGATGCGGTCAGTAAAACTCTCAATGTGATCGCAACCACTGCTCATGATCTGGGTATTGTTAAAAGCCACAGTGGCAACTTTACTGTTGGAACCAATTCTGGATCATTTTCAATTGTCGTTTCAAATGTCGGCACATCCAGCATCGGAAATGTGAACACATCGGTGACGGATACTCTCCCGACTGGCATGACGTTGTATGCAACTCCTACTGGAACCAACTGGAATTGTACCGGAGCTGCAGGAACATCTACCTTTACCTGCAATCGTGCCTCTGGCAGTAGCAACCGCAATCTTGCAGCGGGTGCCAAATTTGAACCAATCACAGTTCTGGTCAATGTGGCGAGTACCATTGCATCCAGTGTTACCAATACCGCCACGGTCGCCAATGTAAATGATGGAAACTCCCTTAACAATTCTTCTTCAGATACAATCACCATTGCCCGTGCTGAGTTGACTGTGAGCAAGACCGATAGCACTGCAAAAACCGCAACCGTTAGTGTGCCCTTCAATTGGGAGATCACTGCCACAAATAGTGGTGATCTCGCCGCAACTTTTGCTACCGGGGCTACAATTTTTAGTGACCCACTTTCGACGGATGCCACCTACGGTACGCCCACAGTAGTTACTACAAATGTCACCAATGCATCGGCTATCAATTGTGCCGTTGCTTCTAACACATTGACCTGTACGGCCAATGGAAGTTCTGTAGTGATGATGGCGACGGGAAGCAGCATCTCCGTGGTTCTACCCGTAACACCGACCAAATCTGGCACTTTGGCAAATACCGTCACGGTCGATCCCAATAATGTGATCCCCGAGGGAAACGAGAGCGACAACACCGGCACCGATTCTGTTACAGTGGATACGTCGGTCATTAATGTGGTCAAATCTTCTACTACTACAGCCGTAACCGCGGCTGGCCAGGTGATTCCCTATACCTTTACCGTAACAAATGGCGGAACTAAAGCGCTCAGCAGTGTGGTAGTGACAGATGCAAAATGCGATGTCGCGCCAACATTGATCTCTGGGGATAGCAATACTGATTTGAAATTAGATGTGGCTGAAACCTGGGTCTACAGTTGCAACCATACCGTCTCTACTGAAGAATTTACAGCAGGCAGTGTCCTTTCAAACACCGTCAGCGCGGATTCAGCGGAAACAGAACCTGCCACAAGCACGCTTGATCTCCCGGTTGTAAGCCTCAGCGTCACCAAGTCGGCCGCTCCGGTGAATGTTCCAGAGACGGGTGGCATTGTGACGTATACCTTCACGGTAAAAAATGAAGGTTCAAGTGCATTAACCCTTACCTCTTTATCCGATGATAAATTTGGTGCCCTGGCAGGAGATGCAGATTGTAAGGTCGGGACTTCACTGGCAGCAGGTGCGACCTGTACTTTTGAGTATTCCACTTCCATAAGTGGAACTGCCGGCACGAATCATACAAATATCTTCACGGCTGAAGGGCAAGACGCTGGGGGTAACCTGGACAGCGCCAGTGACGATGCAACTGTAACCTTCACCGATGTGCTGCCGGCGGTTTCTGTTTCTAAAGATGCCCTTCCCACAACACTGCCCGAAACAGGCGGTGATGTAACATTTACCTTTACCGTCACCAATAGCGGAACAGTCCCCGTAAGCATCCTTTCTTTGACGGATAGCGTGTACGGCACTTTATCCGGTGACGATGACTGCAAAGTGGGTACTTCCCTGGCGTCTGGCGCCAGTTGTTCCTTTACCCTCACAAAAACGTTGAGCGGCGCTTTCGGAACTTCGCACGCAGATATTTTCAGCGCTGAGGTAGAGGATACAGAGGGCAACAAGACCAGCGATACTGACGATGCCACTGTTGTCTATACAGATGTTTTACCCGCGATAACCGCAAGCAAAGTTGCTTCTACTGCCTCTGTTCCTGAAACAGGCAGCAATGTTACCTTTACCTTTGGGGTTTTGAACTCCGGAGCAGTTCCTGTCTCCATTACGAGCCTGACGGATAGCGTTTTTGGCACTTTGGATGGAGATTCAGATTGTCAGGTAGGCACTGTCCTGACCGCCGGTGCTAGCTGCACCTTTGAAATTACCCGTTCCTTAAGCGGAGCTGTAAGTACCCCCCACCAAAACTCTTTCACTGCCGGGGCGAAAGATGCAGACGACAACCCTGCCAGTGACAGCGCTGATGCGACTGTCTCCTTTGCCGATGTGAATCCAGAAGTGACGGTGAGCAAGGACGCAAGTGTTACAAGTGTTCCAGAAACGGGCGGTACGGTTACCTACACCTTTACCGTCACTAACAGTGGTTCTGTTGCAGCAACCATCACTTCTTTGGTGGATGATGTTTTCGGAACTTTGGCCGGTGATGCAGATTGCAAGGTCGGTACCCTTCTGGCGCCGGGTGGAAGCTGTAACTTTACGTTGGATAAGACGATCAGCGGGGTAGCCTCTACTCAACACATCAATACATTCACTGCCCAGGTTGAGGATGCTGAAGGAAACGCTGATGAAGCCAGTGACGATGCCTCAGTCACTTTCTCTGATGTTTTGCCAGTTGTCAGCGTTCAGAAAGATGCCAGTGTTGCCAGTGTTCCAGAAACAGGCGGAAATGTTACCTTTACATTTACTGTGAAGAATGAAAGCAGTGTTCCGGTGAGCATTACCGCATTGACCGATAGCGTATATGGCGTATTGGCTGGCGACGATGACTGCAAAGTGGGCACCAACCTGGCTGCCGGTGCTGAATGTTCCTTTACCCTTCTAAAAACAGTCAGCGGAACAGTCGGTACACCCCATGTCAATACCTTTAGCGCAGAAGTTGCCGATGCTGATGGAAACACCAGCAGCGATGGCGATGATGCCAGTGTAGCTTTTCACGATGTCCTGCCTTCCGTCTCTGTGACAAAATCTGTGACCCCAAATGACGTTGCAGAAACTGGCGGCAATGTAAACTACACATTTAAGGTCTTGAATGATGGAAGCGTACCTGTAACAATCACTTCCTTAACGGATGACATATTCGGTTCCCTTTCTGGGGATGATGATTGTAAGGTTGGCACAACTCTGGGTGTGAGCGAAAGCTGCTCTTTTGACTTGCCCAAGACGCTCAGCGGCGCAACTGGTACCACCCATGTAAACACCTTCAGTGCGGGTGTGGAAGATAGTGAAGGTAACCCCGCAACAGATTCCGATTCTGCCACTGTAACCTTCACGGATGTGTTGCCTGCAATTTCGGTCAGCAAAGATGCGTCGGTTGCAGCCGTTCCTGAGACCGGCGCTAATGTAACCTTTACCTTTACAGTTCGTAATACCGGCACCGTGCCGGCAAATATCACAGAATTAAGCGACAGTGTCTTTGGCACCCTGAGTGGTGACGATGACTGCAAAGTGGGGACTGCCCTTGCTGCTGCAGCGAGTTGTGATTTCACCAAGGTGGAATTCATCAGCGGATTGTCTGGCGCGGCTCACACCAATGTATTCACAGCGAAGGCTGAAGATAGTGATGGGAACGAAGCATCTGATACGGATGACGCAACAGTTAACATCACTGATGTTCTGCCCTCCATCCATGTAGATAAATCTGCCAGTGCTTCCAGTGTCCTTGAAAGCGGTGAGGATGTAACCTTCACCTTTACCGTTGAAAATGACGGTACCGTGCCGGTAACCATCACCGATCTGCAAGACAGCGTTTATGGCGCATTGACAGGCGATGCCGATTGCCAGGTCGGCACCACATTAGGTGTTGGGAATAGTTGTGACTTTGCCCTGACTGAGTTTGTCAGTGGTTCCAGCACGTCCACCCATACGAATACCTTCACTGCCCAGGCGGAGGATTCTGAAGAGAATTCGACCAACGATTTTGCCGATGCTGTGATCACCTTTACAGATGTTCTGCCCGGTGTAACTGCCCACAAATCTGCCAGTGTAAGCAGCGTGCCTGAAACAGGTGCGAACGTGACTTTTACCTACTCTGTAGAGAACACCTCTACGGTTCCGGTCACCATCAACACGCTGACGGATGACGTTTTTGGTACTTTGAGCGGAGACGCAGATTGCCAGGTAGGCATTGTGCTTGCTGCTGGAACCAGTTGCTCCTTTGAAGAGACCCATTTTATCGGTGGTGTGGTCAGTGTTCCGCATGTGAACAAATTTAACGTCGAAGTGGAAGATGCAGATGGCAACACCACCAGTGACGATGATGATGCCACTGTGAACTTTACGGATGTGCTGCCTGAGATCACGGCTACAAAGAGCGCTTCGCCTCTGAGCGTACCTGAGACCGGTGGCGCAGTTACCTTCACCTACACTGTTTTTAACAGCGGCGATGTTCCTGTAAGCATTGATTCCCTGAACGACGACATCTTCGGCGTATTAAGCGGCGATGCAGATTGCCAGGCGGGTACTTTACTTGCCGCAGGCGCAAGTTGTTCATTTGATGTAATAAAAACTTTCAGCGGCCCTGTTGGTGAGGACCATGTGAACGTCTTCACCGTATCCGCTTCTGATATTGATGGTAATTCAACTGATGACAGCGACAATGCTTCTGTGACCTTTACAGATGTTCTGCCTGCGATCAGTGTAGACAAGACCGCCAGTCCGGATAATATGAACGAGCCAGGTGGTGATGTGACCTTTACCTATACGGTCAACAACACCGGCTCTGTTCCCGTAACCATCACCTCATTAACGGATGATGTGTTTGGCACCCTGGCAGGCGATGATGACTGCAAAGTGGGGACTAATCTGGGCGCGGGTAGCAGTTGTGATTTTTCAACTGTTAACACCATCGGCGGTGTGGTGGGTACTCCCCATCAGAACACATTTACAGCCGAGGCGGAAGATACCGAGGGCAATTCTACCAGCGACTCTGATCAAGCTGAGGTCACATTCAACGATGTGCTGCCTTTGATCTCTGTCGCAAAAGCCGCCAATTCCACCAGTGTGGATGAGACCGGTGGGGATGTGACCTTCACATACACCGTAACAAATGATGGAACTGTACCTGTGACCATCGATGCTTTGAGTGATGATGTTTTCGGCACTTTGAGCGGTGATGCTGATTGCCAGGTGGGCACAGTGCTTGCTCCTGAATTTAGCTGCTCTTTCACTCTTGAAAAGAATTTGAGCGGAACGGCGGGGACCTCCCATGTGAATACGTTTACTGCTCAAGGCTCTGATAGTGAAGGTAATACCACTGAAGACAGCGCTGAAGCTACGGTAAACTTTACTGATGTCTTGCCTGCTATTACTGTTACTAAAGAGGCAAGTGAGACCAGCGTTTTGGAGACCGGAGAAAATGTGACCTTTACATTTACCGTCGCCAATACAGGCACGGTACAGACAGAGATCACTGCATTAGAAGATAGCGTCTTCGGCACCCTGAGTGGCGATGCAGATTGCCAGGTCGGAACCGTCCTGGCAGTTGGAGCAAGTTGTTCTTTTGAAACCACCCAATTCTTGAGCGGTTCAGTAGCAACGCCGCATAACAACCTCTTTACTGCGACCATTAAGGACGTGGATGGTAACACTGCAGAAGACAGCGATGATGCAACTGTAACCTTCACCGATGTTCTGCCGGCGATTGTTGTTGCAAAATCTGCCAACCCAATCAGTGTGGCTGAAACAGGTGGCTTGGTTACCTTTACTTATGAAGTGAGTAACAACGGTTCAGTACCGGTTACGCTGAACTCCCTCAGCGACGATGTCTTTGGTACATTGAGTGGAGATGCGGATTGCCAGGTCGGAACTGAATTGGCCGTGGGTGAAAGCTGCTCCTTTGATACAACTGAGACCCTCTCCGGCTCAACCAGCGCTCCTCACGTAAATACGTTTACGGCCGAGGCGGAGGATGCTGATGGCAATACCGCCAGTGATGAAGACAACGCAACCGTCAATTTTACTGATGTGTTGCCGCTACTTTCGGTTACTAAGAGTGCAAGTCCAATCAGTGTGCCTGAATCGGGCGGAGATGTCACCTTTACATTTACCGTCAATAACGATGGAACTGTTCCGCTCACTCTCACTTCCCTGATGGACAGTGTTTACGGCGCTTTGAGCGGAGACACTGATTGCAAGGTTGGAACTGAACTGGCAGCAGGTGCAAGCTGCTCCTTTGAACTGGTCAAGACGCTGTCTGGTTCAATTGATGCTACTCATACCAATACCTTTACTGCTGAAGGTGAAGATTCTGACGGCAACTCGGTAAGCGATAGTGACGATGCCAGCGTTTCGTTCACGGACGTTGCGCCTGAGATCGATATCACTAAAACTGCGGATCCTTCCAATGTGGCTGAAACGGGCGCGGATGTGACCTTCACTTTCACCGTCAGCAATACTGGTTTGGTCTCTGAAACGATCACTTCCTTAACGGATGATGTTTTTGGAACTTTGGATGGGGATGCAGATTGTAAAGTGGGCTCAGAACTGGCCGCTGGAGCAAGCTGCTCCTTTACTTTGACCGAATCACTGAAGGGTGCAGCCGGCACGACCCATACCAATGTTGCCACCGTCTACGCAGAAGATTCAGAAGGAAATTCTGCCAACGCGGACGATGATGCTGTGGTGACCTTCACGGATGTTCTGCCGGTTATCACGGTTACCAAAGATGCCAGCCCCACCAGTGTTTTATACACTGGCGGAGAGGTTACGTTTACCTTTACGGTTGCTAACAGTGGGCTGGTTCCTGTCACCATCACCGATCTGAGCGATGATAAATTTGGAACGTTGACTGGCGATGAAGACTGCGAAGTTGGAACTGAACTCGCCGCTGGCGCTGAATGCACCTTTGAGTACAAAACAACTTTGAGTGGCGAGCCAGACACGGTGCATACCAATACATTCACCGCCACGGCTATCGATGCTGATGAGAACCCTGCTGAAGATACGGATACAGCAGATGTCTCCTTGCTGGGCTCCGCAATTCTGGGTGTGGCCAAAGAATTGATCTCAAAGACTCCGGCTGCTGCTGGAACTTATGATGTAACCTATCAGGTCCTGGTAAAGAACTACGGTACCAAAGACCTTTTCAAGATTCAAGTGGAAGACGATCTGGCTACCACCTTCCCTGCGCCTACTTTGTTCAGTGTGGTTTCGGTGGAAAGCAGCGATTTCGCAGTGAGCAGCACTTATGATGGCTCTACAGATAAGAAGTTGTTGGCTGGCACTGATTCACTTTTAGTAGGGGAGAGTGGCACCATTACCCTGGTAGTAAACGTTACACCTGCCAAGGTTGGTCCTTTCTATAACTCCATCAACGGCTCAAGCGAAACCTCTGAGGGTACCTCTGTGACTGATATTTCACAGGATGGTGAAGACCCGGATGGCAAAGTTGAAGAGCATGACGATGACCCAACCAACAATAGCGATCCCACTCCGGTGAGCTTTGATACTATTTTCAATCCTCCGCTGGGTGTCAAATCTGTGGATGCTGCAGCCAAACCTGTTTTGACCTGGTCAATGAGTTGGATGAACAACTCCAACAAGGTGCCTCAGGTGGCCGTGGTACATGACCCGATTCCTTCAAAAACGACCTATGTTGTTGACGCTACTTTGATAGGTATAGGTATGCCCACAGATGCTCCTCTGGGCTCCACAATGGAAGGGGTCAGTTGTGAAGCAGGTACTTCCACCACAACAATCACAACCATGTGCTATTACGAAGGTCCTACCAGCAAGAACCCACGTGGACAGATCATCTGGGCAGGGACACTGGGCGCTGATTATGGCGCTACGGACCCTCTGGCTGCTCCCAATGCCATCCACATCAAATTTGCGACCAAGAACCTGAGCGGTACAAAATATGTTAAGAATATAGCTACGATCGATGCTGATCTTAACGGGGATGGAGACACAGTAGATACTGGCGAGATCAAGGTGGATAGCGTTTCCGCAACCTGGGGAACTCCCCCCAGTAACCACAATGACCCCGTGGTTTCTGATGCCCTGATCATCCCGCAGACCGGGTTTGCGCCGGGATCGGTCACTGCTCTACCGTTACAGCCACTGCAGAGTACTTATGCTGACTTGAATAGCCTGGCTATTGAGATTCCTGCGCTGAAGGTGAAAGCTACGATCGTAGGTATTCCAGAGACGGATTCTGGCTGGAACATTACCTGGCTGGGTGATGAGGTAGGTTGGTTGAATGGCACAGCCTTCCCCACCTGGGCAGGCAACTCAGTTCTCACAGGTCACGTCTACAATTCAAATGGCTTGCCCGGTCCATTTGCCAATTTGAGCAGCCTCAAGTTTGGCGACCAGATCATCATCCAGGCATTTGGTCAGGAGTACATCTACGAAGTACGCGAGACCAAAGAAGTATCTCCCACGGATGTGTCGACGTTGGTCCAGCATGAGGAATTGCCCTGGATCACCCTGGTTACCTGCCGTGGTTACGATGAGGCAAGCGGAACTTATCAGAGCAGATACCTGGTAAGGGCTGTGCAGATCAAGATCAAGTAACCTAAAAGCGAACGGTGAAAGCCGTAAAGATCCAGAATAAACAAACAACGAGTGGTGAAAACCACTCGTTGTTTTTGTAAATATACTTGTTATTGTTTTTTCTGACAGGCTGCACAGACTCCAAATAGAACCAGATGGTTTGTCTTGATCGTGAAGCCGTGTTGAGTTTCGAGTGCCTGAAAGAATTTATCCACCTCAGTATGGTCGATCGTGATCACCTGACCGCATTCTTCGCAAACCAGGTGGTGATGGATCTCACCGTGAATGCTTTCATAGACGGCCGACCCTGTACCCATATCGGATACTGAGATCTTGCCATTTTTCACCAACCTCTCCAGTGCGCGGTAAACCGTGGAAGGGTTGACGGCTGGCAGCAGAGGATGGATCTGCTCATACACCTCATGCGAGGTGAGATGGGCGTGTTCTTTTTCCAGAACTTCAAGGATGTAATAATCTACGGATGAGGAGCGCATTTTTCTATTTACCACCTGAAAGATGCTCTGATTTTACTCGAAAATGATGAAAGGGAATGAAAAAACTTCAAAAATTGGCTGGAACCGGTTTATCTACCATTTTTATCACCTTCACACGGCCTTTTTACTCTGGTATAATTCTGCCAATGACTTGTCCTATTTGTGGGCGAACAACCTGCGGATATGGAGACGTGCATAATTCAAAATTTTAGGAGCAAATGTCATGGCATTGACAAAGGAAGATAAAGAAAAACTGATCACTGAGTACCACATTCACGACACAGACACTGGTTCTGCAGACGTGCAAATTGCAATTCTCACCATCCGCATCAAACAGCTCACTGAGCACTTGCAGACCAACAAACACGACAATGCGTCTCGCCGCGGTCTGTTGAAAATGGTTGGCACACGCCGCAAGTTGTTGGCCTACCTACGCCGCACCAATTTTGCCAGATTTGCAGCCATCACAGAAAAACTGAGCATTCGTACCCGGTAATAGTGATCCAGACGAGTAGATGGTAAAAGATCCATCTACTCGTTTTTATTCTCCCACTAGTGTGTGGGAAGTAGCCGCCGGTTGGGTATTGAAAAATGCAGGAGACAGGGTAGTCTTCATCGTTTTTCAGTCCCTAACCAGGCGGGAATGGTACAAGGGAGTACTAAAATGAAACCAGAAAGTAAAAAATTTATAGCCACTGTGGGTGGTCGTCCGGTCACGTTTGAGACCGGAAAACTGGCCGCACAGGCGGGCGGTGCTGTCACCGTCCAGTTAGGCGATACAGTAGTATTCGCCGCCGCAACCATGGGGAATACCCCCAAAGAAGGACAAGATTTCTTCCCGCTGACCGTTGAATACGAAGAAAAAATGTATGCCGGTGGACGTATCCCCGGTTCCTTCTTCCGACGCGAAGGCCGTCCCGGTGCGGATGCCATTTTGGTGTCCCGCCTAACAGATCGCCCCTTACGCCCGTTGTTCAACAAAGACATGCGCAATGAAGTGCAGGTCATCATGTTCTCGTTGTCTGCCGATTGGGAAAATCCGCTGGATATTCTGGCCATCAATGCAGCCTCTGCTGCCCTGATGATCTCTGATATCCCCTGGGCGGGTCCCGTGGGTGCTGTACGTGTTGGCCGTGTGGATGGCGAGTTTGTTCTTAATCCCACCTATACCCAGATCGACCAATCTGATGTGGATCTGCGCATTGCCGGTACCAGCGACGCCATCTTGATGGTGGAAAGCGGTTCAAATGAAGTGGACGAAGATACCATGGTGGAAGCCCTGCTCTTCGGTCACAAAGGCATTCAGCCGTTGGTCGAAGCTCAACTTCAGATGGCCAAGGAAATCGGCAAAGTCAAACGCGAAGTGCCTCTCTTCCCCATCGATACCGACCTGGTGGAACGCATCTATCAGCGCAGCCTTGCCGAAATGACCGGTATGCTGGATACCCTGCATGGCAAGCATGAGTTGCAGGATGCCCTGGATGAGTTACGCGATTCCGTTGTTGCTGAAATGACCGATGCAGAAGATGTTGAAGCCATTGCCAAAACCAAGGAAGCTTATGAAGAAGCTTACCGCCGTGTGGTCCGCTCCCGCATCCTGGATAAACACATTCGTCCCGATGGTCGCAAGATCACCGAGATTCGCCCCATTTGGTGCGAGGTGGGTGTCAGCCCCCGTGCGCATGGCTCCGGCCTGTTCACCCGTGGTGAGACCCAGGTATTGACCCTGGCCACTCTGGGAACTCCCAAAGAGGCTCAAGAGATCGATTCCCTGTCCCCGAATGACAGCAAACGTTACATGCATCACTACAACTTCCCGCCATATTCCACCGGTGAAGTAAAACGCACGGGTGGTCAATCTCGTCGCGAGATCGGTCATGGTGCCCTGGCTGAACGCGCCCTGCTGCCCGTGATCCCCTCAGACAAAGAATTCCCCTACACCCTGCGCCTGGTGTCTGAGGTTTTGGCCTCAAATGGTTCTTCCTCAATGGCCTCTGTGTGCGGTTCCACCTTAGCCCTCATGGACACTGGTGTACCCATCAAGGCACCCGTAGCCGGTGTGGCCATGGGTCTGATCAAGGAAGGCGAGAATTTCGTCGTCCTGACCGATATTCAGGGTGCAGAAGATCATCTGGGCGACATGGACTTCAAAGTTGCCGGTACCACCAAGGGCATCACTGCCTTGCAGATGGACATCAAGATCAAAGGCATTACTGCTGAGATCATGCGCCAGGCATTGAGCCAGGCTCACGAAGCCCGCTTGTTCATCCTGGACAAGATGCTTGAGGTCATTCCTGTACCGCGTCCTGAGCTCAAGAGCTTTGTACCGCGCATCACCATTGTGCAGGTTCCCATCGATAAGATCGGTGCCATCATCGGCCCCGGTGGCAAGAACATCCGTGCTTTGCAGGAAGAGACCGGTACCAAGATCGACATCGATGACGATGGTACTGTTTACATTGCTGCAACCAACAGTGAAGCTGAAGCAGCCGCCCGTGAGCGCATTGAAAGCCTCACTGAGACTGCACAGGTTGGCCGTATCTACACCGGTAAAGTGGTGCGTATTGCAGATTTCGGCGCCTTTGTCCAGATCCTGCCCGGTCTTGACGGCATGGTCCACATTTCTCAGCTTGATAGTGAGCGTGTAGAAAAGGTGGAAGATGTGGTCAGCATGGGCGAAGAGATCACCGTTATGGTGACCGCCATTGATGACAATGGCAAAGTTCGTCTATCCCGTCAGGCTGTCCTGGAAGGTTGGACCGTTGAAGAAGCCCTGGAACACGATAAGGGCGGCAAGAGTGGCGGTGGTAACCGTTCTCGCAGTGGTGGCGGCGATCATCGCGGCGGCAACGACCGTCGGGGTGGTGGTTTCAACCGCGGCAATGACCGTGGTGGTGGAAACCGCGGCCCTCGCCAGAGCTAATTTGTTAAGCGAAGGGACTGATCTTAAAAAGGTCAGTCCCTTTTTTGTTCTCTGTTATCGATTTTTCATGTATAGCGTATGCAACAAGGAATCCTACGTGCCCATATTAGCGAGTGTAATTAATTTCATTGTGTCATAAATCGTTTATAATCAATAAGTTAAAAGATTCACAAAAGTTGTACTTAACAATGTTCAAGATTTGATCATTAAAACATTCAGGATCGTTGTTTTACTGTTACATATATTTGTATTTGAGGTTAACAATGAAATCCATCGGCATTCCCATTCCCACATTAAGAAGATTCCCGTTGTATTATCAGCATTTATTGAAGGCTTCCCGGCAAGGGAAGACCTTTATTTCTTCTGTGGAATTAGGGAAAGCGACCGGCTCTGCCCCTGAGCAGGTGCGTAAAGATCTCAGTTTTTTGGCCGGGCAAGGTAAGAGCAGGGTTGGCTACGAAACGAAAAAGCTTGCCGGGATCATTGAAGATTACCTGGGGTTGCAGAATAATAAACAGGCTGTATTGGTGGGGGTTGGTAATCTGGGCCGTGCTCTCGCGCTTTATCCTGGCTTTGCGCAATTTGGGTTAAAAATCGTAGCGCTCTATGATAATGATCCCGCGAAGATCGGCGTAAAAGTTGGCAGCCTCTCGGTTGCTCCGGTTGAAGCAATGACAGAATACTTACAGAACAACCATACATGTATCGGCATAATCACAACCTCGCCTAATGGTGCTCAGGAAGTGGCTGATAAAATGGTGCAGAGTGGTATAAGAGCCATTTGGAATTTCTCTACCGTTCAGTTACAGGTTCCAGAAGGCGTGATGGTTCGCAACGTTGATCTTTCTTTAGAGCTGGCCGTGATCTCCCATTACATAAGTTCTCTTGGCTTGCATAACAAGGTTAAGCCAGACCGCGATCTGGATGAAAGTTTAAGCGTTGGCTTCTGGGAGAATGAAAACTAAATTGCAATAAAAAGTTGAGAGGATATACATCGAACCTTTTGGTTTATTAATTACACAACGGCGCCTGGCGCCGTTGTTGTTTTGCTGCTTACTTTGAGGTGGGTAATTTGGGCATTTCCGGCCCCTCAACATGCAAGAGCTGCGCCAGAGCCGCTTTCATGGCCGTACGGTCATCCCAGGGGTATTCTGTATCATCAAAGCACATTGATTGTTCGTGGCCCTTCCCACAGGCTATAACCAGGTCATCTGGCTGGGCCATCTGTACAGCTTTGAAAATTGCCAGGCCGCGGTCGGGCTCCCGGATGAAATTCGCGTTTTCCTTGCCGCCCTGCCGGGTTGCAGCCTGCGCCATTTCTTCCAGAATGCCGTCTAAAGATTCAGTGCGCGGGTCTTCCGCAGTCAAAATGGTCATGTCTGCCTGCTGTACCGATTCAGCAGCCATTAGCTTGCGCTTCTCCACATCCCGCAGGCCAGCGGAGCCAAACACGGCAATGACTCGTCCTTTGGTCATGGGGCGGGCGGTTTCGAGGGCTACTTTGAGGGCGTTGGGCGTGTGGGCAAAATCAACAATGGCAATAAAAGGTTGCCCCATCTCGATGCGCTCCATCCGCCCAGGGATGCCTGTAAAGGAGGGGATGGCGTTGACGGCACCGGCAAAATCAAGGCCAAGGGCGCCAACGGTGGCACCGAGTGCCGCCAGACAGTTGGAAACGTTAAAGAGACCCGGCATGGGGCAATGCACCGGCAGCGATTGGGTGTGCCAATGGACCGTGAAGTCGATGGAATCCGGGTGGGTCTGGATGTTGCTGGCGTTCAGATCGCCTTTATCCTGGGTGCTGTAAGCCAGCCAGTTGTGGCTCACAAGCGGGCGCAGGCCATCAAAAGAACGGTCATCTGCGTTGAGGACCGTGTAGCGGGGGTTGCCCTGCAGTTTTTTGTGTGTCCTGGAAAGGTGTTGAATGAGCAACCCTTTGGTTGCCAGGTAGTTCTCATAAGAACCATGATAATCGAGATGTTCATGGGTGACGTTGGTGTACACCGCCACATCATATTCACAGCCGGTGACCCGATGTTGAGCCAGACCATGAGAGGTGGTTTCAAGTACCACATGGGTCATGCCTGCTTCCACCATCTGTGCCAGATATTGCTGTACCTGTGGGGATTCCGGTGTGGTGACGTGGAAGCCGGTATCTATGATCTCATCTCCGATCATAGCATTCACGGTGGATACGAGCCCCACCTTTTTACCGGCAGATTTGAGAATATGATAGATCAAGTTGGATGTGGTGGTCTTGCCGTCTGTACCCGTAACGCCGATGACGGTCAATTTTCGGGCGGGAAAATCATAAAGGGAAGCGGCTAGATAGGCCATGGCTTCGCGAGAGTCTTCAACGCGCAAATAAGGGACCGTCAGTGAATCCAACGCCTTAGTACCTACAACGGCAACCGCTCCATTATTGATTGCAGCGGATATATAGTTGTGGCCATCTGCGTTACCGCCTTCAAGACAGATAAAGATGTCTCCCGGTTTTACCTGGCGTGAATCCAACGCAATGCCTTTGACAATGACATCCACAATGTTGCCTTCGCTAATACAGCCAACTGGTAATTCTTCGATCAGGGTGATGAGTTTTTTCTGATATTTTTTCATAAGCTCGTCGTTAAATAATTAGAGGGCTTGGGGTTCAACACAGCCCCTCAGCCCTCTATTATATTTGGATTGATAAATTATTGTAAAGATTGTTGCAGAGCCTGCAATTGGCCTGAGACGGAACCATCTACCATGCGGTCGCCCACACGGATGATGAGGCCGCCCAAAATGCCGGGGTTGACTTTGAATGCAACACTGGCATTGCTGCCCATCTTAGAAAGGAGGTCTTTTTTGATAGCTGCCTGTTCAGAATCTGAAAGAGGCAGGGCACTGGTCACTTCAGCAGCTGCGCCGTTTACATCTGCGTTCTCCAGCACGATCACTTTGCCATTTTTGACACCGGAGAAGAATTCATCCACCAGAGCGTGCTGGCGTTTGTCATCCAATGCCTCACCGATCAATTTCTGAGCAGCGGCGATGGCCAGTGTGGTAACCTGTCCGCGCAGATCGCTGAGCAGACGATCACGCTCAATGGCGATCTCAGCCATGGCAGCTTCACGCGCCTTGGCCAGTTCGGCTTCACTGCTGGCTTTGATCTCGCGGTTGGCAGATTCAGCTTTATCTGTGGCTTCGCGGATCATCTGAGCAGTTTTGGTCTGTGCATCTGTGATAATGGAGGCTGCGTCTTTTTCAGCGTTTTCACGGGCTTCGGCGGCAACACGGGCGTCTTCAAGACCTTTTTCAATGGTCTCGTGGCGCTTTTGCATCATGTTCATAAGGGGCTTGTAGACCCAGGCACGTAAAACGACCATCAGGATACCAAAGTTCAGTATCTGAACGATCAAATATCCGAGATTAATACCAAGTTTTTCCAAGGGGATCTCCTATCCTGAAGACTAAAGAACGAAGAGCATCAAGAATGCGATCACCAGACAGTAAATGGCGATAGCTTCAGAGAAAGCGATACCCAAAATCATGTTGGTGAAGAGGTTGCCGTAGGTATCTGGGTTACGAGCCATCCCAGTAAGAGCGCCCTGAACACTGAGACCGATACCAACACCAGCACCGGCTGCACCGATCATGGCCAGACCTGCGCCGATAAATTTTGCCGCTTGGATAATATCACCAGTCATTGTTTTACTAAGCCTCCTGTACTTATGATGCGTAATTGATTATTTATGAGCTTCTTCAGAATGACCCTGAGTTGCCTGGGCCATAAAGACCATTGTCAACATACCAAAGACGAACGCCTGAATGGCGCCAATGAACAGTTCAAAGGTCATGATCATGGAAGGAACGAAGACCGGGATCATCGCGCCTACCAGGGCCATCAACACCATACCGGCGAACATGTTACCGAACAACCTGAAGGTGAATGAAAGGATCTTTGAAAATTCGGAGATGATCTCCAATAGCCCCACCAAAAAGTCCATAAAGCCCAGCAGAGGCACTTTGAACATGGTGGTGAAGTTGAGGAATTTTGAGAAATAGCGGATGCCCAAAGCTTCCACGCCGATCACCTGGGTCATAACAACAGCGATAAGCGCCAGAGAAAGGGTGAAGTTGAGGTCAGTAGAAAGACCGCGGATGAACGGAGCGACAATATAGGTCTCTCCGGTGGTGACTGCCGGGTTCAATTTGAACCAGTGTCCCCCAATGGCGGTGATGCCTACGCCTTTACTGCTTTCTTCCAAAAGACCAATGCTTTCAAAGCCAGGCAATAATTTGATCAGGTTGGCGAACAATACCATGATCATAATGGTGGCAAACCAGGGGAAGATCTTCTTGGCCCATTTACCAGCAGTGGTTTCGGTAAGGTTGTACATGGCTTCAACGGCCATTTCCATCATACCGGCAATACCTTTGGGCGCCAAATTTTTGGTGCTGGTTGCTCGCTTCACAGCAAGGGCGATCAAAATAATGACAACGTCCATCAAGAGCATTGCCACCATTGTGTTGGTCAGGTAGAAATCACCCAATCCTGGAATGGTGAACAACGGATGGTGAGAAACATTTTCGGCGGCTACCTGAATGCTTGGCTGCACCGGGGCGGCAATTTTTGTGCCGATGACGCTCAGGATGATCAAGCCGAGTACGATCCAGCGATTCACCCCCCAGCGCCATTTACGCGTCTTTTCCAATAGTACCCTCCTCGTCCTTCTGACCGGGTTGCTGGCTGGCTTTCATTCTGGCGGTGGCTTTTCTTGCCACCAGGAACATGACAACCAGAGAGATGGGAATGCTAATCACCAGTAAGCCCACGGTAAACCAGGGTTTTGTGCTAAATTTTGAATCCAGCGCCAATCCTCCCAAAACTGCTGCCAAAATGATGACCATGGTCAGGCATCCCACCTGACCAACCAGGCCAACTAGCAGAAGATTTAGCGAACTTTTTGGTTCAGAAGGCTGACCACCAGACTCGTTCATGGGAACTGATTATAACATTCGCAAAAACATCGGTCAATAAAGCATGCTTCAACCGGGAAAACTCTAAGAAATCAGAACGCGTTTTGACCAATATTCATAATGAATAGGGAAAATGATTACACCTTGCTATAATTAATGGAGTAATCATTCCAATTTCAGGGAGATTGTAAATGAACCAACCCGAACTCACGCAACAAGCGCTGAATATATTGCGCAGTGGCGCCAATTTTCAGTGGTATGTTATCCCCATGTTGGCAGCCGTTCTCTACATGTATGCCAATGAATACTCCAAAAAGAACTATAACCTGATCGCGGCAGGTTTAGCCTTGTACGGTGTACATTGGTTCTATGAGATCCTGAATGCTTTGATCCAGCATTTTTCAGGGCATGCCCTGTGGACAGTCCCGACGGGCACCGCTTTCCTTCTTTTAATTGGTGTTGGCGTTGAGTTAAGTCTCATGTTCTCAGTGGCGGGGCTGATCATGGCAAAATTCCTGCCTGCTGACCCCAAAATGAAGATACTGGGCATCAATAACCGTGTTTTCTTTGCTGTGGTCAATGCAGCATTTTTCTCCATCTTTGAGATCTTTCTGGCCATGACCCCGGCATTCCATTGGGTGTACACCTGGTGGGGAGCCTTCCCGGTATTCATTACCGTGTACATTCCCTTCTTCCTGGCTGCTTTCTTCTGCTACGACTGGAAACCCGCTGTTCAGAAACGTTTCCTGGCCTGGGTGTGGGGCGTGGATGCGGTGGCGTTGATCGTCTTTGCCGGAATTCTGCACTGGATCTAGCCGATTGATTGTTGAATGAAGAGCGCCGCGAGGCGCTCTTTTTATATGGATTGAATTGTTCTTCCCATCGGTTATAATGAGTTGAACATATATTCTAAATTACTTTACAGGTAGCTATGGTCGTTCACCTCACAACTCATTCGGCGTACTCCCTATTGCGCGGTTTGGCTTTACCGGCCGAATTGGCCGGGGCTGCCCGCGATCAAAACATGCCGGCACTTGGGCTGACGGATTTCCGCACCATGACCGGGGCGGTGGAATTTGTAAAGGCTTGCCAGAGCGAATCAGTGCGGCCGATCCTGGGGCTGGAGCTGGATGGCCCGGCCGGCAAGTTGAATTTGTTGGCGAGCAGCGGGGAAGGGTGGTCAAATCTCTGCCGGCTCAGTAGTGAGCTAGCCCTTGGCCACGATGCAGATTCGCCAATATCGCCAGAGTTATTGCAGCAATTTAAGATTGGGCTGGTGGCGCTGACCGATGGGGGTGAGCAGGTAGAAGCCTTACGAGATATTTATTCAGGCAGTTTTTACCTGGCCTTGCGCCATCCGGCAGATGGCATCCGTTTGAACAGCCTGGCGTTGCGTTTGGGGGTTCCCATGGTGGCCGCCTGGCCAATCTATTACCTGCAACCTGAACAGGCCAACCTGCAGCGCACGGTGAGTTCCATCCGTACCTTACGCCCGCTGACCCAATTGACCGCTCAAGACGTTACCCCTGCTGAAGCCAGTTTTCTGGCCGCACCAGAAATGGAACGGCGCTATCAGCATTTCCCCAGGACACTAGAAATGACAGAGGAAGTGGCCGAACGCTGCCAGTTCGATCTCCCCCTTGGAGTGCCACGCATGCCCACCATTGACCTGCCGCAGGGCAGAACATTGACCCAGGAACTGCGCACCCGTGCTGAGATTGGCGCCAGAGAGATCTACGGCAGTATAACGCCACAATTGCGGGACCGCCTTGACCATGAGATCGAGGTCATTGCCCGCATGGGCTTTGAACCGATCTTCTTTATTGTGGAAGATTTATTGAACTTTGCCCGAGAAAAAGGCATTCCTTATTCCTCGCGCGGCTCTGCCGCCTCCTCGCTGGTGGCGCACTGCTTGCGCATCACCAACCCGGATCCAATGCGCCTGAACCTGTATTTTGAACGTTTTCTCAATCCAGCGCGCTCGACCCCGCCGGATATTGATACGGATCTGTGCTCAGAGCGGCGCGATGAGGTGATCCAGCATGTCTTTGAGCGCTATGGCAGAGACCGGGTGGCCATGGTGGCGACCATCAACCGCTTCCGGCCGCGTTCTGCTCTGGGAGATGTGGCAAAAGCACACGGTCTGGAGCCGGCGCGTATCCGTGAGATGACGGCGCAATTACCGCATTCCTTCTGGGCGAGGTTCGAAGACACGGGCGAAAGTACCGTTGCTGAAAGTGTTTTCACACAACTGAGCAATAAATTCAGCTCAACGGTGTACAGGCAGATCTTTACAGAGGCGGCTGCGCTGCTTAAATTGCCGCGCCATTTATCCGTCCATGCTGGCGGGCTGATCGTGGCGCCGGGCGTGTTGACCGATCTGGTGCCGGTGATGCGTTCTGGTAGCAAAGGGGTGGTCATCACCCAGTTTGATCTGGAATCAGTCGAAGCGTTGGGGTTGGTCAAGATCGATCTGTTGGGCATCCGCGGGTTGACCGTGCTGGGTGATGTCGCCGAGTTTATTCAAACCAGCCGGCCAGAAACCTATCGCACCCGTCTGGCTGTATTGGATTCCGTGCCCCAGGAAGACCCGGCCATCTCAGACCGGATCGAGACCGGGCAGACCATCGGCTGTTTTCAGATCGAGAGCCCGGGTATGCGTTCCACGCTGAGGGAGATCCATGCCAGAAAACAAGACGACGTGATGGCCGCCCTGGCGCTCTATCGTCCCGGCCCGCTGAAGGGCGGATTGCGCGATGCCTTTGTGCGCCGTTTTCAGGGCAAGGAACCCGTTGCGCATATCCACCCAAGCCTTGAGCCATTGCTGGCTTCCACCTATGGGGTGATCCTCTACCAGGAACAGGTGCTGCGCATTGCCCATGAGATCGCCGGGTTCAGCCTGGCTGATGCAGATCTGTTGCGACGGGGGATGAGCCATTTTGATCCTGGCAAGCACATGCAGGAGCTGCAAGCCAAGTTTGTGGAGGCTGCCCGGGAAAAAAGCGCCATCCCGCCTGAAACGGGGGAGCGCATTTGGGAAATGATGGCAGCCTTTTCTGGCTACGGATTTCCGCAGGCGCATGCTGCATCTTACGCGCAGGTGGCCTGGCGTTCCGCATGGTGCAAGAACTACTTCCCGGCAGAATTCATGGCTGCGGTGTTGGCCAACTGGGGCGGTTACTACAGTCAGCGGGTCTATTTGGGGGAGGCGCGTAGATTGGGATTGACCGTGTATGCCCCAAACATCAACCACTCAGGGCAGAATTTTGAGGCCGATGGCAAGAACCAGGCCTTGTATATGGGCCTTGACCAGGTGAAAGGGCTCACCCACAACACCATTACCAAAATCCTGCGGTTACGGCCGTTCAATTCGCTAGATGATTTCCTCAGCCGGGTAGACCCGCGCCCTCAGGAGGCCGAAAGTCTGGCCAGGGTGGATGCCTTTGCCAGCCTGAGCACCATTCCCGCTGCCTTGCAGCGCATTCAGGGCGGGAGTTGGAGAGCAGGTCAGATGAGCCTGTTTGGCTGGGCCGAGGAAAGCGAAAGCGATTGGACGCTGCGCCAAAAAGTGGCAGCACAGGAAGAGCTGTTGGGCATCAGCGTGGTGGCGCATCCGCTGGACCTTTACAAGGGGCAGATCCAATCAGCCAATGCTGTGCCGATCATGGAAGCCTACGAGCGCATCGGTCAGCGGGTGATCGTGGCTGGGCTGCGTCAGGCATCACATCGCAGCCGGACTGCCAAAGGCGAGACCATGATGTTCCTGACCCTGGAAGACCTGTCTGGTACGGTAGACGTGGTGCTCTTCCCGGATGTGCTGCGCAAGGCCGGCAATCTTTTTGCCAATGCTTTTACGCCGATCCTGGTGGAAGGAACCCTTGAGAAAGAGGCTGATTCAGCCGAGCCCGTTATAAATGCCAGCCGGGTGGTGAGTTTGGCGTGACAAAGAGGTGGAACAATTTGATCTGTGAATTCGTCTTTTAACAGGGTGAAGATACAAAATCGTAGAGTGAGGATATTTGATCCCGGTGGAACTGCATGGAATATTCGCTTCGAAAATCTGTATAATCAGATAAAAATACGTATATTTGAGGAGAATCCCATGAAGAAGCGAAGTTTCAAAATATTATCTGGATTATTAGGCCTTGCGCTGGTCACTTTGGCCTGTAGTATTTCCATCCCCGGGCAGGCTCCTTCAGAGGAGACCCTGGCGACCTCAGTGGCGGCCACCTTTACTGCCATGTCAGCCCCGCATTCTTTACCTACCGAAGCAACCCCTGAAGTAGCCACAGTGGCACCTACTCCTGAGCCTGTTGTCGCACCCGTCACGGTTTCATTTATTGATGGTGAACGAAATCTTTACGTCTGGGTAGACGGTACAGCTGCACCTGTGAAATTAACCAATACGGGAGATGTACAGGATAGTGTTGTTTCACCCGATGGTACATTAATCGCTGCGGTTCGTGGCGCAGATTATCTGAATTATCGCCTGGACCTGATCCGCAGTGACGGCAGCAGCACAACCACTTTGATAGATTTTACGTCCTTGCCACGACCGGCAGATTCTGAAGCACTCATCCCTTATCAGGTGATTTGGATGCCCGGTACGCATAATTTACTGGTCAACGCTCGCATCCAGTATATGGGGCCTGGTCTGCAAATTGCTGAGCCACTCTATTTGGTCAATGCAGATACGGCGGCACAATCTGTGCTAATGAACGTCAGCGGAAACTGGCGCTTTGGCCTATCCCCAGATGGCAGTAAATTAGTGATTTCCCACGCAGATGGTGTGGACCTTTATACCAGTGCAGGGAGCCTTATCCGCGCCAATGTCATCAGCCATGATCTGATCAACACTGCTTCAGAGTACCAGTGGACGGGCGTAGCCTCCTGGAAGAGCGACAGCAGTGCCTTTGCGCTGGCTGTGCCTCCCCTGGAACCCTTTGCCACTACCCCTGGAAACGGTACCTCCTATTTGGTCACAGCCGCTGGCGATGCTGCGGTGCAATACACTGGCGCGATGAGTTTCTTCCCGAGTGGTGTGGCTACTTATAACCATCAATTGACGAAATACGCCTTCACAGTTCAGCTTGAACCAGTTTTGGATAACCAATGGGCACTGCATATTGCCAATTTGGATGGGGGAGCAGATGTCGTAGTTGCGAATGGATACTTTAGCACTTACCCGGTATGGGCGCCGGACGATCAGCATTTCATCTTCACCAATTTGAGTGGTTCCAATCACCAGGCTTATCTGGGCAGTTCAGATGGCTCGACTGTGATCCTTGCTGATCTCCCTTCATTACTGAATATTCGCTGGTTAGATAACAGCCGCTACATCGCAGCGAACTATGATGGCAGTTCGTATACATTAGTTTTGGGAACGATCGGTTCTGGCAACACCGTGATCTATTCAGAGCCTGCAAGTAGCAGTACAGGAGGATTCCCCATTCCGTTTGACGTAAACAGATAAATTTCGATT
>JAYFNV010000061.1:0-28036 GCA_034933225.1 Anaerolineaceae bacterium | reverse complement strand
TTATAAAATGCCTCAAAAAGAGGCATTTTATACCAAAAAATACAAAACTTCTAGGCTTTTTTGCTTTTCCAAAGGCCAAAATAAGCAAAAATGGCAATGGCGACGTAGGCAATGGTCTTGGGGATCATGAGCATGCCAATGACAGGAATCTGTTGGGCAAAGAGGATGACCGGGGTGTAAAAAGCGTATGAAACCACCACCATCCAGCCGATCCATTTGAAGGTATTGTCATTGGCCTTATAGGCAGATGTGAAAATGAGCCAGATCAGCCCGACGCCTTGAACCATCAAGAAAATGTTGCGGTACAGGCTTACCGGTTGCGGAGGCACGGTATTGCCCCAATCATTGGCGGGCAGCGCCATGAAGATCAGACGGGCTACACCTGCAGCCAGCAGCAACCAGGTGAACCAGGTTGCCTTCTGGTTGAAGCGTTCCTGCCAGACGTACACAAAGACCATGTAGAAGAGGGTCACTGTGTAAGCAGTGGTGAGCATGCCGATGCCGAGCAGGCTCATGGGGGAGCCAAACACAGAGACCGTTTTGTTCAGGTCACCCAGCAGATGGGCAGCCACACGGAAACCCACGTGGCCGGTATCGCCGGCGGCCAGCAGTACGAAAGCCAACAAAACGAGTCCGGCGACAGTTTTATTCTTTGCCTGCACTTTGGGCAATTTGACTGCCATCAAAATGACCAGGTACCAAACGGTCAGTAAATAGACTACATTAAATACAGTTTCAAATATTGCAGTTACATTCGGGTTCATTTTTTCTTAGCTCCATCAATAAATTGGTCTACGAGTAATGCGATCAGAGCGTTTTGCTCCAGATCAAAGCTGTTTTCTCTGCCTAAAAAGTTGTTGATAATGCCCAAAAAGACCAGGGTCAGGAATTCTGTGTTGGCAGGCTGTAATGTGCCTTCCAGAATGCCGTCTTGCATCAGTCGCATGAGCGGGTCAAACAATTCTGTGCGAAAGGCAGTTTGTATGGCTGTGCGGTTCTCCGGCTTTTTGATGTGGGTGCGGTCGTGCACCAGTACCGAGTACCCGGTCTGAAAGTTAGTCAGTAGAGCCTGAGAAAAGGCGCTGAGGCGCTCTTTGAAGTTTCCCTCCACCGAAAGGCCTTGATGCAGCTCCTGTAGTTTGCTGGTGAGGATCTGCACAAAAAGATTTTCCTTGTCCTGAAAGTAATAGTACAGGGTGGGTTTGGTAATGGAGCATCGTTCACACAATTCGTCTGTGCTCACGCCGCGGTAGCCTTTTTGTTGGAACAGCCGCCAGCCTTCTTGCAGGATCAACTCCTTGTTGGGGGTGCTTTCTTTTCTCATGTCCGTATTTATATACTAATTAGTATACAAAGTCAAGAGGGCAATTTCTACTCTTGAATTTTGAGCACTTGTTCTGTGTTAAAATTACACGTGCTATGTCTGACTTATCTCTTGTATTGGCTTCAAACTCGCCGCGTCGAAAACAGATCCTGGCCTGGTCCGGGGTTCCTTTTAGCGTACGTCCGGCAGATGTTGATGAAACGCCTCTCGAAGGCGAATCGGCCCGCGCTTATGTGCAGCGTATTGCCCTGAGCAAAGGTCGCAAAATGTCGGGGTCGGCCGGTTTTAAGGAACTGATCGTGGCTGCCGATACCACCGTGGCGGTGGACGATGAGATCATTGGCAAACCCAAAGATGCATCCGAGGCTCGTCAGATCTTGCTCAAGCTGCGCGGGCGCGTTCACTTTGTGCATACGGCCATTGTGGTCATTGCGCCGTCCAAAGGCCTGATCGAACGCGAATTATGCACCACCCGTGTGCACATGCGCCGATATACTGAAGAAGAAATCGAGGCATATATCCGGTCTGGAGATCCAATGGATAAAGCCGGTGCTTATGCCATCCAGAACGAGCCCTTTCACCCGGTAGATCAGCTTAAGGGCTGTTACGCCAGTGTGATGGGACTACCGCTTTGCCACCTGGAACGGGTGCTGCGGCGTATGGGCTACGGGGACCGCAAGCAGGTTCCCTTTGTTTGCCAGGATGAACTGGCGTACAACTGCCCGATCTTTAACCGAGTATTAAATGGAGAAGATGTAGGATAAACTCCGGTGCTCCTCCGGGAGGAAATTATGAAAATTCGCAATCTTGCTTTTGCCCTTTTATTTTTACTATCTGCCTGTGCCAAACCAAGCCAGGCTTCCCAAACCCCAGAAGTAACCAACAACGGCAAACCCACCCCGGTGGTGGAAACTACCAGTGTTCCCGATGTTCCTACTGCTGCTGAAAGTTTTCTGACCAAATGGAAAGACAGCGATTATGCTGGCATGTATGGCATGTTGGCCAAGACCAGCAAAGACGCCATCAGCCAGGCTGATTTTGAAGCGAAATACGAGACGCTCAGCAAGAACATGACCCTCACCAGCCTGGATTACGGCATCCTTTCCAGCCTCATCAAACCCTCCTCCGCTGAGGTAAGTTATCAGGTCAATTTTGAGTCGTCCCTCTTTGGCCTCTTGCAGCGCCAGATGACCATGAACATGGTCATTGAGAACGGCGCCTGGAAGATCCAATGGGATGACGGCATGATCCTGCCTGAACTGAAGGGCGGCAACAGCCTGGTACTGAACATCAGCCAGCCGGTGCGTGGGGATATCCTTGACCGCAACGGCGATTACATTGCCACCCAGACAGACGCAGTGGCCATGGGTATTGACCCCGCCAACATCACCGCCAAGAGCATCCGCTCCATTCTGCAATTCCTGGCAGAAATGACCCAGAAACCCTCCAATATTTTGCAGGATTCCTACAACGACAACGTGGACAGTTTTTACATCCCCATGGGTGAGGTCTCTAAAGAAGGGTTCACCCCTTATGCCACCACCATGGATGGGTTGAGCGGTTTTATCTACAATGACTACAATTCTCGTTATTACTATAATGGCGGCATTGCTCCACAGGCCGTAGGCTACACCCAATTCATCACCGAAGAAGACCTGGCCAAGTACAAAGCGCTGGGGTATGCCGGCGATGAAAAGGTGGGCGCGGCCGGAATTGAAAAATGGGCAGAGACCATGCTGGCCGGCGAACCGACTGCCGACCTGTATGTGTTGGATCCCAACGGTGCCACGGTAACCCGCCTGGCCCATAAGGATCCCAAAGCCGCAGATTCCATTACCACCACTTTGGATAAAAATTTACAAATTCAGACCCAAAAGGCATTGCTCGGTTTTACCGGTGCAGCCGTGGTGATGGATATCAAGACTGGCAAGATCCTGGCCATGGCCTCCTCGCCCAGTTTTGACCCGAACGCATTTACCACCAACAGCTACAATAGCCAGTATCAGCTCTCTGATCTGGTGAACGACCCCAACTCCCCTCTGTGGAACCGGGCCGCCCAGTCTTCTTACCCACTTGGCTCAGTGTTCAAGCTCATTACTGCCTCTGCAGCGCTGGAATCAGGGCTGTACACTCCCTCTACCACCTTTGAATGCACCAGCCAGTGGACGGAGCTGGGTACTCCTTACAACGACTGGACCTTTGATAAAGGTTTGCCCCCCTCCGGTACCCTGACCCTGGTGGAAGGGCTTATGCGTTCCTGTAACCCGTACTTCTATCACATTGGTCTTGACCTTTACCGCCAAAAAGGGGATGCTTACCTGGCTGATATGGCCCGTGGTTTTGGTCTGGGTTCTGCCACAGGCATTGACGCAGTTTCTGAAGATCCCGGCCGCATCAACAACCCTACTGATGATGGCGCTGCCTCTCAGATGGGTATTGGCCAGGGCGACATGCTGGTGACCCCGCTGCAGGTGGTCGATTTTATCGCAGCCATTGCCAACGGAGGCACTCTGTACCGCCCGCAGATCATCGAAAAGGTCACCACTGTGGATGGAGAAGTGGTTTCCTCATTCACCCCTGAAGTTCGCGGCACTTTGCCGATTTCACAGTCCACCCTGGATGCCATCAAACAAGGCATGAAGGCAGTGGTCAGCAATTCGCGCGGTACTGCCTACAACAAGTTCCTGGGCCTGCAATATTCAGTCTACGGCAAGACCGGTACGGCCACCACATCTTTGGATTTACCGCACGCCTGGTTTGCCGGCTTTACTGCCGAAAATCGTACGGACATGCCTGATATTGCCATTGTGGTGATCGCAGAAAACTCCGGGGATGGATCTGAATATGCCGCCCCAATCTTCCGTCGTATTGTGGAATCTTATTTCTCCGGCGAACCGCAGTCGCTTTATCCGTGGGAAGCCTCGATCTACCTGACCAAGACTCCCACTCCCGGCGCTGCAGAAACCCCCACTCCATGAAATCTTTCGATCTCACTGGCAGGATCACGCGTTATCAATCTGGCTTTTTTGTGGTGAGCACACCGGAAGGTGTGTTCACCTGCGTTATACGCGGTCGCTTAAAGCGCCGCACCTTCCAGGGAGATATTCTGGGCATCGGTGACGATGTGAACATTACCCGCCTCACTGCGGATACAGGTGTCATCGAAGATATATTGCCGCGCAAGAACGCCCTTGTGCGCATGGACCCCACCCCGCGTGGAGATTACCAGCAGATCCTGCTGGCCAACCCGGACCAGTTGGTGGCCATTTTTGCATGCGCCAACCCAGAACCACATCTGCGCATGCTGGACCGTTTCCTGGTGGTTGGTGAAAAGCAACGCGTCCCTTCCTTAATCGTGGTCAACAAAGTAGACCTGGAAAACCTGGAAAAGGTAAAAGAAAAGTTCAAGATCTACCCGGATCTGGGTTACCCGGTAGTGTATACCTCCGCCAAAGCTGGCATTGGCATTGAAGAGCTGAAGGCCAGACTGGTGAATAAGATCTCGGCATTTGCCGGCCCATCCGGTGTGGGCAAATCCAGCTTGCTCAACGCCATTCAGCCCGGTCTGGGTGTCGCGGTCAATGAGATCAGCGAGGCTACCAACAAAGGCAAACACACCACGGTCGTCCGTGAATTGTTCCCGCTTAATGAGGGCGGCTTTGTGGCTGATCTGCCCGGCATTCGCCGCCTGGCCCTGTGGGACACAGAACCTGAAGAACTGGATGGATACTTCCCGGAATTGCGCGATCTGGTCTCAGAATGCCAGTTCAATGATTGCACCCACCGCAATGAACCGGGTTGTGCAGTGGTTGCTGCCGTAGATACCGGTAAAGTGAGCCAGGAACGCTATGTTTCTTATCTCAAACTCCGGTATGGGGATGAGGCTGAGTTGGAAGGATAGGGTAAGTTGTCCAAACAATTAGTGACAAAATTCATCGCTTTTGTTTGACACAGAAATCAAATAACGGTATACTGAGAAATGCGATATTTATTGGTCAATTGGAATCTCTTAGCTTTGAACAGAACGACATACTGAACACCTTAGGAAAAATAACCAATGGTCACTTTTCCGAGCGTGCTAGACTACAGAACACATTCTTGGATGTGCGCTGGGTCTTTTTTAAAAAAATCACAACCCCACGTTCAAACACAAGAGGAATAGTTCAACCAAAAGACTCGGAAAGAGTATCGTATTTGTTATAAGCAAGTCATGCAACACAAGTTATGAGTTTGACAACATTAAAATCGTGTATAATTTTGTTTACTGTGCGTTCTGGGACCATTTAAGAATCGGAACGCAAGACTCCAAACTGTAAAGGATAATGTGCATGCCCGCTCCCTTACTCGATGTGCAAGGGCTGGAAACGCAGTTCAAAACGCCGGAAGGCATAATCCATGCAGTCAACGGTGTCTCCTTTGGTTTGAAAGAAGGAGAAACGCTGGGTGTTGTTGGCGAAAGCGGTTGTGGTAAAAGCGTAACCATGCTTTCTATGCTACGGCTCGTTCCCATGCCTCCTGGAAAAATTATTGCTGGTAAAGCTTTCTTCCACGGTCAAGATCTATTGGCCATGAACCAGGAAGAGATCCGCCAGGTACGTGGTGCCCAGATCGCCATGGTTTTCCAGGATCCCATGACCTCTTTGAACCCGGTACTCACCATTGGTAAACAATTGGAAGAGCCGCTTACGCTTCATATGGGCATGGACAAAAAGCACGCCAAGAACCGATCTATTGAATTGCTTGAGATGGTCGGTATTCCGCGAGCTGGTGAACGCCTCAACGATTATCCCCATCAGTTCTCTGGCGGTATGCGCCAGCGTGTCATGATCGCCATGGCACTTTCTTGTAACCCCCAAATTCTCATTGCAGATGAACCCACTACCGCACTTGACGTGACCATTCAGGCTCAGATCACCGACCTGGTCAAACGTCTGCGCGATGAACTGGGTATGGCTATTGTATGGATCACCCACGACCTGGGTGTCATTGCCGGCCTGGCTCAGCGCGTCATTGTAATGTACGGTGGTTATATTATCGAAGAAGCCCAGGTCAATGACCTGTATGCCAACCCCACCCATCCTTACACCATTGGTCTGCTGGGCAGCCTGCCCCGTTTGGATAGCAAGACCAATGAAAAACTCTTCTCTATTGAAGGGTTCCCCCCTGTTCTGTTTAACAAACCAACTGCCTGCCCCTTTGCGCCCCGCTGCACATGGGTAATGGATCGTTGCTGGAAAGAAAATCCGGCTTTGGAAGAAGTGGGTCCAGAGCACAGAGTTGCATGCTGGGTCGATACTAAAACCGGGAGCGCGCGCAAATGAGCGAGAAAAATGACTTCCTTCTCAGAGTAGATGATCTTGTCATGCACTTCCCCATCTACCGCGGCGTCATCCGCCGCCAGGTGGGAGCGGTTCATGCAGTAGATGGCGTCTCCTTTGATATCAAACGTGGTGAGACATTGGGTCTGGTTGGCGAATCCGGTTGTGGTAAATCCACTACCGGCCGTACCATTTTGCAACTGTACAAAGCCACTGCCGGACACGTTTACTACAATGATATTGATCTGACCAAACTCAGCCATGAAGAAATGCGCAAAAAACGCCGCCACATGCAGATGATCTTCCAGGATCCTTATGCTTCATTGAATCCTCGTATGACCATCCGCGATATTGTTGGTGAACCTTTGACCGTTCACAATATTGCCAAGGGCACCGAGGTGGATGACCGTGTTGCAGAATTGTTGGACCTTGTTCGCTTAAATCCGGCTTTTGCCAGCCGTTACCCGCACGAATTCTCCGGTGGTCAGCGCCAGCGTATCGGTATTGCCCGCGCTTTGGCTCTGCAGCCGGAACTCATCGTTTGTGATGAACCGATCTCGGCTCTGGATGTTTCCATCCAGGCCCAGGTCGTTAATCTGCTCGAAGAGCTGCAAGAGAAGTTCAATTTGACCTATCTCTTCATTGCTCATGACCTTTCCATGGTTCGCCATATCAGCGACCGCGTCGCCGTGATGTATTTGGGTGTCATCGTTGAGATCGCCGATCGCAACGAGTTGTACGATAGACCGCTGCATCCCTATACTCAGGCGTTGCTTTCAGCCGTCCCCATTCCAGACCCCAACAAAGAACGCAACAAACGTATCGTTCTTGAAGGGGACGTGCCATCGCCGGTGAACCCGCCCTCAGGGTGCCGTTTCCGCACCCGCTGCCCATTGGCCGACAAGATCTGCGCCGAGTCACGCCCGGAATTCCGAGAAGTGTCTCCCGACCACTTTGTTGCCTGCCACATGGTTAAGTAGTGATCGATCAGGGAGTTGAGTGATCGCCAGGTTGCCATCTCGCTCAATAATCCCTGCGTATCAGTAAAAACTCACCAACACTTTAGTAGAGGAGAAGAAAATGCGAAAACTGTTTGTGTTAGTTAGTCTGTTGATTGTTGCAAGCATGGCACTCAGTGCTTGCCAGACTGCTACTCCCGCTGCTACCGAAACCGTTGCTGAAACTGAAGCACCGACCGAAGTAGCTGCCACCGAAGCAGCAGTATCAAACCCGTACATTGGATCCGGTATGTTGGATGGCAATGGCGTTCCCCCTGATTTCTTTGCTGATGTCCACATCCGCAAAGCTTTCAGCTATGCCTTCGACTGGGATACCTTCATTGCTGATGTATACAATGGCGAAGCTGTTCAGTCCATCGAACTGCCTATGCCTGGTATGCCCGGCTATGACGAGAATGCCCCCCACTATACCTTCGATCTCGAGAAATCTGCCGCTGAATTCAAGCTGGCTGACCTCGATAAAGATGGTATCGCCGCTGGCGACGAAACTGATGGCACCGATGTTTGGAATGTAGGCTTCCGCCTGCAGATGCTTTACAACACCGGTAACACCACCCGCCAGATCATGGCAGAGATCATCTCCAACAGCCTCTCCACCGTCAACGATAAATTCCTCGTTGAGGTCCTTGGTCTGCCCTGGCCGACCTACCTGGCTGCCCAGCGCGCCCACAAAATCCCTGTGATGACCGCTGGTTGGTTGGAAGACATCCATGACCCGCACAACTGGTATCAGCCGTACACCACCGGTTCTTATGGTGGTCGCCAGAATTTGCCGGATGATCTCCGCGCTCAGTTCAAAGCCCTTCTTGATCAGGGTGTTGCTGAGACCGATCCCGCCAAACGCTCTGAGATCTACTATCAGTTGAATCAGTTGTATTACGATCTGGTTCCTGGTGTACCCATCGATTTGGCCACCAGCCATGGTTTCGAACAGCGCTGGGTGACCGGCCGTGTTTTGAACCCCTTGTTCCCCGGTATGTTCTTCTACCCCATGAGCAAGACCGACGCTGCCAAAGATCCTAGCACCTTCGTATACGCCACCATCGGTGACATCGATACCTTCGATCCCGCCCTGGCTTACGATACCGCCTCTGGCGAAGTTATCCAGAACGTTTACGAAACCTTGATCTTCTACAAGGGCGAATCCACCAGTGAATTCGTTCCTCAGTTGGCAACCGAAGTTCCTTCCGTTGAAAACGGTGGCATCTCTGCTGATGGCAAGACCGTCACCTTCAAGATCCGCGAAGGCGTCAAATTCTCCAATGGCGAGACCCTCACCCCGTCTGATGTTGCTTACTCTCTGCAGCGTGGTATGCTCCAGGGTGGAACCGCTTCACCCCAGTGGATGTACTACGAAGCCTTCTTCGGTGTAGGCACCGATGATGTCTCCCTGCTTGTCGATCCCGAGGGCAACCTCTATGACGACCGCGAGACCCTTGCCGCTGCCGATCCTGCGACCCTCGTCGCTGCCTGTGAAAAAGTGAAATCCGCTGTCGTCGCTGACGATGCCGCCGGTACCGTCACTTTGAATCTTGCTCAGCCTTGGGCTCCTTTGATGGCTACCCTGACCCAGACCTGGGGTTCAGTTATGAACGAGAAATGGGTTGCTGAAAACGGTGGTTGGGATGGTTCCTGCGATACCTGGCAGAACTTCTATGCCATGCAGTCTGCTGACGATCCCTTCACCAGCATTGCCATGGGCACTGGCCCGTATGTCCTCGATCACCGCACTCCTGGTCAGGAAATCGTTTTGACTGCCAATCCTGATTACTGGCGCACCGAAGCTGCCTACGAAGGTGGCCCCTCTGGTGTCGCTAGCATCAAGACCGCAATCATCAAGATCATCCCCGAGTGGGGTACCCGCTTCAGCATGCTCCAGGCTGGCGATGCCGATATCGTGGATGTTCCTGTAGAGAACCGCTCTCAGGCTGACGCCCTCGTTGGCGAACGCTGCGAGTGGGATGCTGCAGCCGATGCCTACGCTAAATGCGAAACCGTCGATGATGCCAAACCGTTGCGCTTGCGCATCGGCCGCCCTGGCAACACCCAGCAGGACGTCATCATCTACAACTTCAACATCCAGTAATTCTTTGTAACCGCCGCGGGGGTCTGGCAACAGACCCCCGCGAATTCCTGGTTTTATCTTGGGCATTGGCCTGGATCGCCAGAAACCAGATCCAGACTGATTCGGAAGACAAAACCGCGAGGAAGGAAAAATGACCACTTATATCATCCGACGTATACTCCTGGTACCATTGTTGTTGTTCGGAGTCACTATCCTGATCTTTGCCATGCTGCAATTCCTTGGCCCTGTGGAAAGATCGGCTTTGTATGTACGTGATATTCCCAAGAATGAAAATGCCATCAACGGTATTATCAAACAGTATGGCCTTGATAAACCTGCCTACGTTCAGTACTGGAACTGGTTGGTTGGCCGTATAGATACCGTTTCCGGCGAACGCCGCGGCGGCATCCTCTTTGGCAATTTTGGTTATTCCCGCACAGCCTCTGAACCTGTGATCCAACTGATCGCAGAACGGTTTCCGAATACATTAGATCTCACCATTTGGGCAATCTTCCCGGTTTTGTCGGTGGGTATTTGGTTGGGCGTTCAGGCTGCTGTCCATCATAATGGATGGATTGACCAGGCAGCCCGTATCTTTAGTATTGTGGGTACGTCTTTCCCGACCTTTGTGTTTGGTTTGTTAATGTTGATGATCTTTTACGCCACACTTAAGTGGTTCCCGCCTGGTCGTGTTTCTGATGCGGCCAATATGATCATCAACGGTCCTGATTTCAAACATTACACGCATTTGCTTTCTTTTGATGCTTTGTTGAACGGTCAGTTTGGTGTCTTTGTGGATGTGATCCGCCACATGTTCCTGCCCATTCTTACCCTCTCTTACATCAGTTGGGCTACCTTTGTCCGTGTTACGCGCTCTTCCATGCTTGAAACTTTACGTATGGAGTACGTCACCACTGCCCGCGCCAAAGGTTTACCGGAACATGATGTGATCAACAAACATGCCAAACCCAATGCCATGATCCCTGTGGTGACCCTGGCTGGTTTCCAGATTATTGGTTTATTGGGTGGTGTGGTCATTACCGAAACGGTATTCAACTACCCTGGCATTGGTTCTGCTGCAGCCAGTGCTGCCGCCCAGCTTGATGTTGTCACTGTTCTTGGCCTGGCTATCTTTAATGGCTTGATTCTGATCGTAGCGAACCTGGTCGTTGACGTGCTCTATGCCGTTGTCGATCCACGTGTTCGCTTGTCTTAGGAGGATCTTCAATGTCTGAAACTACCCCCAGCGGCGATAACAGCCTGTTGATAGATGCAGTTCCAGTGCGGAAGATCACCTGGTTGGAGCGCTTTTTAGGACCTGAAAACTACCGCATCGTAAAAGGGCTGATCAAAACCCCTGCATCGATCATCGGGTTTATTTTGATCTTCATGTTCATCCTGATCGCTGCTTTCGCTCCCCTGATCGCCCCGCCTGTTACTCCAAATGATCCTTTCAAGATGCCTCGTGATGGTTTTAGCTCTACCCCAAAACCCATGGGTTCTGTTTGGAAATCGAACAAACCCAAGGTGGTCCCTGGTTGGTATAAGTTGGTAACGGGTAAAGATGAATGGACCCATGTCCTGGGTACCTCCCAGGGTCAATATGATGTCTTCTATGGCATTATTTGGGGTACCCGCACCGCCTTCAAAACTGGGTTTATTGTTGTAGCCCTCACCTTCCTCTTGGGTGTGATCATTGGATCCGTTTCTGCTTATTACGGCGGTATTGTGGACAACATCATCATGCGTTTGGTGGATGTGTTCATGACCCTACCTTATATTCTGGCCGCCCTCATCCTTTCTGCTGTGCTCTCCCCCAAGATCGGACGGAGTATTTGGCCACCGATCATCGCTTTGGTCGCATTTGGCTGGATGGGATACTCGCGTATCATCCGCGGCGATATCCTCTCAATTAAAGAGCGTGACTACGTCATGGCCGCCCGCGTTATCGGCGTCAAAGACAGCCGCATCCTTTTCCGCCATATTGTCCCGAATGCCATCTTCCCGACCATGGTTCTGGCTTCTCTGGGTATCGGTGATGTGGTGCTCTCCTTTGCAGCCCTCTCCTTTTTAGGGATCGGTACACCGGTGGGTTATGCAGACTGGGGACAGGTGCTTTCCTTTGCCCGTAACTGGATCACTGAACTGGGTACCTACTGGTACATCGTGGTCTGGCCTGGTCTGACCCTTGTACTCTTCGTTATGGGTTGGAACCTGGTAGGCGATGCCCTGCGTGACGTGCTCGACCCCAGAATGCGCGGCTCCAACTAAGCAAGTTTTGAGAACTACAAGGCCTTGAGTGAATTCTCAAGGCCTTTTTTATTCAAAAATTTTGGATTCTGCAATGCTTTATAATAGAACTACTGATATTTGCAGGAGAAATGATCAATGCACTCAAACTCGACCCAACGTAAGCTTAACATGGCCCTGGCCGCATTCTTGACCAGCGCTTTCTTGCTTTCTTCTTGTTCCGGTAGCGGCATCTCGCTCAGCGGACCCACCGCCACCCCCACTATGGAGCCTACCGCTACCGCAGTCCCCGTGAAAACCCTGGTGATCTGCCTTGGACAGGAACCTTCTTCACTTTACCTGTATGGTGATTCTTCGCAGTCGGCCTGGAGCATCTTTGAAAGCTTGTATGACGGCCCCATAGACACCGTGAATTACGAACCCCAGCCGGTGATCCTGGAGAATATTCCCTCTCAAGAAAATGGCGGCGTCACCATTCAATCGGTCAGCGTAAGTGAAGGCGATATTGTGGCCAACACTGAAGGCGATCTGGTCGCCCTCAAAAAAGGGGTCAAGGTCTTCCCGGAAGGTTGCACTAGCGCCGATTGTGCTATGGAATGGGATGGCACCAGCGAGCTGAAGGTTTCCCAGATGGTGGTCAAATTCAAGATCAAATCTGGCGTCAACTGGTCTGATGGTCAACCCGTCAGCGCTGAAGACTCTGTTTACTCGTACACAGTTGCCAATGATCCGGCTACTAATGCTTCCAAGAAGTTGGCCAAAAAGACCGCCAGTTATACTGCCCAGGATGCGCAGACGGTTGTCTGGACGGGCGTGCCCGGATATTTGACCCAGAACCCATCGGCATTCTTCTGGATTCCCCTGCCCAAACATGCCCTTTCTACCTACTCGGCAGAAGAGTTGAATACCGTTGAAGCAACCACCAAAAAACCCATCGGTTGGGGGCCTTATGAGATCGACGAATGGCAGCAAGGCGACCATATCCGCATGGTCAAGAACCCCAATTACTTCCGTGCCTCAGAAGGGCTGCCCAAGTACGATGTAGTGGTCTTTCGCTTTTTAGGTAACGTGCAATCCGCAGATATCACCCCTGTGCTCAGCGGTGAATGTGATGTGATCGATACCTCCGTTTCCATGGAAGACCAGGCCTCCTCCATCCGCGAGCTTGAAATGAAGGGCCAGTTGAAGGCCTACTTTGCTGAAGGTCCCGAATGGGAAGGCATCAACTTTGGCATCAAACCGGCTTCTTATGACGACGTCTTTAATCCCTATCTGGACCGCACCGATTTCTTTGGCGATGTGCGCACCCGCCAGGCCATTGCCAGTTGCATCAACCGAGATGAGATCGTGCATACCAACCTGTACGGAAAATCGAGTGTTCCCAGCACTTACCTGGCGTCCAACCACCCCTTCTTTGTCAGCGATCTGACCACCTACGCGTTTGACCCGGAAAAGGCAGAGCAATTATTGGACGAGGTGGGTTGGAAGGATACGGATAATGACCCCACCACCCCGCGTGTTGCCGTGGGTGTGGCCAATGTACAGGACGACACTCCCTTTGCCATTACCTACAGCGCCACTGATTCCAGCCTGCATTCCAAGATCGCAGAGCAGGTGAAGAGCGATCTGGGTCAATGCGGCATTGGTGTAACGGTGAACCTGCTTTCCACCGCAGATATGTACGCCTCAGCCCCCGCCGGGCAGATCTTTGGCCGCGCTTTTGATCTGGCTGAGTTGGGCTGGACAACCGGCCGCATTCCACCCTGCTACCTGTACACCACTGATGAAATTCCCAGTGCCGCCAATGAGTGGCTGGGCACCAAACACGGTGGGCTGAACCTGACCGGATATTCCAATGTAGCTTACGACCAGGCCTGCACCAACCTTATCGCCGCAGGGTTGGATAAGGCCGTTGCCAGCACTGCCAGTACAGACGCACTCAAGATCCTGGCCGATGAAGTGCCGGTGCTGCCGCTCTTCTATCACCTCAAGGTCATGGTCTCACGTCCTGACCTGTGCGGGCTGACCCTGGATGCCAGCGCCCGCAGCGGGCTGGCCAACATCGAAAGCCTGGACACATCCAGCCAGTGCAGTCAATAAGTGATTCAAGAGGATCCCCCGGGATCCTCTTTTTTTTGATTATTCTCCCTGACCGGGATAAAATAGGGACTATAACTAGTTTGATCTATTGGAGGTATCAGAATGCAATATCGATTCCTGGGGAATAGTGGTTTACAGGTAAGCGAGTTGTCTTTGGGATCCTGGGTGACCTTTCAGAACCAGGTAGGTGTAGAAGACGCCGTGAAAATGATGTCCACCGCTTACGATGCGGGGGTCAATTTCTTTGATAACGCCGAGGTGTATGCCGCCGGTAAGTCAGAAGAGGTGATGGGCGCTGCCCTCAAGCAATTGAATTGGCGCCGCTCCAGTTATGTGGTTTCCAGCAAGTATTTCTGGGGTATCAATGACCGCCCCAATGAACGCCATACCCTCAACCGCAAGTACCTCATCGAAGCGGTCAATGGCTCGCTCAAGCGCATGGGTCTTGAGTACCTGGACCTTGTCTTCTGTCATCGCCCCGATTACCGCACCCCCATTGAAGAGACGGTGTGGGCTATGCACAATCTCATCGAATGGGGCAAGGCCCTCTACTGGGGCACCTCTGAGTGGAGTGCCGCAGAGATCATCGCCGCCATTGAGATCGCCGAGCGCAACCATCTACATAAACCGGTGATGGAGCAGCCGCAGTATAATATTCTGCACCGTGAACGCTTTGAAGTGGAATATGCGCGCGTTTTCAAAGATTATCATTACGGTTCCACCATCTGGAGCCCGTTGGCCTCCGGTTTGCTCACCGGCAAATACAACAACGGCATCCCGGAAGGCTCCCGCGGTGCCCTTTCTGGCTTTGAGTGGCTGCGTAACCGCCTGACGGATGCAGCAGCCCTTGACCAGGTACGCAAGTTGCAGGCAGTGGCCGATGAGGTGGGTGTCTCCCTTACACATTTCGCCCTGGCCTGGTGCTTGAAGAACCCCAACGTATCCACGGTGATCACCGGCGCCAGCAAGCTGGAACAACTGCAAAACAATCTGAAAGCTATTGAAGTGCTGGAGCGCCTGACCCCGGATGTGTTGGAGAAGGTGGATCAGATCGTTGGCAAACCCTTGATCGAAGAATATTGATCTCTTTTTGAAACGCTCAACCCGGTGGAGCCCTCCACCGGGTTTTTTGTAATGATATAATCTGGCTTTACTTCACAATTCAGGTGCTTATGGAAAACAACTCAGCGGAATTCAGCAAAAAGTGGCTGGTCATGTCGGCAGTGGCATGCGGCGTCTTTTTGGCCACCATTGACGGCAGCATTGTCAACATTGCTTTGGATACCCTGGTACAAGAATTAGGGCAGCCCCTGGCGGTGGTGGAATGGGTGGTCCTGGCCTACATGCTCACCGTGGCCACACTGATGCTCTCCATTGGCCGCCTGGCGGATATGCTGGGCAAGAAGTCCTTGTATACATCAGGATTGGTAATCTTTACACTTGGCTCGGTGCTGTGCGGCCTTGCTCCCAGTGTGTACTGGCTCATCGGATTTCGGGTGCTGCAGGCTGTGGGCGCGGCGTTGATCATGGCGCTGGGCATGGCCATTGTGACAGAAGCCTTCCCGGACAAAGAACGCGGTAAAGCTATTGGCATTATCGGGTTGTTCGTATCGGTGGGCATCATCACCGGCCCCACCATCGGCGGGCTGATCCTCAACTCCCTCACCTGGCATTGGCTCTTCTTTGTGAATGTGCCCGTGGGCATCATTGGCCTGGTGCTGGTGCTGCTCTTTGTGCCTGCCCGCAAGCCGTTGGGCAATCAGCGCTTTGATCTTGGCGGCGCAGTGACGCTTTTTGTCGGCATGGCCTCCTTCTTGTTTAGCCTGTCCATGGTGCAATTGTATGGGTTGGGCAACCCGCTGGTCTATGTGTTTGCAGCCGTCTTCTTGATTTCTCTGGTGATTTTCCTGCGCATTGAGAAAACAGTGCAAGACCCCATGATCGACCTGAACATGTTCAAGAGCCGCCTGTTCTCCATCAATCTCATCACCGGCTCGCTCACCTACGTGGCCAGCGCCGGTACGATCTTGCTCATGCCGTTCTACCTGCAAAATATTCTGGGTTATGACCCGCAAAAGACCGGGCTGATGCTGGTGGTCTACCCACTGGTCATGGCTGTGGTCGCGCCTCTGGCAGGGGCCATCTCTGACCGTATTGGCTCGCGCTTCATCACCCTGGTGGGGCTGGTCATTGCCACACTTGGGTATGTTTCTGTGGCTTCCTTAAATTCACAGACCAGCATGCTGGGCTACATTGTGCGCTTCATCCCGGTGGGACTGGGTATGGGGCTCTTTACCTCACCCAACAACAGCGCGGTGATGGGCTCTGCCCCCAAACATCGCCTGGGCGTGGCCAACGGGCTGCTCTCTCTCACCCGTGTGATTGGGCAGACGGCTGGCATCGCTCTGTTGGGCGCTTTGTGGGAATACCGCGTGGCTGCTTATGCCTCAGGTGCTGAAATGGCAGATGCCACCCAGGCGCCGATCCTGGCTCAGGTGCAGGGACTGCACGATGCTTCTCTGTTTGTGGTGCTCATCATGCTAACGGCGGTGGCCTTTTCTGCCTGGGCCTGGCTGCAGCATCGCAAAATGGTGAAAGAACAAAAAGAAGTCGAAACTGAAGGAGAAGGCGCTTAGGCGCCTTCTTTTTTCTATTGGCTCATTAAAATGGTAGTTGCACGATGTATCGTGCAACTAGCTTGAATGGCCCGGGCTGGCGCTATTCTTGCAACCTCTCCTGGGGGAGACGGGTCTATGAAACTGATACGCCATTTTATTCTTCAACTGGTACCTCTGGGGGTCATTGCTGCCATTGTGGCATCCATGTTCTCCTCCTCAACGCCCATTCAATCTGAACAGGTAGAAGCCCTCAACGTGGCTTCCGGCCCTGGCAGTGCTTACAATGACGGCAACTTTGAGTCGTTGCTGGCAGCAGAAAAAGCTGCCGGGCAGACCTATGCCCGGGAAGTGATCGATTGGAGCGAGGTGGAATCTACCCAGGGCACCTATAACTGGTCGGCCTCCCGCCCGCTGAGCGCAATTTTTACGGCTGAAAATAATTCCGGAATGCAGGTGGTGGCCGTGCTCACCGGCAAGCCGGCTTACCTGGGCGATTCCATAGACGTGACCCAGTATCTGGTAAGCTGGGCGAACTTTGTCCAGGCGGCAGTCAACCAGTTTGGCGACCAGGTGGATATTTGGGAGATTGGTTCGCATGTAAACACCCTCTCCGGTTCTGGAACCTTCCTTTACCCGGCGGCTGTCACTTCATCGATGCAGCCGGATCCTTCTACTTACGCCCAGATCGTCAAAGCGGCCAGCAAGATCATCAAAAATGCTGACCCCAACGATCAGGTCTGGATGGGCAGCCTGGTCAGTGCGGCTGCCGGCTCCTGTGCGGTCAATCCACTCACCTTCTTGCTGGAGGTGAACGGCACCAAAGCCTGGAGCGTGATAGACAGCATTCAATACGACCCCGATCGTGGTGCGCTTGCGCCCGAAGCCACCCTCACCTCCGTTAGTTCCGGTTGCTCCACTTCTCTGCCCATGAGCTCCACCACCATGGTCGGCGAAGTGCAGGCCCTGCTCGATCTGGCCCGTCAATTGGGCGGTAAGACCGTGCGCATTGAAGGTATGGGCTGGACTTCCGATGACCTGACCGCGCTGACTGCTAACCGCAACTTAAGCTCAGATCAGGCCCTTGCCGATCTGTTGACCCGCGCCAGCGTACAGTTGTTTGCAGAGAATGGCGTCACCCAAAATTTCTGGCAGATCAACCCAACCGATCGGCCGCTGGTGCTGCAGGCCATGAGCAACCTCAATAGTGTTCTGGCTGGCGCGCAATTTATCTCTCAGCCCCAGGGCCAGACCGGCTCAGTGTTTGAATATCGCTTCCAAAAAGGCAGTCAGTGGGTCATCATTGCCTGGCGGGCCTCTGAGGGCGATACTCCCTACCCGGTCACCCTGGCTAACCTGCCGGTGGATGCGCTCAGCGCTTATGCTGTGGATGCCACTGCATTCAGCTCAGAATATGGCACAGCCATCCCGGTAGACGCCTCCGGCAACGCCGTGCTGATGCTGAACGAGCGTCCGGTTGTATTTGTGGGCAAGATCGGCAATCTGAGCCAGGCCATGCAAGCCGATGCTGAGTACCAGGCAGCCACCTGGAAGCACGAGGTCAAAGTAATGGTGCATCAGGGCATGAACAACGTCAAAGCCGCCATCTTGCAATCACTTGAATCCGTGCTGAATAGCGCCAAAGACAAGGCCATTCAATGGGGCGAAGACAAACTGAACGAACTACTCAATTGAGCCGTTTTCCGGCGGTATAATCGCAATGATCGTGGTTTTCAACGAAAGGAAACAAATGAAACAATCTCACAAACTGTTATTGACCATTCTTAGCTTGATCCTGGTCTTTGCCCTTGCCGGTTGTGCTTTGCCAACCGTTACCCCGCCTGCGGGCAGCGTTGCCACCGAAGCCCCCACCATCACCGCCCCTGTGCCGGCCACCGCCGTGCCGGTGACGCCCACCGCACAGCCGGAGCCGCTGCTGATCAGCAGCGCCAACGCGGCCAAGTTGAAAGCTGTGACCGTTGTGCCTGCTTCCAATGTGCAGTCCCTCACCTGGTCCAGCGATTCTTCTGTGCTGGGGTTGGTGACCGCCAACAATGACGCCAATGGCAATTATGTTTACAACGCTACCCTGCTGGATGGTAAAAGCCTTGGCCTGCTCAACATCTGGGCAGCCGGGGAAGGCGTCATCAGCGCTGTGGCCGCAGATGGACATACCATTGCGGTCATATCCAAAGACCTCAGCTCACTGACCCTGTTCGATCTGAGCAACGGCACCAGCAAACCGGTGGGTGCGCTCACCCCCGGCTACCAGATCAATAACGTCACCTTCTCGCCAGACGGCCAATATTACTCCGTCTCGCAGATGGACGCCTGGTCGGTGACCATTTACGGCATGGACGGCACCGAGGTCAAGACCCTGAGCGGATTCAGTACCGCCGCTCCCGTCTATGACGCGGGCTTTGTCGGCAACTCTGCGGATATCGTCTGGCACGCCCGTGCCACCGCCCAGGCTCAGGAGATCGGCTCCGGAACGCTCAATGCCAGTACCGGCAGTGAAGACTTCTTGAGCGCCTTCAAGCTTTCACCAGATGGCAAGGTTCTGGCGACCTCCGCTGGCAAGACCCTCAATGGCAACTTCACCCCTGCTGTCACCCTGTGGGATGCCGTTACCGGCACTGCCTTGGGTGACCTGGTACTGGACCAAACCGCCAGCGGCCTCAGCTTCTCCCCGGATGGATCTTTGCTGGCCGTCACGGTTGGTGACAACGTGCAGGTCTGGGACGTCGCCTCGAAGACACAACTGGTCTCCCTCTCCGGTCACAGTGATGCAACCGGGCAGGTGGCCTTCTCGCCTGACGGAAAATCGCTTGTCTCCAGCGGCGCAGATAATCAATTGATCCTCTGGCAGGTTTTACCTTAATTTTCACAGAAAAATGCTTGAGTCCCGCAGAAATCCTTGCGGGACTTTTTGTTTAATCCGCTATGGTATACTACAAACGCTTTGTTTAGGATCAAGTTATGCCTGTATTGACCGCTCAATCCCTTTCCAAATCCTTCGGCGCGCTGGATATCTTCAGCGATGTCTCATTTTCGATTCCCCACAAGAGCCGCATCGGGCTGGTGGGCGCCAACGGCATTGGCAAGACCACACTGCTGAAGATCCTGGTCGGCGAAGAGGATTCCTCTGGCGGCACGGTCAATTTTGCGCGCGGCACCCGCCTGGGCTATCTGCCCCAGGAAGCCAAGCTGAGCGGGGATCACAATTTGTGGCAGGAATGCGTTCACGTGTTCCAACCGCTCATTGACCGCCAGACCGAGCTGCACAAATTGGAAGAACAGATGACCCGCGACGGCCAATCTGAAGAGCTGATGGTTGCCTATGGCCGTTTGCAGGCAGATTTTGAGGCACAGGGCGGCTATACCTACGAAACACGCATTCGCATGACCCTCACCGGCCTCGGTTTCAGCAAGGCAGATGAGAAACGTCCGCTCACCCAGCTTTCAGGGGGTCAGCGTACCCGTGCCCTCCTGGCCCGCTTGCTCCTCTCAGAGCCAGATCTGCTCCTGCTGGATGAGCCCACCAACCACCTGGATATTGCCGCGGTGGAATGGCTGGAAGATTACCTCAAAAATTGGAACGGCGCCGTGCTGATCGTCTCGCATGACCGCTATTTTCTGGACCAGGTGGCCACCAATATCTGGGAAATGACCCCGATCCTGGAAGAATACCACGGCAATTACAGCGCCTATCTGAAACAGCGCGAAGAACGCTATCAGCGCCGCATTGAAGAATTTGAGGCGCAGTCTGAGTTTATTGAAAAAGAAGAAGAATATATTCGCCGCAACATTGCCGGGCAGAACACCCGTCAGGCACAGGGGCGGCGTAAACGGTTGGAACGCTTGCTGGAGGAATCACGCCTCACCCCGCCCACCCAGAAACGGTCGCTGCATTTGCACCTCAACCAGGCGGCCCGTTCTGGTGATCTGGTGCTGCGCACGCGTGCCCTGAGCGTGGGCTACGCGGATGAAGGCAAGCCGCTCTTTGTGGTCCCCGATCTGACCCTGGTGCGCGGCGAGTGTGCGGCCATCATTGGTCCGAATGGAGCGGGCAAGACGACCTTCTTGAAGACCCTGCTGGAAAAGCTGCCTCCCCTGGCCGGCGAAGCCGTATTGGGGTCCAATTTACAGATCGGCTATTTTGCCCAGGCGCACGAAGATCTGCACCCGGAATGGACGCTCATCGAAGAGATCCAGGGCATCGCCCCCAGGATGCTGCCCGCCGAGGTGCGCGACTACCTGGCCAAGTTCCTCTTTACCGGTGATGATGTCTTCAAGCAGGTCAAACTGCTTTCCGGCGGCGAGCGCGGCCGCCTGGCTATGGCCTGTCTGGCCCTGACCAGTGCCAACCTGATGCTGCTGGATGAGCCCACCAACCATCTGGACTTGCCCAGCCAGGAAGTGCTGCAGAATGTGCTGGCCGATTTTGGCGGCACCATCCTGCTGGTTTCGCATGACCGCTATCTCATCGACGCCCTGGCCACCCAGATCTGGGAAGTGGTGCCGGGCGAACGTACCCTCAACGTGTTTGAAGGCACGTATAGCGAGTTCAAGGCCACCCGTCAGCAGGCGGATGGGGCCGTCACCATCAAGAACAGTTCGGCGTCCTTACAGCGCGAAAAGAAAGAAAAAAGCGGCCTATCCAAGGACCAGCAGCGCAAGCTCAAAGAGCGGCTGGCGGCATTGGAAAGCGAAGTGAACATGCTGGAACAGCACCTCAAAACGATTGAAGTTCAACTGGAGAACCCACCCTCTGATGGCAGCAAAGTTCAACGCCTGTCAGAAGAGTACGCCCGCGTGCAGCAAGACCTGGAAGAGCGCATGGAAGAGTGGGCCAGGTTGAGCGAAGAGAGTTGAGAATAAATTCAAAAGCAATGCCTCCTGTTATTGGAGGCATTTTGGATATTTTGGGTAGGGGCGATTCACGAATCGCCCCACTTTATTTTTTAACCGCCGAAGAACTGTATAATTTATTAGCGAAAGGTGGTCTTTAAGTTACGAATGGTCTGATCGAACCAAAAAGGAGGGAAAGAGATTTCAAGGATTTGGCCAGTGAAGTACAGATCAAAGATATTGGTTTATTTTACTGCCCTTGTTCTACTGTCTGGATGTATAACGACAATTGATAAAGCACCGAGTGGAGAAATTCCGTCTGCCGAGCCAACAATGAGTCCAATTCCTGCCAGTGCTTCAAAGGAAGAAACGATCACGCTAACAGAATTTCCTTCAGCTATTGGAAATATTGTTTTTCCAACCGCCACCCCTTCACCAAAAGCAAACATCACCGCGACCATCGATAGTGGCAAATTCTTGTACTGGAGAACAGTAGATTATGAACAAAAAACCCCAATAGCTTTTTCGATGCCAACCGTCAGTGGAAACGAATATATTTATAAAAATGCCCTGGCTTCGTATAATTTTGGGATTGTGCCAACCGGCAATTTCTATCTAAATTTAGATGATCTGAATAACAATGGACTGACTAATAGCGATATCGAGATACGAGCTTCGACAGGGAGTGGGGGTACGTCCTATTACTTAAACCCTCTCAATCATGCACAATATTATTATGCAGATAAAAAATTGGATCTGGAAATGTGTATGGCAGAATATCCATTAACTGGGTTTGATGAACTTTCATATATAGTGCAAGCGAAAGGGATTAATTGGGGTGGGGACTTCTGTATTTTAACCAATGAAGGACATATGGCCGTTGTCCATTCCGTTATGGATACGCTATACCGGCAAAATTTTACAATAGTAATAACGGTGTATAAACAAGTATTAGAAACGATCTATATCCCCGTTGCTACCTTTACACCTGGCCCAACACCAACCTACAATAAATATCCAGGGTTTTCACGCGAACAGTCAGAAACAGTTGATAAATCAGTACAATTATTTATCGAGAATGTTAAAAAGAACGATAAAGGGGCAATTGCCGCAAAACTGTCCTTTCCTTTAAAAGTTAGACCACCAACAGAAACGACGTCTCAATACCTAAATTCAAAATCCGAGTTTTATTATTTTTATGAGAACTTGTTTACCGAAAATTTTAAAAAGGAAATATCACTGTCAAGTTTAATGGATGTGTCAACAGACGGGACATCTTTTCGGCTTTCATTACCACATGGTTTTGTTGATTTTGACGTTTTGGGTCGTATATTAGAAATATCTAATCAGGAAAATCAATAAAAATTGGTTAAAAGTAGCGGCTCTAAATAATAGGAGGTGCCTATAGACCCCCAAAATTGCTTTGAAAGTTGCGATCCACGAATCGCCCCACTTTATTCTTTAACGCCGAAGAACTGTATAATTTATTAGCGAGAGGTGGTCATTAAGTTACGCATGGTCTGATCGAACCAAATAGAAGGGAAAGCGATGTCAAGGATTTGGCCAGCGAATCACAAATCAAAAATCTTGGTTTATTTAACTGCCCTTGTTCTACTGTCTGGATGTATCACCGCAATTGATAAAGCACCGGCTAGCGAAGCTTCGTCTGCAACACCAACGATGAGTCCGATTCCTGCCAGTTCTACAAGGCAGGAAATGATCACATCGATAGTAATTACTTCGGGCATTGAAAATATTGTTTTTCCAACTGCCACGCCTTCTCCCAAAGCAAATGCTACTGTGACCGTTGAAAGTAATAACAATTTTTTGACGTGGGGAACAGTAGATTGTGAACAAAAAACCCCAATTTCTTTCTCGGTACCCACAGTAACTGAAAAGCAGTATATTTATAAAAACGCTTTAGCCTCATTCAATTTTGGGGTAATTCCAAGCGGAAGTTTTTACTTAAATTTGGATGAATTGACTGATAACTGGTTAACGAATAGCGACGTAGAAATTTTAGCTTCTACAGGAAGCATGGGTACAACTTACATTTTACGTCCACTCAATCATGCACAGTATTATTATTTTGACAAAAGAAATTTGAATTATTCAGACTGTGAAAGCGCTTTTCCATTGATCGGTTTTGATGAAATATCTTATGATGGGCAATCTTTCTGGGTAAATAGAGGTGGCTCATATTGTATATTAACTAACATGGGACATTTGGCAATTGTATACCCAGTAAAGGATTCGCTGACTATACAACCTTTTACGCTCATGATAAGCGTATATTCGCAGCTGATGGATGATGGCTACACCCCAATTGCTACTGAGACACCTGGTCCGACGCAAACCGCAAACAATTACCCTGGGTTCACATCTGCTCAGACGCAGATCTTTGAAAGAGCCATTCTAGATTTCATTGAAAATTTAAAGAATGATGACAAGGCGGCCATTTTAGAACAGCTTAATTTTCCGCTTTGGATCACCATTCATCAAGATGAAGTACATGAGATTAAATCGAAATCTGAGTTTTTGTATATCTACAAATACTTGTTTACAGACGTATTTAAAGACGAGATTACTAGCTCTTCTCTAAAGGATGTTTCTATAGACAGTTTATCGATCAGTCTTTCTCTCAAAGACGGATATATTTTATTTGACTCAAGGGGCAAAATTTACTCAATAAAAAATCTGGAAGTATTGCCAGTAAAATAAGCTTATATCCGAATCTTATTAGGTGCACTGTTGGTAGAAGAGTTATCTCATTATGCATACTGGTACGATTCAGTTTCAGCGAAGTTCATCAGCAAAGACACCTGGGCGGGGGACTACCGGAACCCGATCACGCTGACGAAGTGGCTGTATACCAACAATGTGCAAAACTCAAAAACAAACTACCGTAGATTATTATCACACCGCTGCCCCTCTTGACACCTGTTGTATAATCAATTATAGAACATAAAATCTATTAATTTTCCGATTCGTTTTATTCGTTTTTGATATTTTTTTTATAAAACGAATCGTCTATCCCTTCGCCCCTGCCAGCACTTCCTCATCGCCGTTGTAGTTGCGCAGGGCGGGGTAGCGGAAGGCTGTAAAGAGCACGGCGATCACGCAGCCGATGCCGCCGCTGATGATGGCGAACGGTGTGCCCAGGGTGGAGGCCACAATGCCGGCTTCGACCTCGCCCAACTGTGGGCCGCCGGCAAAGAAGATCTGATTGATGCTCACCATGCGTCCGCGCATCTCATCTGGCGTCTGCAACTGGCGGATGGTGTTACGCAGCACGGTGCTGATGGCATCGCCTGCGCCGACCACGATGAGGGCCAGCATGGTGAGAGCGTAATTACGCGACAGCCCAAAGACGGCCGTGGCCACCCCAAAAGCGCCTACCCCCCACAACAACAACTTCCCCTGTTTGCGAACGCCGTTGGCCTGGGCCATGAACAGGGCTACCGTCACGGCACCGATGGATTGGGCGGCCGAGAGCCAGCCGTAGCCGATGGCATCGGTGTGCAGCACGTCGGTGGCGATGAAGGGCATCAGGGTATTGGCCGAGGAGAAGAAGGTGGCGAAGAAATCCAGCAGCATGCTGGAGAGGATGATGGGGTGCCCCATAATAAAGCGAATGCCTGCCGGGATCTCGGCAAAATTGAGCCGTTTGAACGGGTTCATGGCCTTGTTGACGTTCAAACTGCGCGGGCTGGGGATAGGTCCCATATTGATGAGGGCGATGATCACCGCCAAGAACGAAACGGCGTTGATCCAGTAGATCCATTGCAGTCCAAGTGTGGCGATGACCAATCCGCACAGAGCAGGCCCCACCACAGCACCCACATCGGCGGCGATGGATTGCAGGCCGAATGCGCTGGGCAGGTCTTCCCGCGGCACAATGGCCGGCACCATCGATTGGCGCGAAGGGCCATCAAAAGATACGGCGATGCCCTGAATGGCCACCAACACGTACATGTGCCACAACTGGATATGTCCAAAATAGGTGAGCAGCCCCAATGCGGTGGCAATGAGGATCATGCAGGTTTGGGTGATGAGCACCACCCGGCGCCGGTCAAAGGTATCTGCTACCAGCCCGCCGATAAGCGCGAAGAGCAAAATGGGCACAAATTTGGCTATACCGATGCCGCTGACCACAATCGGGTCATCGCTGAGCACACGCAAATGCCAAAAAATGGCCCAGACTTGCATCTGGGATCCTGTATTAGAGATCAATAACCCTGCCCAGTACATGGCGTAACGCCGGTTGTTTTTTAGGGCAGGGGGGATGTGAAACAACTGTTTAATTGTCGGCAAAAGTCTAGGTTCCCCAGTCTCTCAGGTATAAGAAGTCGTATCCCACGGTACGGTTGCTTAATTTAGCGATGGGCGGCAGTACCCGCTTGAATTGATTGCGGCGCACACGTTGCAGCACTGCACGAACAAACTCTTCTTTGAAACCGGCATCCACGCATTCCTGCGGGGTGTAGCGTTGGTCAATGAGCAAATAGAGGATTTGGTCGGCCTGTTCGTAGGTGAAGCCGAGTTCGGTCTCATCGGTCTGGCCCACCCAAAGGTCCGCCGAGGGAGCCTTGTCCAGGATGGGTTGGGGTACGCCCACGGCTTTGGAAAGCTGGCGTACCTGGGCTTTGTACAGGTCACCAATGGGGTTGAGCGCACAGGCAGAATCACCATACAGGGTGGAGTAGCCCAGCAGGATCTCGGTCTTGTTGCCGGTACCGAGCACCAACCCTTTGAAGGATTCGGACTGGTCAAAGAGGATGATCATGCGCTGGCGGGCCATGATATTGCCTTTGCGGCGGTTTTCCATATCGGGGAAGCGCTCGATGAGCGGATCTACCATCTCGGTGATGGGAATGGTCAGCGCCTGAATTTTGAGATCATCGATCACCAGTTGGGCGTGATCCAGCGACCCCTGTGAGCTGGTCTTGTAGGGCATGCGGATGGCGAGCACATTCTCAGGGCCAAGTGCTTCTGCGGCCAGGTAACAGGCCAGGGCAGAATCGATGCCGCCTGAAAGCCCCAGCACAGCCTTGTGAAAGCCCGCGCGGGTGATCTCTGATTGGATAAAGCCGGTGAGGATCTTGCGTGCCAGGTCGGTATCAATGGACAGATCAGACATGTTTTCCTCCGGAAAATTCAAACGGTAAAAGTTTCAGCATAGAGGTGCTCGTCCTTTATTTTGAGGTGATGCGCATCAATTCGCGCAGAACCATGCTGGTACGTTCGTCGCGCAATAAAGGCAGTCGTGCGCGGGTGCGGTGCAGTTGATTGAGGTCCAGTTCCACAAAGGTGAGGGCCTCTTCGTGCTGAGGTGCATGTACCAGGGCAACGCCATCGGGGGTGTACACGCTGGCGCCTCCCCAAAAGTTGAGGCCGTCTTCAAAGCCAACGCGGTTGGTGTGCGCCACAAAAGAGGTGAACATACCGGCATAAGCGCGGTTGATCTCATCCACCCAGCGCGCGGAATCCAAACGGGCGTCTTCGCCATCTGTAGCGGGGTGAGGCAGGCCGCGGCCAGGGCTGGCAGATGCAAACAAAAAGATATCGGCGCCATCCAGCCAGAGCAAATAAGGCAGGGAGGCATGCCAGAAATCTTCGCAGATGAGCATACCCACCCGGCCAAAGCGGGTATCAAAGGCACGCACCTGGTCTCCCCAGGCAAAGAAACGGCCTTCATCAAAAAGGCCGTAGGTGGGCAGATAAACCTTGCGGTGAACGTGCAGAACTTTGCCGGCCGAAAGGTAGGCAGCAGCGATGTGGAATCGGTTGCGTTCGTCTTCTTCTACGAACCCGACCATCAGGTCAATGGATTGGCTTTCTTCCAAAAGGCGGTGAAAAATGGGATCAGAATCCACGGCACGGTGGGCAACGGTGGGTACCAGGTCTTGCAGCACGTAACCGGTAAGCGAAAGTTCCGGGAAGATCAGCAAGTCAGCGCCGTTTTGACGGGCTTCGGTGATGAGGGAGAGATGTTTTTGCAGGTTCTTTTCTACATCTCCCAGAACGGTGTTAATTTGAGCGAGGGCGAGGTTCAATTTCATAGGGCTTTGCTTTCTGAGATCGTTCTCTTTTTAAACCATCGCAAGGATGGCATACGTTTGATCCAGTTGAGGAACCTAATTGTACTCAATATTGCCGCAAAAGTGTAAATCAGGGCCGCCCAGCTCTCGATGCGGATTCCCAGCCAGCTTTGAGCCGGGTCGGCACGCATAAAGGTGAAGAGCAGCATATCCAGGCAGAAGACCAACAGCAGGAGTGAGGCGCGCAGTCCCGGTCGGCTGGTTTTGCGTAGGAGAAGCTCTGCCAGACCAAGGAAGACCAACAAACTGAACGCAGCCAGCGGCTGAACCGGGCTGCGCAGAGAGTAGATACCGGTCTCATCCAGCACTCGCATGCCCCACCAGGTTCCCTGCGGCACGGCAATGCCGTAAGCGCTGCCTTCCAGCAGGCAGGCCAACCAGGTGGCCAGGCTG
>JAYFNV010000060.1:0-27798 GCA_034933225.1 Anaerolineaceae bacterium | reverse complement strand
AAAAAATTGCTCCCCAGCCCAACCTATAAGGAGAAATACACCGCCAGTGACAATCAGAAATATTGCCCAGCGCTCCTGAAGCCAATGTGGAAGAAAAGAAGGTGCCGTCCCGTGGTCGTGTTCGTGCTCATGTTCATGAGCTTCCTTTTCTTCTTTTACTACTGGCTGCGTTAAAAGACGGGCTCCAAACCGGCGCATGATGCGTTGGATCTGGTCCATGGAAACGATTTTCGTATCATAAGCGACAATTGCCAGCCCTGCGGCATAACTTACACTGGCATGGAGCATCCCATCCATACCTTCGAGCTCTTTGGCGATCATGGTAGCTGAATCAGCGCTATCTAGTCCATTAAAAGGAATCTGTTCGTGGTGATAACGATTGCGTAATTCCGATCCAGCCTCCTCAGCAATGCGTTTGACCGCGGCCAAGGAAATTAAGTTAGGATCATAATGTATGCATAATTCCATTGGATCATGATCCAAATGCAAGTGCGTTTGGAGAATGCCTCTTTGGGCTTGCAAGCGGGTCTGCAATCGCTCTACACAATGGTCGCAAGCATCTTGATTTTCTGGCAACAACAAAGGCAGTGAGATTTCCACCGTTTTTTCTATCATTGGTATGTCCTTTATAAATTAATCACATTGAAAATTGAAAGCATAATTTAAACCAGCCACGCTAAAAAGCGCCTGTTCATCACTTGATTAGGAGTTTTGTTATCGAATGGGAGGAGGTACGAAAACTGAAAGTTTTCTTGTCCGGGGGAATTGCCAGCAGGAAAGTTCAATCTTTACAAAAAATGCAATGAGAAATATTGCAAGGATCACACCCATAAAAATTCCGTAATGAATGGCTCCATTGCACGAACCTGAACTTATTCCGAAGATGTCCGAATCCCCAGGTTGTAAATCGTGGAGAAAATGAACGCCAACGCTAAACGTAATCAGTAGTAATAGAAGGAAAATAATGAGATTATGAGGAATTCGAATATTATTCATGGCAGACGTGGTCCAGACCACGTTTGAACAGCTCGCTGATGTGTTCATCATCTAAAGCAACAAATACCTGTCTGCCTTTTTTCCTTGCGCGTATTACGCGCTTGTCGCGCAAACCCCGGAGTTGATGTGAAATAGCGGATTTACTCAATCCCATGGCTTGGACGAGATCCCCTACATTCACCTCACCGGCAACCAGGGCTGAAATGATCCTTACACGGGTTGGATCGCTCAAAGACTCAAATAGGCTGGCTACTCGTTCTGCTGTTTGTTCATCCACGCTTGTAATATCACAATTATCTATCATAAGAACCTTATTGTTGAATGGTTGCTCAACTAATGTTTAGTTTATTACAAAAAGGACTGAATGTCAAGTATAGATATTAGGACATAAAAAACCACTAAGCCCATGTTTTCAATACATCCAACCTAGGTTATCTATGCTTCCAACTGCTCTTGACAAATATAACTATATTCGATAATATATCAACGTATCATGATATATAAATATATATTTCTAGGAGTGTTGGAATGCTAAATGTAGGCAATTCAGAAGGTGTTCAACTTCAATCAAAGCTATTTCGCGGATTTGGCGACCCGGCGCGCCTGAACATTTTACAGGTGCTGCGCAACGGTCCCATGACTGTGTCAGAAATTGTGGCCGCTACCTGTATGAGTCAATCCAATACTTCCAACCATCTGCGCTGCCTCCGCGAATGCGGTCTGGTTGCTGCTGAACAACAAGGCAAGTTTGCCCTGTATCGCCTCAGCGACGACCGCGTGGGCGATCTACTGGCCTTGGGCGAATCCTTGTTGGCCGATGTTGCCCGCGGGGTGTACGAATGCACCCGTTACAGTTCTCCGCAGGATATAAGCGCGGGACAGAAAATAAAATGAAAAAACGACTTCATATCTTCATTCCCTTTCTGATCGTCCTTCTTCTGGATGTATTGACCAAGGTTTGGGCTGAAAAGGCATTATCTTCGCCCATACCCATCTTGGGCAATTTTTTCCGTCTGACCCTTGGGTACAACAGTGGCGTTGCGTTTGGTCTGTTCGCCAATGGCGGAATTGGACCGCTGGTTGTCACAGGGATCATTATTGTGGGCATCGTAATCTGGCTCGTGAAGATGATGCTCAGCGACGAATTACCACTTATTGTAACTTGGCCTATCGGACTAATCATCGGTGGAGCAATTGGTAATTTTGTTGACCGATTACCTGATGGTCGGGTGACAGATTTCGTGGACTTTGGTTGGGGTCTCACGCGTTGGCCGACTTTCAATCTGGCAGATAGTTTTATCGTGGTTGGATGCCTTTTACTTTTACTCATTATTCCGAAGATTAATTCCATTGAAAAGGAGCAGACGGCGTGAAAGCTTTGAAGGTGCTTGTGAAATTTTTACTGATCCTGGTTGGCATCGGCCTGATCTGGCGTTGGTTGAGTCGCAATCGTTCTTTACCCTGCCCGACCTGGTTGGCGAGTATGCTAGACAGCCGCTGGTCGGATAGGTTGCTTGGTACACAGACAACCCTTGATCGCATCGGACTTCGGCCAGGTCAACGTGTATTAGAGATCGGCCCAGGGCCGGGTCGACTTCTGATCCCTACCGCAAAGCGCGTGCTGCCCGGAGGTGAAGTCTTTGGACTGGACATCCAGCTCGGGATGATCGAGAAGCTTAAAACACACGCAGCGCGAGTAGGCGCATCTAATCTAACGATGATCCTGGGCGATGCCACTCAGCCGAACGTTCCACCGGAGAGTTTTGATGTGGTTTACCTGTGTACTGTGCTGGGTGAAATTCCAGACAGGGAAGCAGCCTTGCGGCAATGTTATATTTTGCTCAAACCAGGCGGTAGACTCTCGATCACGGAAATCTTCCCTGATCCACATTACCAATCCCGCGCAACGGTACAACGGCTGGCAGAGGCGGCGGACTTTCGCCTGCAAGCGACGCACGGTTCCTGGTACTTTTTCACCGCAAATTTCATCAAAGCATAGCGGAGAGTCGCAAGGGTTACTATAGGACGCTGCACGATGAGTTGGCTGGCTATTGATATTATGCAGGCCAAGATCAGATTCGCTTGACCCCAGGAATTAGGTAAGACACGACAAATGGAGTGATGATGACACGGACAGCTTGTGGCGGGCGTTGCTTACCAAAATTACTCAACTGCTCTCCGAGCACAAGCTCGGCCACGTCACCGATGAAAGTGTTGCAGATCTACCAAAGCAGATTATTGGGGCAAGAACCGCGATGAAATTCCGCTTAGGTAAATGGGTGAAGTTTATGAATGACGAACCGACACCTTGAAAAGAGCATTCCCGCTGACAGCAACCACCCACAAGCAACAAGCACAAAATTGTGGATAACTAAATCAAGTCATTCGAAAAACGAGACTTTAGGAGGAAATAGATTCATGGAAAACTTTGATTACACAGTGGAAACCACTAAAAGCGTTGACGAAACAGTCGCCGCCATCGAGGTTAAAGCAGCGGAGAAGGGCTTTCGAGTGCTGCACGTTCACGATGTGCAGGCCACGCTCGCCGCAAAGGGCTTTGAGAGCGAACCGATGAAGATCGTCGAGGTGTGCAATGCCAAGTTCGCCAGCCAGGTGCTGGCGAAAGACAAGAAAATATCGCTGATGCTGCCCTGCCCGATCAGTGTTTTTGGGGAGGCAGGTAAGACTTACATCAGCGCCCTCAAGCCACGGGTTTTGTCCAATTATTATCCGGACATAGGCATCGATGAGATTGCCGTAGAGGTTGAAAAAGTGATCATCAGTCTGGTTGACGAAACCAGATAATTTACATTGAATGGAGAACCTATGGAATCGACAAAAATTGAAGTACGGGTCAGTAATCTGGACTGCGAGCATGATGCAGCCAACATCGAACGAGGATTGGAAGGCTTTGCCGGCCTGGTAGGTTTGAAGGTCTATCCGAAATCTGCCAAAGTCGCTTTGACTTTTAATCCCGACCAAACCAACCCGGGCGCCTTGAAACAAAAACTGGAGACACTGGGTTTCCCACCCCAAAAAGGGATGGAGATGGCCGAACAGCCCAAACCCTGGAAGAACCCCAAAGTGTTGACCGCGTTTGCTTCAGGTGTTCTGCTTCTGGTCGGTTGGCTCATCGGTCTGGCTGGCGCGCCGGCGCTTATCTCGACGATTATATTTATTGCCGCCATCCTGATCGGTGGCTATTACTTTGGTCGCGAGGCTATCGAAGAATTAATCTTCGAGCGTCAGATCGGAATTGAATTATTGATGGTGGTTGCCGCGGTGGTTGCTTCCGCAATGGGTGAGTTATTGGAGGGCGCCATGCTGGTCTTCCTCTACTCCATCAGCGAAGCTGCGGAAGGCTATACCGAGGAGAAAACGCGCGCCGCAATCAAGGCTTTGATGAACCTGGCGCCCAAGGTAGCGTTAGTCCGCCGGAACGGTCGCGAGCAGGAAATCCCGGTCGAAGACTTGGTGGTCGGGGACGTGTTCATCGTCAAGCCAGGCCAATCCATGGCGACCGACGGTGAGGTGCTGGTTGGGTCTTCCAGCGTCAACCAGGCCCCGGTGACGGGTGAGAGCGTTCCGGTAGAAAAGCAAGTGGGTAATCCGGTCTTTGCTGGCAGCATCAACGGTGAAGGCGCGCTGGAAATCCGCGCCACCAAAACCTTTGCCGATAATACGATCGCCCGCATTATTACCATGGTCGAAGAAGCCCAGGAAAAGAAAGGCAAAAGCCAACGCTTTATCGAGCGCTTCGGTGCGCGCTACAGCCCTATCGTTTTACTCATCGGCATCCTCATTGCGCTTGTCCCGCCGCTATTTTTTGGCGCAGCCTGGGTGATGTGGATAACTCGTGCAACAGTCTTCATTGTTGCCGCTGCGCCCTGCGCCCTGGTCATTTCCATCCCGATTACCCTGGTGGCCTCACTGGGTACTGGCGCGCGTAATGGCGTACTGATCAAAGGTGGAATCTATGTAGAAGAACTGGCCAAAGTGAAAGTCGTAGCAATGGACAAGACTGGCACCCTGACTCGCGGTGAGCCGGAAGTGACCGACATCATCTTAATTAATCAGAATCCGGATCCATTGGTAAATTCAAAACAGGAATTTTTAGCGGCAGCAGCCGGGATTGAACGACGCAGCGGCCATCCTCTGGCACAAGCGATCGTCCGGTACGTGGAAGCGCAAGGTATTCAACCCATCGAACTGTCTGAATTTCACTCCATGACCGGGGCAGGAGCTTCTGCCCGTATGGATGGGCGGACGATCTTCGTGGGTAGTCCAGACCTGTTCCACTCTAAGCTTGGCGTCTCCCTGGAGCATGTGTGGGGGGACATTAATCATCTCCAGAGCGAAGGGAAAACCGTGGTGTTGTTAGGTGATGATCAAGGCCCCTGGGGGATGATTGCCATCCGTGACAACATCCGTCTCAATGCGCAAAAGGCGATCGATGCCATGCACGCCGCCGGAATTGACAAAGTGGTGATGCTGACCGGCGACAATGAGCGCACCGCCCAGGCAATTGCTCAGGAATTGGGGATCGATGAAGTGTACGCGGACTTAAAGCCGGAGGATAAGGCGGTCAAGGTCCGTGAGCTGACCTCGCGTTATGGGCATGTGGCAATGGTCGGGGATGGGGTCAACGACGCCCCCGCGCTGGCTGAAGCAACCGTGGGTGTCGCCATGGGTGCCGCGGGAACGGATGTAGCCCTGGAAACCGCTGATGTTGCGCTGATGGCTGACGATCTGGAGAAACTGGCCTATGGATTGCGCCTGGCAAAGCGCAATCAATCTGTCGTCAATCAGAACCTGGCCCTTTCTGCGATTGTCATTAGTGTATTGATCATCGGTGCAGTGGGTGGTTGGTTCACACTGCCGATCGCCGTACTGGCGCACGAGATCAGCGAATTTGTGGTTATTGGTAGCGGGCTGAGAATGTTGAAAAGTTAACCCTTCACCCATCAAAAACTCATAGTGGACTGCAAATGACAAATTGCAGCCCACTTTTTTAATTAAATATATATTGAGTTATTCGATTTTTTTTGAGTGGTAAATGATATCGTTCTGATAATTATTCATTGTTTTACAGTCACTAAAACCGGCCTAAACTTACATCCATAAGCTGCCGGCTTCCCTACCATAGTCCAGGATAATCTTTCAACTGTATTCCACCAAATCCCTAGAACTTCGTACCATTGCACACCAACCACATCCTTTGGGATATCTGGATCTGGGGTGGTACCTCGCGCAAGAGCTCCATCCGGATGGATACCAAATTAGGTATATACATTTATGTAGGTTCAAATCACCGGAGAAATCTCGTTCCCTTGGAGCATATTCTAAATTTGGTTGAATGAATTGAGTCAAGCCGATTGAACTAATACCTATTACATCTGCTCAGCAAGGAATCCAGTGCCCGTATAGCGCAAATTCTACTTAACTATGGCTTTCAATATGTCAAATCAAAATAATAAATTTTTATAAAATGAGGAAAGGCAAAAACACCTCCTCCCAATCTTTACATAATCTTTAAGAATGCTTCAAAGAGCCTTTACTCATCCTCGATACACTAAGACAGTAATGAGAATCTGAAAATGAACAGGAGTAAGCATTATGAATAAAAATTTGGGCATTACATTAGCGGTAATCGGCGGCGTTGTTGTAGCTGTCTTAGTCTTTGGAACAGCACTCTTCCTCGGGCATTCCAATGTTTTCGCGAATAATTACACTTTGAATGGTATCCGAGGGCAGACGATTAATAATCCAGGCTATTCGATGATGGGCGGATATAACATGATGGGTGGTTTTAACACGACAGGTTCATTCGAAAAAAAAGACCCTACTAATATTAATCCCCTGACTGTCGACCAGACCAAACAGGCTGTCGAGGGTTATTTGAAGAACCTGAACAATTCCGATCTTGAACTCAAGGAGATCATGGTTTTCAACAATAACGCCTATGCCCGCATCGTCGAAAAAAGTACAGGCATCGGCGCCATGGAGTTGCTTGTGGACCCCACTACCTTATCGGTTTTCCCTGAATATGGGCCGAACATGATGTGGAATCAGAAATATGGACATATGGGCGGGTATGGCATGATGGGCGGTGCAGGTATGATGGGAGGATACTACAACAACTCCTCTTCCGCCTCTACTCAGATGACTGTCTCTGCCGAACAAGCGTTGCAACTCGCACAGCAGTATCTGGACCAGCAGTATCCCGGATACAAGACTGCAATCGATGCAGATCCTTTCTATGGTTATTACACCATCGATATTATGAAAGACAACCAACCAGCAGGAATGCTGAGTGTCAATGGCTATAGTGGACAGATTTTCCTGCACACCTGGCACGGCACCTTTATTGAAATGTGGGAATGATCTGATCCACACTCCTCCTTACCAGGGATCGGCAGTTCCGCCGATCCCTGTTTATATGTAAAATGGATATATGATTAAATTTACTACAAGGAAAATAAGATGCCTGCTGCCAAGTTACTCATAATCGACGATGAATCCTCCATTCATAACGTTTTAAGTGCCTATTTGAAGACGGAGGGATATGAATTCCAATCTGCCTATGATGGGCCATCAGGGTTGGCTACCGCCCGTTCCTTCAAACCGGATATCATTGTGCTGGACGTCATGCTGCCTGGTATGGACGGGATTGAGCTGCTTGCTAACCTGAGACGAGAGTCGAACGTTTATGTGATCATGCTTACAGCCCGGTCGGAGGAAACGGATAAGATCGTGGGGCTTTCCATCGGTGCAGACGATTACTTGACCAAGCCTTTCAGTCCGCGTGAACTGGTCGCCCGCATCAAGGCAGCTCTCAGGCGCCTACAGAACCCAACTGGGAATGCCGGGGAAGCTGCTGTTCTTAATTTCGCGCACCTTCGTATCGATGTTGCTGCCAGGCGGGTTTGGGTCGGTGAAAATTTGATCGATCTAACTTCGGTTGAATTTGATTTACTGTTGACTCTTGCCCAGCATCAGAGTATGGTGCTCAGCCGCGAACAACTGTTGGAGAAGATATGGGGATACGATTATTTTGGTGATGATCGGGTGGTGGACGTCCATATCGGCCATGTTCGCCAAAAACTGGGGATTATATCCATGATCGAAACAATCCGCGGGGTCGGTTACCGGTTCGAAGATAAGTAGGTGATGTCATGATGAAGTTTTTACGCACGCATCTGGTTTGGAAAGTATTCCTTTCGTATGTTCTCGTGGTATTAGTTGGTGCAATTATTCTGATAACCGCCGCCAGCTTGTCTGTCCCTGCGGCTTTTGAGCGTCACATGGCCAGCATGAACGAGATCATGAACAATGCTAACGCGATGGGCAACAACCAGCAAATGCAATCCGAGTTATTTTCTCAGTACACCACGGCAGTGTACGAAGCAGTCACATATGCTGCACTCGCGGCCTTGATTGCAGCAATCCTGGCAAGCTTTTTCATCAGCCGCCAGGTGGTCACCCCTATGCTACACATGATGAGCCTCAGCCAACGCATCGCGGAGGGAGAATACCAAGAAAGGTTGGCTCTCCCTGGAGGCCAGCAAGCCGATCAGACAGATGAATTAGGCCAGTTGGCGCTCAGGTTCAATCAGATGGCAGATAAGCTGGAAAAGACTGAGACCATGCGCAGGCAACTGATTGGGGATGTTACCCACGAACTGCGTACCCCACTGACAGCAGTCAAAGGATACCTGGAGGGATTGATGGATGGCGTTTTACCCGCCGACCCGGAAACCTACGAGCAGATCCACTCAGAAATCGACCGGCTACAGCGCCTGGTGAATGATCTACAGGAATTAAGCCGGGTGGAAGCTGGGGCAATTCAGTTGAATCTCGCCCCTGTACCACCTGAACGCTTGATCGAGAGAATTCAAAGTACTTTTGGACGTCAATTCGAAGATAAGAACATCCAGCTGGTGACTGACGTGGAAACCGGCTTACCCAACCTTTTTGTGGACAAAGACCGTATTATTCAGGTGCTCACGAACCTGGCGGGAAATGCCTTGCAATATACTCCCAATGGAGGGAAAGTGTCCATAAGTGTGCGCCGGGAAAAGTCAGAGATACTTTTCGCTGTTAAGGATACCGGAATCGGAATCTCCACCGAACAACTCACCTTCATATTCAATCGCTTCTACCGCACCGACAAGTCAAGAAACCGTGCCAGCGGCGGCAGCGGTATTGGCTTGACTATCGCCAAGGCTCTCGTCCAGGCACATCAGGGGAAAATCTGGGCTGAGAGTAATGGCGAAGGGAAAGGCAGTACTTTTTCTTTCCTGATCCCCCTTCCCAAATAAAGGGGAACTACTTTCCCGTTTTCTTTAACGAAACTTTACAAACCCTTTAATAATGCTTCATCCTCCCAGGTTAAGATAAGCCTGTAAGTAAAAAACGGACAGCTCTTGATTGGGCAACATGAAAGGATGAAACATTATGATGATGGGTTATTGGTACGGTGGTCTTGGTTGGATTGGCATGCTCATCAACCTGGTCATTTCGGTCGTATTGATCATTGGTGTGATATTCCTGGTTATCTGGATTGTGAAGCGATTAAGCAATAACAATTCGGAACGAGAATTTAACAACACCACGCTTTCTGCGGTCGATATTGCAAAAGAACGTTACGCAAAGGGTGAGATTACCCGAGAAGAGTTTCAAAAACTATTAGTTGATCTGGGAACAAGGTAGGTGAAAGATGATGGGTTTTGGAATGATGGGTGGCATGCTGGTTTTTTGGGTCATTATCATCGTTCTGGCAGTTCTGCTGGTCAAGGGGCTGTTCGGTAACAATGGCGCGCACGCAAAAAATAACAGTGCAACCGCCAAACAGATCCTTGACGAAAGATATGCCAGAGGTGAGATCACCCAGGAGCAATACCAGACCATGGTAAAAGATATTCATTAATAGCTTCAATATGGAAGCGCAAGGCCGACTCACTGAATTTACTCTCCCAATCTGGCCAAATTTATAGAATTTTTAGGAAAAGGAAACCAAATCAATGAAAAAACCTCAAGGATTGATAATCGCAATAATCGTTGCAGTCATTGTGATCACAGTCGGTGCCTTTCTGGTGAAGAAACCTGTAAGCCAATCGAACACTGCTTTCCTGGAAAAATATGGATTAAGTGGACTTTCTGTTGAGGAAATTGTACAAAAACTCGACAGTTCCACATCGGATGCCTCGGGACTCCGGGCTAGCATCACCAGCGATTATCTTATCCTCTCAGATGCATCAGACGAAGTTAGGGTGGTGCTTCCCAAGGATAAGTTCTATCTCTCCTTCGCACCTTACCTTTCGCAATCACATCCCTGTGGTACACACAGCCTGACATCCTGCCAGGGCGAGCTGGTCAACCAGCAAATTCACACAGTCATTACCGATAAAGCAGGAAAAGAGATCGTCAATTCCGACTTGACCACCATGGCGAACGGATTTGTAGGGGTGTGGCTGCCCCGCAACATTGATGGGTCTGTAAGCGTCAGCTACGATGGGAAAGTCGCTCAGGCACCCATCTCAACCTATGCTGGAAGCAATACCTGCCTGACGACCGCGCTTCAACTTAACTGATGATCTGATTTTGGGAGGGCAAAGCCAATTCACAGGATTTGCTCTCCCTCCCCGCAAAACGCTCTTGGTTGGGCAACTTGATTATCAGCGAAAACCAGTTAAAATACAGATACTCTCGCCGACGTCGTCATCCAGCCAAGATGATTGTGTCGGCGATATTTATTGCATGTGAAATAACATAAATTGAATTACTGCCTTTATTATTTGCAATCATACTAGGTGAACAATGAATGACGAACCTAAAAAAGACGATGAAAAAATAAAGAACATAGATCATTCCACGATGCATCACTCAAATTATGAACACGACCGTCCTATGCATGATATGACAGGGATCGAGCACAATCACGACAAGATGGCGGCTGACCATGAAACCCATGCTGGTCATGAAATGAACAAGAAGGAGATGGGTATGGGAGGACACGCCGACCATAATATGTCCATGGATCATAACGGACATGAGGGTCACGGCGCGCACGTGGACCACTCCGGCCACGAGCAGATGTTCAGGCGCAAGTTCTGGGTATCGCTGATACTCTCGGTGCCGGTGCTGCTTTTTAGCCAGGGTTTCCAGACCTTGTTGGGATTTTCAATGCCAGTATTTCCTGGTTCGCGTTGGATTACACCTATCTTTGCAGTAATCGTCTTTGTTTATGGCGGCTTGCCTTTTATCAAGATGGCAATCCCTGAAATTCGCAACCGCCAGCCGGGTATGATGACCTTGATCTCCCTGGCCATCATCGTAGCTTTTGTTTACAGCGTGGCCAGTCTGTTCCTGGCGAACCAGATGGATTTCTTCTGGGAGCTGGCGACATTGATCGCCATCATGCTCCTGGGGCACTGGATCGAGATGCGTTCCATTCGGCAGGCATCAGGCGCTCTAAACGCCCTGGCTAAATTGATGCCAGACTCTGCCGAGCGCATAGAAGCCAATGGCCAGATAACGAAAGTGGCTGTGTCTGAACTAAAATCCGGGGATCTACTGCTTGTTCGACCGGGATCTAGTGTTCCGGCAGATGGCAAGGTTGAGGACGGCGAGTCGGCAGTAAACGAATCAATGATTACCGGCGAGTCGAAGCCGGTTCACAAACACCCGGGTGAAAAGGTCGTAGGGGGTTCAATCAATGGGGATGGCAGCCTGCGTGTACGGGTGACCGCCACAGGCGATCAGACTGCTCTTGCCGGTATCATGCGTTTGGTGCAGCAGGCTCAGATGTCTAAGAGCCGCACACAGTTGTTGGCTGACCGAGCTGCCGGGTGGTTGTTTTACATCGCTTTGGGCACCGCTGTGATCACTGCCATCGCTTGGACGATTGGGGTTGGGTTCAATGTAAAAGTGATCGAGCGCGTGGCCACCGTGCTTGTGATCGCCTGCCCGCATGCGCTGGGTCTTGCCATCCCGCTGGTGGTGGCCATCACCACAGCAATGGGAGCTAACAATGGCATCCTGGTGCGGAACCGACTGGCGCTAGAAGCAGCCCGCGAAATCAACATGATCGTCTTTGATAAAACTGGAACACTGACAGAAGGTCGTTTTGGGGTGGTGGGAATCGAAACCATAGATGGGATTAAACCGCAGGATGCTCTGGCGTTGACCGCCGCTGTGGAAGGCGATTCTGAACACACCATCGCCCAGGGCATCCGCCGCTCTGCGCAGCAGAAGGGTCTGGACTTGCCTGTTGTGCAGGATTTTGAAGCGATCAAAGGCCGCGGTATCCACGCCAAAACGAATGGACATGATGTCTACGTTGGCGGACCACGATTGCTGGAAATGCTGAACGTCACGCTTCCTGAATTGCTGTCAACCTTTGATCAAGCTGCCAGCGCCAAAGGGCAAAGTGTGGTTCATCTTGTGCAGGATGGCAAGCTGCTGGCATCGCTTGCTTTGGCGGACGTGATCCGCCCAGAGAGCCATGAAGCCATCCAACGGCTGCATGAGATGGGCGTGCAGGTGGCTATGCTGACTGGCGACAGCCAGGCAGTGGCCAAAGCGGTGGCAGGTGAATTGGGTATCGATACCTATTTTGCCGAGGTGCTGCCGGAAAACAAAGATCAGAAGGTAATCGAACTGCAGAAGCAGGGATTGCGCGTGGCGATGGTTGGAGATGGTGTAAATGACGCTCCTGCATTGACCCGCGCAGATGTGGGCATTGCAATCGGCAGTGGAACGGACGTGGCCGTGGAGAGCGCTGGGATCATTCTGGTGAAATCCAACCCGCTGGATGTGGTCAAGGTGATCGAACTGAGCCGAGCCAGCTACCGCAAGATGCGCCAGAATCTGATCTGGGCGGCAGGGTACAATGTAATCGCTATTCCTCTGGCAGCTGGAGTGTTGGCACCGTGGGGCATATTACTCTCACCCGCTGTTGGCGCCATCTTTATGTCGCTGAGCACAGTCATCGTGGCTATCAATGCCCAATTGCTGCGCACGAAGCGATTGTAATTCGCGAAAAGGTGTCCTATTGGGAGAAAACTTCATAAATTCGCTGATGTACCGATGCCCTTGGTAATTTACGCAGGGTAATTATCAAGGGCATAAAATAAATCGCATGCCGGTATTAAGCAGTCTAAAATCTTTTAAAGGTAGGGATTAAGTGATTAGATTAATAAATAAAGTCTTCTTTTTTTTAGGTAACGACTTAATTTAGATTGATCGCGCACTCTGATACTTGAATAAAAACCCACCGACTAAAAAACCGTTTCGCTGCCTTGAATAAGCATCAGTTGTCATCATCTTAGACAATCTACTTCTCTAAACTTACATCCATAAGCTGCCGGCTTCCCCACCATCGTCCAGGATAATCTTTCAACCGTATTCCACCAGATTCCAGGCACTTCATACCACTTAGCATTTGCCACATCTTTTGGGATATCTGGATCTGGGGCGGTGCCTCGCGCAAGAGCTCCATCCGGGTGGATGCCTACTTCGGTATAAACAAATGAATAAATTGGACCCAGGGTGGCTAAAGATAACATCATACCCCACCCGCACCGGGAAGGTTCAACCGTTTTTGCGGCATCTATCCGGTCAGCAACGAATTCGAAGTAGGTCATCCCTTTTGGAGCTTCAGGAACCTGCATAGGTTGGTTTCCTTTGTAGGCAACGAATAAAATACTGGAGCAAATCGCCAGGATGACTGCAGTTTTGACAACCCATCCAATCAACTTAAGAATCACTACGATGAATTTCATTTTCTCCTTCATTTTTTTTATCTGTCTGATACTGATCTTCTAGTCGGGCTCCCTCTCGTAGGACCCGGTTATAACGAATTTCCTCCCGATACATTCGGTCAAGTGCAACCTCAATCACATCGCTTTCACTCCGTCCCATCACGCTTGCCATTGCTCTTAATTGACTCACACCTTCTGGACTTATTCGAAAAGAACGTACTGGTTTACTCGCAGAATTTGTTTTCGGCATTTCAACCTCCAGTTTTTAATATAGTAATACTAGAGTATACTTTTGTCAATAATGAAAACGGTATCCTTGCCAGAAAAACTACTGAAGCCCATAATTGAAATAATCTAATTGTCCCCTTTGCCATGTTTTTCCGTCTTACATATAGAGCTCAAAATTACTAAAAACCTGCAGGATATTGTGAAAACGATCTGAAAGGAAATTTATGGCAGAAAGCAATATTGTGTTGACATCCGAAAAAATCAATCGTGAGTCAGATGAATTAAAGATTATCAGAGCTGCCAAACAGGATCCCAAGGTATTTGGGGAGTTGTATCAGCTGTATGTAGAACAAGTTTTCCGATATCTATACAGCCGGATTGGGTGTGTGCATGATGCAGAAGATATCACTGCTCAAACATTTCTAACCGCGTTTGAATCCTTTGATAGATTTCGAAAGGATGAGCATTTCGCTTCCTGGTTGTTTACAATTGCCCGCAATAAAGCGATAGATCATTTTCGTCAACGAAAAAATACATCATCTATTGACGAAATTGAGGATATCCCTGTGGAAAACGATCCCTTATACGGGATAATTCAATCAGAACAGACTGCAGCGCTATCAAAACTTATCCAGACATTGCCAGAGGAAGATCGTGACTTGCTGCGCCTTCGATTTCTTGCTGATATGAGTTTTCCTGAGATTGCCTATTTGCTGCATCGCAATGAAGAAGCGGTCAAAAAATCAATTTACCGGTTACTGGCACGGTTGCATAGCCAGTTGGAGGTTTCAAATGACTGAATGGATTTCAAGCCCTCAGTTTGAAGAGAATGTTCGCCAATCTTTCGCTGTACCAGAGATCCGACCCGAATTTGTCGACCAAGTATATGGTGATTTGATGCAACGTGCGGTTGCAAAATCTCGAAAACATCATCCTTTCTTTGGATTGCGACCTGCGTGGACCGTTGCTCTGGCGATTCTTACTCTGGCGATCATTGGCATGTTGGCCATTGGTCCACAGCGTGTTTACGCGGAGTTCTTGAAACTCTTTGGTTACATTCCAGGGGTGGGAATCGTGGATCAGAGCAACCCTATCCGGGTGTTAGCCGAGCCGGTCAGTGTCACACGCGATGGAATCACGGTCACGGTAACTTCAGCGACATTGACAGGTGATAGGACCCAAATCGCGTATCGAATCTTTGGTGTCCCCGGATCAGCCTACCCAGACCGCGAGGACGTGGCGGGCTGCTGGTCGCGCGAATATTTACTCCTCGCGGATGGGACGCAACTTGCTCAAATCAATTATGGTTACGAGCCTGTACCCACGAGCGTGAACGAGGTTGTTTTTGTGATTCCGTGCATCGCCAATACCTTGCCCGGCAAAGTACCGGAAAACTGGGAGTTGCCGCTGCGCTTCGTACCTGCTCCACCAGATCTGACTGTGATGCCTGTGATCGAGCTTTCGCCCTCTTCGCAGATCACCTTGAACCCGAGTGCCACTACCAACGGTACTTCCATCCCGACTGCGGATAATTCTGTGACGGTGAGCAAAGTGATCGAAACCAGCGATGGCTACATCCTGATTGGAAGTTTTCAACCCCAAAGTAAACCCGGCGAATCCTTTCAACAGACCGGTGCCATGGAGATCCATGATGCCAGCGGGAAGAAGGTAGCTTATACCTATCCACAGGACGTCAACGAGGCGATCAACCAGGAACCGGGTGGCACCGGTTGGGCGGCGCAATTCAAGGCTGCCGGCCTGGTCTATCCCCTGACCATCAGCTTTTCGGGTGCAATCCTGCTCCCATCAAACCCCGACGCCACAACCCAGTTTACCTTCGATGCCGGTTCCAATCCGCAGCCGGGTCAGGAATGGGATCTTAACCGTGAAATTCAGCTTGCAGGTCACACCTTGATGTTAACCTCGATCACTGCCAATTCGCAAGGAAGCTACTCGTTTAATTTTCAGGTTGACCCGAAAGTTTACAGCGTCGGAGTGCAGATTGAGGGATATACCCCCAATGGTGGTGGCGGCGGAGGCGGCGGAGGTCTGACAAACGGTAAGTTTGAAACAACTCTGGCTTATGCCCAGCTCCCCACAGGTGTACTGGACGTTGACATTTCCAACCTTGTGTTGATCGGCGACTCGGTCACCTGGCAGGAGCAATGGTCTCCCGCCACGGTTCGCACGGATCTACCGGTAAATCCAACTCACCAGCCCAGTGTGTGTCTATCAGCAGACTCGCTCGCGCAGGTACAATCGGCTCCAGTCGGTCTGTTTAGCGGATCGACGCTGATGTATGAACCGTTGGATAATTCGGAAAAGTGGGGGCTCGTCCTCTACAACCTGGATGGCAGCGGCAAGCAGGTGTTGGCTGCAGATGCCAGTGGAGGGATTTTCTCACCGGATGGTAGCCAGATGGCCTACCCGGCTGCAGACGGCATCCACGTGATGGATCTGTCCACGAAGGCGGAAAAAGTCCTGCCGGGTACGGGTTTCAACATGCACTGGTCGCCGGATGGCAGGCAGATCGCTTACGTGGGTATGAGTGATGGCATCGTGGATAGTGTATTTATCATCAACCTGGATGGTACCCCAGCACGCCAAATCTCTGATTTAAGTTACGAATCGGCCATTGGCTGGTCACCGGATGGCAAGCTTTATTTCGTCGCGCCTTATACCGGAGGCGCCGCCTGGAAGGTATATTCCTATGACCTGGCCAGCAGCACGACCCGGGACCTCTTCACCATCGAGAATGGCACGCCGAAATTCCTTAATCCCATGCTTTCCCCGGATGGAAATTGGATCGCATACCGCGGTCGGGATAACAGCAGCCTGTACCTCGTCCACCCTGATGGCAGTGACATGCATCTGGTATTGGATAGCGTCGGCGCAGTTGGCATCGCCTGGACCTCATCCGGTTGGCTGGGGGTGAGCATCGGGACAGAGGATCCCTATGTGCAAAAAGTGCTCCTGATCAACTTGGGTACCTGTGATAGCTATATCTTGAACGGATTGCATGGTCAGCTCGAAGGGCTGGTGATCCAATAAATCAGCGAGGAGTCGATTGATATAAGCAGTGAGAGGGGGGCGAACCCCAGTTTGCTCCCCTCCATTGACTCCTAATGACAGAGAGCTGACCTGTTGAAATCCCTACCTTAACCCAGATAGTTGGACTGTGGAAACCCACAGGTACTATTTGATCGCTTATCAAAAATACAAGAGTTGACTAAGGTACAATTATTTATCCTCAATTGTTATTGATCCAACAAGGTAAAGGATTGTCATGGAGTTTCCCAATTCATTCAGTGAAAGAGAAAAAGCAGTTGTTGACCTCCTTCTGCAAGGCAAGAGCAACAAACAAATTGCTTTTGGTCTTGGCATAACCAACCGCACGGTTGAGTATCACATGGGTAATATCTTTGCCAAGCTAGGGGTAAGTTCTCGGTCAGAAGCAATTCTTGCGATTACAAGCTACAATAATCATTCATCCAATGGATTGGGGGCAGATGGTTTACGGGAATCCACAGTAGTATCCACTCCTGAAGTGGTTAATAATATTGAAAAATCACTACGGAGGATTCCCATGAAAAGATAAAAATTGATTTTTGCAAGTTCAGGACTGCTGGCTGGCATCCTGATTATTTATTTAGCTTTTCCAAATATATGGGGCAAAGACGCAAACATTAATGACGGAACCCGGTCACCAGATGCGGAGGTGTCTTATTCCCCTTCCCCCCTTTCTTCTCAGATAAACGCTAATATGCTTAGAGAAACCAAGTCACCTGAAACGGCGGCCACTTCTTCCCCATCTCCCACTCCATTTCAAGAACAATCCTTGCTCAATGAAAACAAATATACCTTTACCCAGACAGTTGATTCGGTCGATGTAAGGCTTTTAATCAATTGGTTTTATATTGATGAAAGCAGAGTAAACCTTGAAGTAGCTATCTGCGGCATTCCCATGCCGGACGGTTTCAAACCTGTTTATTTAATTGATCCTGCGAAATTAGCACTAATGTACGTAGATGGAAGCCCCATTCCATTAGAGCAGCGTGACAACTCCGGCAGTGGAGGTGGAGGAGTCGAGGATCAAGTATCTGATGAAAAAGAATCCTGCTACAGGCAAACTTTCGATTATTCCCTGCCGGAATCTTATGGGGCAATCTCTCAGGATGATACCTATACCCTGGATATTCCCGTAGGTGGAACCATTACCGGTGACACCGGAGAAGTCAAGTCACTACTATCGACCACCTTTCATGTGCAGGTTAACCCCACATATTCCGGATCATTAACCTTTGCTACCAATAAGGGTGCTGAAATTGAAAATAAAGCCGTCACGTTCAAAGGCTTAGAAGTAAATCCATCAAGTGCAGCTGTCATTTTGTGTGTCAATGCTCCAATCGGGGAACAATGGATTCCCGATGTAGAAATCCTCTATAAAGGAAATATTATTTATGGATTCAGCGGAGGGCTCATGGATGGCACAAATGAAGATCCAGCCACTGGAATGTGTTATCACCTTGATTACTCGTATCCATTCCAAATTGACACTAATTTTTCGCCCAAAGCGGACCTGTCAATTCTGGTAGCGAAATTAACTACAGTTCAACCGGAGCGATTATCTTATGAGGTGATCGCGCATGCTCAAAATAAACTTACTGAGGAAGGCATTGAATTTAGCTATGTGGTTATCAGCCACGGTTCCTACATTTCAATTACCAAGAAGCCAGAAGGACTGACGGAAGCAGAGGCTGTGCAGAAAGTGCAGGATTTCTTGACCGAGAAAGCAATACCATCGGATGTAATTGTATTTGATCTTAATTAATTTTCTTTCAAATAAAATATTGAACGATACCTGCAGCTGAGAGACCACATGATGAAAAAAGTCACCTGCATCATTTTGCTCTTGATCCTCTTCTCGTTTGCTGGTTGTTCATCAATAAGTGAACCGTCCCTATCCCCTGAACTGGCAACCGACACAGCGATCTTGTCCAGAAAGTCCACAGAAGCTGCTGCTGCTTCTGTGGTCCCGGCGACCGCCTTCCCAACCGAGGTTTTTCCCACCTTTGATTGGACGGACTGGGCCCCTTCACCGGGAGAGATCGTCGCCAGTGATAGCGGTCAAACTTATAATTTTGTGTTGACCTCAAGATTTTCAGTTGTCCTTAGCGAATTAGATTATCCAATAGCAAATCTGGAGTTGAATTGCGTCCCGAATATCGTCCTCGGGCGCATTTCCAACGTGGATGTTGCCCCACCGGATTATTACGTCGTCCGCTTCGAGGGAAGCGGCATAGGGCAATGTATCATTCGTAATGGCTCATTTGAGGTGACGATCAATATCATTGATCGCAATTGATTAAGCAAGAAGGGGCAATTGTGCTGGAAAAAATGGAGATCGGCGTAATACCCCAATAGAATAAGTTACTTTAGCCCCCTAGGATAAAGGGTTTCCTCTTGCTATGATTGGAGTTACAACCAAGTATCTGTTCGGTCGCTGATAATCATCAGCTGTTCCATATAATCCTTGGAGCGACCATCAATGTCTTTTCTGTTTACACCTTCCATCCAGGTGCATACAGGTATTGAAGACTTGATTGGCCGCTTTTGCTTTAACCAACTTTAGAGCCCGCTTATCGGGAAAGGAGAAAAATTGAAAGAAATTCCAGTCTCAAAACGCAACCTGATTGTTGCAGTCATCCTGGCCGTGGTCATCGCTGTAGGAATCCTGGTGATCGAAAACTGGCCTCTTCGTACGGAGCAAGGTTCAACAGCATCAACCAATGAAGACAGTCTGGTTTCTGCTGCAGCCGTCACTACTATCGAAAATGTTTTCCAGGTGAACTACCAGGAAGGAAAAGAAGTCTGGCTCAATCGCATTTGCGAACTCAGTACACCTGCTGGATGCGAGGTGTTTTCAGCAGGCGCAGATCGTATGTGGGAAAAATATGTGGATGCCAAGTCTGTGGTCACAGCTGCCACGCAGGCAGTGGAAAAGGTAGCAGACAACGGTTCCGAGCAAGTATGGCGGATGACCATAACGCTATCTTCCCCTCTACCAGGTAGCAATAAAACCCAGGACACGGCGTATGTTGTTCTCGCGAAAACGGAAGGCGGTTGGAAATTTGACCGTTTCCTGATGGGAGCGGAAATCAACGCCATCCTCGCTCGCGAAAAAACTCCCACCACAACTGTAGAAGAAGGAAAGAAGTAGTGAAAAAATTTTTCCTAATCATTGTGGTATTGACCTTACTCATTCCAACAGCTGTTTATGCTCAGGGTAACGATCCCTGGTCCGAGGTTTTTCAGCCTGATGGAAATCTAAATCCTGATTTGATTGATCTGGGAGTTACCACAGATCACCCCGATTGGATGTCAATTGAACTGCCCTTTGGCCAGTCCATTGATCTTGATGCAAATAATCACCGATATCAAACGCCTAGCGGGAATATCGTCGTCTTACCCTCTGCCTCGACGCTATTTTTTATGGCCATGAATCCCCAGGAAAGTGGCCTAACCAGCTCTTATGGATCCCTAGGCAACGGGTACGGTAGCCTGATCTCTTTTCTTGGGCTTGTCGCCGGCGACAATCTGGATTGGAGCAAGGTACAGGCAGAACACCCGGAATATACCAGCCCGGATCAATTCTGGGGTGCTGTTCTTAATGGAAATCAGGATGTGTGGACCTATTTCTCTGGGTGGGGATTCATCACCAATCTGTTGCAGATGACCTGGAATGATGGGGCTCTGCGTTCCTTGTACTTGCTATACCTGAATGGCACACAAAATTGTGCATCCATTCCGGGTGGTTGTTCGGGAGTAGGCACTCCACCTCCGCCGCCTCGGGAATGCCCTGATCCAACGGTTTCTATGCAACAACCTGTCCTCGTCATTCAAAAAACTGCGCCGAACAATCCCCTGGTTGTGGGACAAGATACCGAAAATCGCCGCGGTGCAGATATCCAGGTCAGGGTGACAGTTCCTCCAGTTATCTTCACCTGGTATGAGCCGATTTATGAAGAACGAGATGTGTGCCGCTCAGCCAATTCCGGAGAAACCGCCAATTGCAATACCGGAGCTGGATCAGCTATCAATGATGGTGTCTCAGATACAGAAATGGTATTCAAGGAATGCCGGACACATGTAGAACATTTACCGGATGCGGTAGCTTCTCTGCAAGCTACTGCAGCATTAGATGCCGCCAGCCAGGATTGGATCACAGGTAGATTAGGTCAAACCCATTATGAAGCCTTCGTCCACCAGGCAAATTTCACCCTGATTCCTGGAATTGGTTCATGGACAGGCGGATGTGATGGCGGGGGCACCTGTACTGCTACTGGTCAGGCACTCCGTGTTCCATTTGCAGATCCAGGGACCTTCAACTTGCGAATGGACGTAGTGACCACGGGCACTCGCTTCCGCGGAGTTCCAATCACCCAACCGAGGCGAGTAGGGATTGATGGAACGATGCAAGTATATGTGGCTCTTCCGGCGCTGGTGCCATAAAGGTCAAAGTGCAGATTTTATCGATTGCGGTCGGTGTGTTGCTGACAGTCGTCCTGGGTTTCATGGCCGTCATCTATTTACTACTGGTGATTGGGTTGTGGTGTCCACGAAACGATTATGACAAGTAAGGAGGCATTGGTTCATGACAGATTATTTTGTCGTCTTTGGAGATTTTCTCGCCGCTCTGCCTACTTACCTGTTGAACGGTGTTCTCGCAACCGTTTACTGGCTTGGCGAATCTGGAGCTGCTCTGGTAAGTATTCTTTGCGCAGGGTTGATCATCCGTTTTGTGGATCAACGTGTGCAATCCAGAGCAGCTTTCCGACCTGGACGAAGTGGGCGGGAAGCAACTACTCCGGATTTATACACAGCTCAAATCACGACGGCGATTATTCTGGTGCTGTGGGTAATTAGCCAATGGGGGATGGGAGCACCGGTCCCCTGGCTGGGTGCAGCGATGTGGATCGCTGGCACGATCATCCTCTTACTGGTGCACATGCAGGAACATACCCTTTTGTGGAATATGAAATCGGGAATTGCGATTTATTCCCTGGCCGTCATCGGAAGCCGGCTCTACCTGGCATACACCGCTCAATTATCAGCAGATCAATGGGCTGCACTGATAGGGACATCTGAAAGCGCATCAGCAGTGATTGCGAATACACGCGGAAATGTAACTACGATTATTCTTTGGGCTTTATGGTTGGTGATCCCGTTAGGTTATTTTGCCATGTTGCTGCAGCAAGTTCTGACCAATCCGATGTCGTTGGTCAATCCATTGGCAGGCGCCAGCGAGTTGATCAATCGCTATCGAACCAGAAGATAGGGTGATAGATGAAACCAGCACACAAAATCGTGGGCTTGCTTGATTTATTACTCTACCTTTTTAGGTGAGAGTCTTATGAACGTCGGAAATTCTTGATTAACGCCAGATTCTATTTCAACGATTGGAGGTCAATATGTCACAACTGATGGATTTGCTGCGCGGACCTGCTTTAGGCGTGATCGTCATGATCATCCTGATGGCAGGCGTCCTCATCATCACTGCATTTGCGGCGCTAATTGCCCAGATGAGTCTCTTGTTCCGGCTTCGACCTTGGAATACTTCCGAAAAGAGAAGTGAAAAAGGGAATGAAGGTTACCCACAAGAAACATTTGAGCAACGTTCCGCAACTCGTGAAGACCAGCGAGCATCATCTCCCCATCGCCAGCGTTCACCACAGGTGGTGGTTGTCGAACCAAATACGAATGAGGTGGTTGATGCAATCTGGTGGGAAACAGTGAAGCAATAGCAATCCAGGGCTTCTTTTGCGCAAGCAAAAGCAGCCTCATGAATTTACCAGCTGATCTGGTTGGCGAATTGATGAGGCAGAACGCCAAGTATGGAGAAAAGAGAACGATGATTATTGGAAAACTGACCGAAAAAATACCCTGGCTGAGAACAGATGACCCTCTCTCCATTCCAAATGACCTGGAAGTGGAAGGCACAGAGCTACATTTCAACGACCGAAATGAGCTTGATTATCTTGTCTTTCGTGTCACAGAGCGGGAAGGTCCGCGGGAATATCAGGGATACCGGGCGGTCCGGCTGCTGCAATTACGCTACATTTCTCTGGAAGCTCGCCGGGATGCTGGGCTGCTACAGAAGATGCGTACGGTCTTGCGTGGTTTGTATGGTGCTCAAGTGGATCTGGTTTATCTGGCTGCCGGCGTTTTTAAGAACCCCAATGTTGGAATTGTTCAATGCTATGGAGTCGCTGCGTTTTCGCCAAAGAAAGATGAAGCTGTCCAGCGTTCTTTACGTGATCTATCTGCCTTACGAGCCGGATTGGTGGGTGCTTACCGTCAAATCCGCCTTGAACCACTTTCAACTGAAGTGGCTCAATGGTTAGCGCGTGCTCTGGAGCAGATGCCTTATGCCATCGTGGCAGTCGGGCATCCAGATCCACGTGAAAACGCCCGCGGTGGAGATTCTTCGATGCGTGATCCATTAGTGTCTGGAAGTCAGGGTGCACAACAATATTCCATTCAACAGAATGAACTGCTCTTTCGCGGTATGAGCAGCCTGGAAGAAGAGTTCTTGTTGATGCTGCTCACAAATCATGTTCGCCTTGAAGATATTACCCGCATGTTGGCCGGTATGTTGGAAGATACCTCCGTTTACGCTTCCCGTCAGTTGGGAACCCGGGCTGCTTCGTTTGGAATCAGCCTGCCGGCCATTTTGACTGGGGGACTCGCTGAAAACGCATCCAGGTCTTATGGCACAAACCATTCGAGCGGCGTCACCCAGGGTGAAGCTGCCACAGATGGCGTCGCAAATTCAGAAGGCCAGGCGCACACAACGGGTCATGCCAGTACTCGCGGTTGGGCGCACACGGTTGGAATCTCAGAAACCGATACGATTGGTTCATCTTCCACAGTTGGAACTGCAGTCAGTCAAGGGACAGCTCATACCGAAGGAACAGCAGTAACCGATGGAACGTCCCACTCCGATTCGTCCGGTGTAGCGAACTCCCATACGGATAGCTCTTCCTATGGCGTGAATGGCGGTGTGGGTGGGAGCATTGCTCCGGCCGGCGTAGGTTTATCGGCTAATGTGGGAGGTAATGCCAATTGGGGTTCAGCAGATGGTGTGGTCGTCAGTAGCGGATCATCCGACTCAAGCATGCATTCGGTCACACACAGCCAGGCAGACACCGTTTCGCAAAGTACTACTCAGAGTCAATCGAATACAACCTCCCAAAGTCATTCGACGACGCAATCGGAAGCCTGGACTACCTCTGGAGCTGAGACGGATTCAGTAGCCGACACGACCAGCACATCTACCACCCAGAGCCATGCAGATACAAAAAGCACAGCTCGATCTGAGACAGATGGTGTTGGCTTGGGGCAAAGTATTGGACGTGGAATAAGCGCCGGGATGAGTGTTGGTGTAGCTCCTTCTTTCTCGCTTTCAAACGCTTATCAATGGCAGGATGATCCTTATATCCTCCTCACGGATATCATGCGCACTCAACGCAAGTTGTTGGATATAGCGAGTCGGGAAGGTGCTTTTTATACAGATTTGTATGCTTTGGCCACCAGCGAACAAGGCATTCAGGCGATGATGGGGCTCATCCCCGAAGCGTTTCATGGCACCGAGGATGTCGTCGCAGGTGTGCAAACCCGTGCGTTAACCGACCCGGAACAGGCTTATATCGGCTTACATGCACGAGCGTTCACCCCATCGACCCGCATCGAGACGATTCCAGAGGCAATGAGTGGGTATGCAGATTCGACCTTACTCACCATGCTTCAGGTGGCAGCTTATACCGCGCCAGGCATGTTCGAGCAGGGATCAGCTCTCACCACCCAGGAGGAAACCCCAGCATTTGCTTTTTATCCGGATATGCCTGGAAATATCACCCTCGCCCGGCAGTGGTCGAGTGAAACAGGTTTATTAACAGATACTTTTCTAAAGTTATCTCCAGACCGCCATTTTCATACTGCATTTGTCGGGGATACCGGTTTTGGAAAATCGATCGCAGCCGAACGCCTGGCTTATGAGACGACCCGTTTCTGGCATTACCGCACCATTGTGTTGGATTTCGGCCAGGGTTGGCGTAAAGCATTGAACTGGCCAGGGGTGGGTCCGAAAGGTTCAGAAGACAGTCTTGGACATGTGGATATCCGTCAGCTCTACCCTGGTTCCCCACGCCCTCTCCGGTGGAATATCCTGCAAGTACCGAAAAGGATAGAACCCGGATGCTACCGCAGTATGGTGGCTGAGCTATTTGCGAACGCTGGCAGGATGGGAGCCAGGCAATTGGGTTTCATGCGCCGAGCGCTAACCGAATTGTATTACGAGGCCGGTGTTCTGACCGGCGACCCCAAGCTGCAGAATGGTCCCTTAGGACATCTTCAGGATGAACGCGAGGTGGAGTTAATCCGTAATGAACGTCAGAGTCTTGGTGAGGATCTGAATGATCTTCATCCTGGAACTCTATTAGAAAGTCTCTCGCCGTCCGAACTACAGGCTCTAGCGGTCTATCGTAGCCGGAAGTTGGATGTGTCCAAATGGGTTGATCGTCTGCGGACCTACAAAGAGAAGCTTGAACGTGATCAGGTAAGTCGTACCAGTCTGGAGGGAGTCCTCCTACGATTGGAGCAGTTCTCCGAGGGACATATGGCAAAGCAATATGGATCTTCAGCCGGTGGAACCGGCGTGGAAGATTTGGGATTGATGGGCAACGCTGATAATCCCTGGGGCGTCATTATCATCGAAGGTGGAGCTGAAATGGATGAATACTCCAAAGCAGCATTGCTCTCATTATTAGCCAGCATATTGTATTCGGATGCGGTCACTCGCCGGCGCGAAGCTTTGGGTGGCAAACATTTCCCACCCATGCAAATCTTCTTTGAAGAAGCGAATAAAGTCCTAACTGGCGTCTCGGGTGGAGCTGCTTCTGATCAGGGATCAGGAGAGTCGGGTAACCCGGTCAGCCATCTTTTTCAAACGATGTGGCGTGACGGAAGAAAATACAACGTTTTTCTGCATCTGATGGCTCAAACCGTAAGCGAGTTACCCTCAGGCATCCTATCCTCCTGTGCGAATGTATTTGTTTTCCAAACCAAAGATCCCAAAGATCGGGATTTGATCTTGCCACATTTAGGCCGCTCCGAAAAAGGGCTGGTCAATACCGAATACAAACGTTACCTGGCGCGCATTCCGCGTACGTATGCGATTGCCAAGTTGGGTTACAGCGATGATGTATTCTGGCTGGAACCAGTGTTAGTCCGGCCAATGATCATCCGTTGTAATGAACCCTCTGATCTCGAGATTACCCAGGAATTGGGAGCTGTTTCCCTGGAACGGACAGCTTCTGACATCCTGGCAACCAATCGATCCCATTGACGCTTCGCGTCGGGGCATACTAAATCCAATGATTTTTAAAAAGGAGAAAGAATAATTCATGCAAACAAAAAAACGTTCCCCCATTGCCGCAATTGTACTTGCCGTTGTCATCGGTTTGCTTGTGATCGCCCTTTTGAACGGGGTGATCCGTCCAACTCAGGTGGTGGTTGCCAAAGTCGCCATTGCCCCTGGAACCGTCCTGACTGACCAATTGGTCGAGTTGCGCACCATTCCGATGGGAGCTAAACCTGCGGATGCTATATCAAAAATTGAGGATGTGACCGGGAAGATCCTGGCTGTTGGACGAGCTCCGGGGGATCTGATCGTTACCTCCGTTTTGGGAGAGATAGCGAGCGCAGGTATCCCTGCTGAACTTCCAGAAGGGCATGTTGCTCTGGCGATCCATGTCGACCTGGCAAGCGGCGTGGCTGGTTTACTTCGTCCAGGACAGACCGTTACGGTGATTGGTATGATTTCTCCAGATATTCTCAAGGCGAGTACCACCTCTGTGTTCACGGCGCCGATTGCGGAATTTACATCACCCATTGTTTCACTCACTCCTGGTGTGACCGCAACACCTACTCCAACTCCTACCCCCGCTCCGCCGGCTTCTCCTCTCGCTCGGTTGGCAATCACAGGTGTGCGAGTTCTCTTAGTGCCTCAATCGTTTCGTTATGAAGAGGTTCCAGCCGGTGCCAGTGAAGAAGAATTGTTTTCCTCTGCTCGAACAAGCATGTCAGCTCAGGAAGGCAGTGTGATCGTTCTGGATGTTCCCACGGGGTTGATCGAGGTAACTCCAGGATTCAAGGTTGATCCGGCAACCTTGCTGGCTGCTCTCGACCAATATGGCATTATTCACCTTGCCTTGGAACCAACCTCAGGGTTGGCGTTGGATGTTGCGGACGTGATTACCCTCAATATGGGTGAGTTGTATAACGAGATGAACGATTATCGAAAGAAATAGGTCAAAATGAGCGATAACGCTTACCAAACCAATAAAATCACCGTCATGCTGGCAGGAGCCGGTCATGATGTTGTTTACTACCAGATGCAGCAGCCGATCCTGGCAGACCAACGCTTTATGATCTCAGGTCACGCCGCTCAATGGTCCATGTTCGAGACGAACTTGAACAACCTGCGGCCAGATCTGGTGATCGTCCAAACAGATATCGCTCCTGATCCGGATACCTTGATTCGTTCCCTTCAGAAAATTTCAGCCTGGCGTGGAATTGCGATTGTAGTACTGCCTTTGGCCCAAAAGGATTTTCAGGGAGCTTTTACCAAGGTGGATACTGTGCGAGGAGTTTTCGTCGCGCCGGTCAATTGGACTGAGATCATCCAGGCTGCTTATGGTGCTGCGATGACAGCCCGGGCAAGCCTGACTCAAGCTGCACCTATGCAGCA
>JAYFNV010000059.1:0-19272 GCA_034933225.1 Anaerolineaceae bacterium | reverse complement strand
CGCAGCACCGGCTCTCCCATCACTTTTAACGCCGAGAGTTCGTAAACTAACGCCGAATTGAAGAGCTTATCGCCGTTTTCCTGATACGGAAAAATGTAATCCTTCTCGCCGTGGGTCACTGAATCCCAGCGCTGAATGGTCTGCTGCGCAGAATAGCCACGTTCGCGCGCATCGCGGACAATGCGGCGGATGAGACGGGTGTCTGTGGTGGAGATGCGGTTGTAGCGGTCCAGGTTTAACTGGGTCAGACACGAGGCATAGATCTTGAACGTGGAAGACGGTGCAAAATCCGGCAGCAAGCGTGGATCAAGCCCGTGGATGCCTTCCAGAATGATGAGGTGTTCTTTGGTGATCTTCACCACATCTCCCGGTTCCTGCCTGCCCTCCCTAAAGTTGTAGCGCGGCAACTGCACTTCTTCGCCAGCAATCAAGCGCTTGAGGTGATCAGAGAGCTTGTGTGTGTCCATGGCTTCCAATGATTCAAAATCATATTGGCCATTGGCATCTCTGGGCGTATCTTCACGATTGACAAAATAATTATCCATCTCCAACGGATAAGGAGCGAACCCGTGGGCGAGCAATTGAATGGTCAACCGCTTGGAGAAAGTAGTCTTTCCAGAGGAAGAGGGTCCAGCAATAAGGATGATGCGCGCATCATCGGCACGGTCGGCAATCTGTTGTGCGATCTCTGAGATCTGCAGTTCATGCAAAGCTTCTGAGATCAACACCACTTCGCGCATCTTTCCGGCGGCATTGGCATCATTCAGCGCCCCCACCGATTCGATCCCGAGCCGGTTAAGCCAGTTGCCGTATTGACGAAAGGCGCTCAACAGCATGGGGTAACTTGGCGCGGGTAGGATCTGGGTGGGCGTATTCTTGCGCGGGAAGCTCAACACAAAACCATCACCAGCCACAGATAAACTGAACCACTTGCAAAAACCTGTTGAGGGCAGCATATAGCCGTGGTGATAATCACGATGGTCTCCCAGTTCATAGAGCACCAGGTATTCTTTCTGCCTGTACTTGAGCAAACGAACCTTGTCCTGGTAACCCTTTTTCTGGAAGTATTCGGTCGCTTCGTTGAGGGAGACGTTTTTCTTGCTGATAGTCAGGTCGGCCTTTATCAGCTCGTGCATGCGAGCTTCAAGTCGGTCCAGATCCGCTTGCGAGAGGGGGTCACGGTCAACCACATCGCAATAATACCCACCCGCCGAGACGGAATGGTCCAGGGTCATCTGCACATTGGGGAATAATTCCTCAAATGCCGCCTCCATGATAAAGGTGAGGGTGCGCCTGTAAATACGCGAGCCGTCATCTTCTGCCATAGAAACAGGGCGCACCCTTGCGTCCATCTCCAGGGTAAAGGTCAATTCGCGTAATTCACCATTGACCACTGCGCCCATAATGGGAGGCATCTCCCATTCCGGCAGCATTTTAAACAGTTCCAGCAGGGTTGCCCCTCTGGCGCCAGTGTAAACCCGTCCGTCCGGCAAGACCATTTCAATTGTTTTCCGGTTCGATAGGACCTCGCCGTTGGCGTTATTTTCAGATCCATTCATCATTGTGCTTGCCCCTTCCTCACTCCATCATTTACAGAATACGAAAATGAAGGCCTTTTACTTTTTCGGTGTCAGTAGATATATCTGATTATACCCGGCTGGAATGGTGCTAGAGAGGGTGAAGGAAGAATTGGCGATCTGGATCTCCTGTCCGCTTTCATCAAGCGTCAGCAAAGGGGTGATTGTGTAACTGCCTTCCAGATCAGTGCCAAAGAAAGTCAACCTGGGAGCGGCAATCTCTGCACCTTTCAAGTTGATAACAGTTAACATCAATTCATCCTGTGATCGGCTCAAAGAAGCGTACAAAGCCGGCGCAGACGTGGTCACTTTGATGTACTCCCCGTCCATAAAGGCAGTATGCTGTAATCGGATCTGGATCAGTTTTCGGTAAAGAGAAAGCAATGAAGCTGGATCTTCACTTTCCACTGCCACATTGGCGGTCTTATAGCCGATGGCCAGGTATTCCCAGGGCGATCCGCTGGTAAAACCACCGTTCAATTCAGCAGACCATTGCATGGGGGTTCGGAGCTGCTCGTCTGGTTTCTTGCCCTGCATACCGATCTCTTCGCCATAGTAGATGAAAGGTGTGCCAGGCATGGTGAGCAGAACGGTGGCAGCATGCCCGGCTTTGACCGGGTCGTCCTTAAGCTGATTGATGACCCGCTCCATATCGTGATTGGTCAAGAATGTGGCCATGCCCTCACCTTTGAAGGTCTCGTTTTCAGCCACAATATGCCCATTAATGGCAGAAGCGCTGCCCATGTTCACCCCGGATAAAATAGCACTGGCCAGGTCAAAATCAAATACAAGATCAAAGCTGCCGTCCTGAATATATTTCACGGAATTATAAGAGGCATCCCAGACCTCTCCAACGCTCATGGCAGTGGGCTTCCAGGTCTTGAATTGGTCTCGAAAATTCTTGAACCAGGTCAGCGTCTCAGGGGTATTGGCCTGGGTTTCGCCATCTTCGATGAGATGTCTGGCGCCATCCACCCTGAAGCCGTCCACGCCCACATACGTCAGCCAGTACTTGGCAATGGAGTCGATCTCATCCGTAACGGCCTGATTGCGATAGTTCAGATCCGGCATTTGAGCGGTAAAGATGCCGTAATAAAAACCGCCGCTGCTGGCCGGATGCCAGACTGTCTCACCCCAGGGCCCCAAATAACCGAGGTCGGTATCTGACCAGATGTACCAATCGCGGTAGGAGCTGGTGGGATCCTGCGCGGATATAAACCACGGATTCTGATCCGAGGTGTGATTGATAACGAAATCGAGGATCACATGGATACCTCGTTTGTGGGCTTCTTTGACCAGGTTCTGAAAATCTGCCATCGTGCCATAATCGGGGTTCACCCCGCGATAATCCGTCACATCATAGCCGTGATAAGACGGCGATGGATAGATGGGCATGAGCCAGAGGGCGTTGACGCCCAGGTCGGTGCTGGTATTGGGGTCCCCGTCATTGAGGTAATCCAACTTTTGAGTGATGCCATTGAAATCACCGATGCCATCGCCGTTGCTGTCATAATAGCTGCGCACAAAGATCTCATAAAACACAGCGTGATCCCACCAATCTGGGTCATCAAAGCTATATACCGGTGCGCTCTCACTTTTAACCTTGCCACCTAAATTGGGCAGGATCACAAAAACAACCAGGAGCGCGGCTGCCACTATTGCCAGGATCACGCCACCCAGGATCAATCCTCTTTTTTTGTTCATCATTCTTTCCTCCAGAAAAGGGGCCTGCCGTCTGGCAGGCCCCTGTGGGTTGACGCTATTTTATGGTCAGTAACTGAATCTGGGCAAAATCATCCGCGCCCAGGGTATCCACAAGCGCAGTGCTCGGTGTAAAGCCAGAGAGCATAGATTCCTGGGTCACATCAGTGCCAGCCCATACCAGATCCAGAATGCGGGTCTGGTTGGTAGCGGTATCTGACCCGCCGCCGATACGCCATTGCTCGGCTGTGGCTTTGACATCTCGCACGCGCCAGACGCCCGGAGATGGGTACCCGTCTTGCGACATGACCATGCCTGCATAACCCCAGGTGGTGGGGTCGCCTTCCCCAAAGGCGGTACGGGGAACGCGCAGGCTGATGGTCGATTTGGCCGTGTCTACAATGATCTTGAAGGTTGCGCCATTAACGGCCTTGGCTTCCAAAGTCGTGGCATCCGGCGCAAAGATTCCCGGCGTCCACCCCTCTGCCCAGACCGCATAGTCCCAACCATTTCCTTTTACAAGCGAGGCATTCCGACCCGGCAGTAATTCGCGAGCGCCTGTACCTGCACCCGGGTCTTTATCTACGTAGACATCCAGTGATTGTACAGAGAAGTTGCTGCCAGAATTCCAGGGATTCTTGATCTCTCCGGCAAAAGTAAAGGTAAACACCATATCGGTATCCGACATACCTACAGTGAAATCGGTGATATCAAAGACGCCTTTCTCAAAAACGGTATCTGTGGGGTAGGTATAAGTACCCGGACCGTGGTCATCCCCGGCGGGGTCAACCACATCCAAAATGGTCTCAATATTACCGATGTCTGGCAAGATCAATTGACCGGGTCCGCTGGCAGGGAGGGCTTGCAGATCACGCTCCCCTTCACTGACCACAGCCGCCAGTTTGAGTTCATCCCCGGCCTGCAGATCACCCAGCGCGCTGAGCGGCAGGGCAATCTCTACCACAGAACCCTTCACTGCCGATTTCACCTCTACAGACGCTTCCAACCACTTGGAGGAAGACGCGTTCCAGAAGGAAGCGGTGTTGCTGGCTAGATCTACCTCCACCATGTTGGTGGCGCTGAAACCCAGCAGGAACGGGTCACTGGCATCCACGCTGTTCTTAGTGGTAGCATTCGACCCGGCTCCCTTGGGTACTGAGAAGTAAACATCCACTTTGCCGGAATTGATGGAACTCCAGGCAGATTTGGCGTCTACCCTGAAGTAGAGGTTCTTGCTGTCCACTCCATAATAGAAACCGGCAGTTACATCTTCTGAGCGAGCCTGCGCTCCACCCACGAACGGATAGTAAGCCGCGTTCTTCCATTCATCCTGAGCGGCGGTTCCATCAATTGTGGGAGTGAATACCCCGCTAAATTTCTGTGTGGTATCTACTACCGCTTCTGGGATAATGGGTACCTTTACAAAAGTAGGTACTTCTTCTCCCAAAGATTCATACACTTTTGCCAACAACTGGCGGTAGCCGGTATCAAAGTAAGCATCATTGCCAGAGTCCTGGTCTGCCCCATACCACCAGAACCAGTCGGAGCCTTCTGCAAAGTACATGTAATTGAAGGCATCTTTTAATGCAGCCTCACTGGGAGCCTGTTTCTTTCCTGTCTCATAATCGCGCAAGAAACTGCGCACTTTACCCAGATAGTTCCAGGCTGCGGTCTCTTCTGGCTCGCCGATCCAGGTATCGTAGTTGGAACTGAACCAGGCGCCAGAGAAGAGGCTGTCCAATTTCTTTTGTTCTGGGAACAACTTCAGATATTCAGAAGGCGTGACGGTTTTAACCGTTTTGCTGGTGGAAAGGTCTTCGTAAAGGGCATTCAAGAACTCTTTGCCGTCATTATCGTAGTTTTCCCAGGCGTTCTCTCCATCCAAAATGATACTCACCAGATGAGGTCCGCTGGCGCCTTCCTTATTAAGCTCAGCGCGGATGTTCTCCAGCCGCTGCATAAAATCGGCGGCCGCTTCTTTGCCGGGTGTCTGAGAATAAGTGAAGCCCAGCTTGTCAGAAAGCAGCGTGTCACGGAAGACCATCATCACCTCAGGTCCCTTAATGGGGCCATCTGCACGGCCAGAAACAAAGTAGGGCCGGTAGAGGGAATCTGCTTCCTGTACGGTATCCGCGGCGTCCCGGGTGAACGAACCGATGCCCAGAGAGCTGGCCAACACCTGCTCTCCAGAAGCCATCCAGGTATAGCCGGCGTTACCAACCAAAGGCACAATATCGGTTGAGACAGCGCCTTCACCGGGCCAGAGGCCTTTGGGAGCAACGCCGTAAGTTTGTTTGTAAATATCCACACTCGCATTGAGTTGAGCAATTGCATCTTGCGGGTAAGAGAATTGTTTGGGTAATTCAGCATCGGGGTTGCCTTTGCTGGCTTCATTACTATTGTAGATCAAGGGCAGAATGGGGTGAGCCAGCGGGGTGGTGATCACTTCGATCTGACCGCTGTCTTGCAACTGTTTGTGAATGGGCAGCACTTCTGCCATAATGCGTTTGACTTCATCAAACAATACCGCTTTATCGGTTTCTTTAAAGCCCTGGTCTTTGGTCACCAAAGTAGCCAGTGGCTCTTTGGCCAACTCGTCCGGGTCCATCCAGGCCAGGTTGAACCAGATCTGTAGATCACGGAAATCTTGTTCCGTAAATGTGGTGACTGCCTTTTGGATCGCATCATCGGTGGTGCCACCGCGCAGATCCAGCAAGCGTTTATAGCCAGGGTGCACCCGGATCATGTGATCCCAGTTGGCATCAAAGAAACGGGTCAGCAGAAAAGTCTTTTCTTCCTCACTAAGGGTGGAGGCGGGTTTCTCGCTCAGCACCCAGTAATAATCTTTGGCGCCATTGTTCACAAAGTCATTGAGCTGCTCGATCAATACCGGTGTGAGGTTGAAGGTCACATGTACATTGGGGTATTTAGCAACTGTGGCGGCCATATCATAATAATCTTTAGTGGCATGAACCCGCACCCAGGGACGGGTGTAGATTCCATCAGCGTCTTTGTAGTAGAGGGGCTGATGCTGATGCCAGATCAGGTTGACATACAGCACATCATCTGCGGTTGGCTGGCTGACAGATTGTGTCGCAGCTGCCGTATTGGCGCCGGTGGGAGTCAAAGCCGGGCTGCATGCCCCAAGCAAAAATGACAGGATAATGAAGATTGAAAATATTCGAAATCGCATTTTCATCTTTAAATTCCTCCTCTTTTGATAAAGAACCCCGTACTCGAACGGGTCACGGGGTTCTTTATAACGTATTTACGTACTTAGCTCTATCCTTTAACGCTGCCCATGGTCAGACCGCTGATCAGCCATTTGGCGCTATACAAGAACAAAGCGACAACTGGGATCATGACCAAAATAGAAGCTGCAGAGAATAGACCCCATTGGGTTTGGAATTGCCCCTGCAACCGCTGCAACCCCAGAGGCCATGTTAATAATGCCTCCTGGCTGCCCAACATAACACGGGCCAGCAGGTAATCGTTCCAGGCGGTGGTGAAGTTGAACAGGAAGGTGATAGCCAATGCCGGTGTTGAAAGCGGCAGCAAGATCTGGGTGAATGCCTGTAATTGCGATGCGCCGTCAATGCGCGCCGCCTCTTCTAGATCAATTGGAATGGTATCGTAATACCCTTTCAAGATCCAAATGCTGAACGGTACTGAAGAAACGCAGTAAGCAATGACCAATCCACGGTAGGTGCCCACAAGTCCAAGTTTGATGGCCAGAATGTAAATTGGGATCATCAACATGGAAGCCGGGATCATCTGGGTGGAAAGCAAGAAGACCAGACCAACTGTTCTGCCAGGGAACTTCCAGCGTGAGAAAGCATAGGCAGAAGTTGCTGCCAACAGCACGCCGATAACAGCAGTTGCAATGGTAATGGCCAGACTGTTCCAGATCCAGGAAAGGAAGGGTTTGTCAAACAGAATGACACGGTAAGATTCAAAGGTAGCATCCGGCGGGATCAAGGATAGGTCTGTAGAAAGCAAGCGGTTCCCCGGGCGTAATGAAACCGCAAAAACGCGCAAGACCGGAAAAACTGCCAAAAAACAGGCGATCCACAAAGCACCGTGGATAAGAATTCTCTTAAAAGGTGAATCTTCACGTCCGCCGTAGAAGAACGATTTCTTGCGACGGGTGGGTGCTTTTTCAACGGGGGCGACAGCCTGAGTGTTTACGCTCATGATTCGTACACTCCTTTCAAACTATTGGTGTACTTCAAGTAGAAGACTGTGAAGATCAATAGCATGGCAAAGACCACAAACGCGAAAGCTGCCGAGAAACCATAACGGTTGTACTGGAAAGCTGCGCGGAATAGACCTGTGACAAGAATATCGGAGGATTCAAGCTCGTTCTGATTGATGAAGAACGGAACATTGAAGTTATTAAACGTCCAGAAGGTTCCCAGTAAAATGACCGGGGTCAGAACGGGTTTTAGCAAAGGTAATGTAATGTCTTTAAACATTTGGATGCCGGTGGCGCCATCCATTTCAGCGGCTTCGTAAAACTCGCCAGAGATGCTCTGCAAACCACCTAGGATGATGACCATCATAAAGGGTATACCCAGCCAAATGTTTACCAAACACATGGCGGCGAAGTTCGCCACCGGTTCAGTAAGCCATTGAACGGCGGGCAAGCCTAAATTGGTGAGGATTACATTGAAATAACCATATGAGAAGTTGAATTCACCACGCCAGGCCAACACAGCAATTACTTGCGGTACAGCCCAGGGAAGAATGAGGATTGTACGGTAAATACCCTTGCCCTTCATTTTTCGATTAAGGAGCAAAGCCAGGATCATACCGCCAACCACATGGAATAGCACATTGATGAAAGTCCAGGCAATTGTCTGCCCTAACAACGGGAAGAACATTTTTTGTTTCAGAACTGGCATTGCAAATACTTTTACGTAATTCGCAAAGCCAATGAACTTGGGGTTCTTAAACGCCATAAGTGACATGTTAGTCAGTGAAAGGCGAAACTCCCAAATCAGTGGATAGATGATGAGCGCGATCAACCCAATAATTGCAGGTGCAAGCAACATGAAAGGAAGAGCGTACTTATACTTAAATAATTTCATTAAGACCAGGTAAAGAATGACCTCAACAATGATTGTGCCAACTAGAATGTACAAAACCGTTGAGCCAACTTGACCGAGGCTTTTCAGTATCACATCTGAAGTGATCATGAGTTTTCCTCCCGGGGACTACTGTCAGTTGTTACATATAGGCCGGGCCGACAAATCAGCCCGGCCTATAGATTTACTTAGAGAAGAAGGATCTTCTCAATTTGTACCCAAATTACTCGAGGGCAGCGATACAAGCGACGGCGGCGTCTTGAGCTTTCTTTGCGGCGTCAGCAGCAGCTTCGGTATTGGCGAAGACAGCCTGCATCTCGGGTTTCAGGGAATCCCACACGCAGCGCATCTGAACGACGGTCGGCATCGGGGTGCCATAGCTCATCTGAGCGGCTGAACCAGACAGAATAGGATCTTCAGTGATCAGTTTGTCAGAAAGGGCTTCGGTCAAAGCAGGAAGACGGGTCAGTTTAGAGACCATGTCCAGCTGATTCTCTTTGCTGGTGGCGAAGTTGATGAAATCAACAACGGCGGCCAGTTTGGCGCCTTCAAGACCCTTCGGGATCATGAAGAATACACCAGAGGTGTAAGGAGCAGGATAGGTACTGGTTGAAGAGACCTGGGGAATGGGAGCAACGCCCAAATTATCGCCCAAAGCTTCCTTATAACCAGCCAGAGACCAGTCACCATTGATGATCATAGCAGCGTTGCCTTCTTTGAAGAGGGTGTCAGCGCCATCATAGTCAGATTCAGCGGGGACCAAACCATCGGTGTACTTCAGGTCGTGAACGAACTGAAGGGCAGAGGTCATCTCAGCAGTATCCAGAGTGGGGGTAACGCCATCGGCAGCGAAAACGGTGCCTTTGAAGCCGCCCAACCAGGGAATGAAGAAGAAGGGTTCGGTCTGGTTGAAGACCAGAGCGTATTTACCGGGATTGGCTTCCTGGAAAGTCTTGCCCATGGAAATCAATTCATCGGTATTGGCAGGGGGGGTTGCCATCAAAGATTTGTTGTAGATCAGCATCAGGTGGTTACCATTGGAGATAGGTACACCCCAGGTCTGTCCATCCGGGCTTTTGACTGCATTGGTAGCGCTGGCGACAAACTTGCTGAGGTCAACAAGGCTATCAACAGGCTGGATCAAATCAGCAGCGGTGAAGGGTCCAAGATGATCGGAAACGGTCCACAGGAGTTCAGGAGCGGCACCAGCGAGGCTGGCGGTCTGGAAGTCCTCACGGAGGGTTTCAACCTCTTTGTTGACGACAACAAAGGTCACCTCAGGATGGGCAGCAGTGTAGGCCTCGGTCAATGCCTGAACGTACTGCAAACCACCATCGGTCTCACCCTCTTTTGTCCACAAATTGATTGTGACAGGTTCGGGTGCAGCAGTAGCAGCCTCAGTAGCCATGGGGGCTTCTGTGGCAGCTGCGGTCGGAGCCGCAGTCGGGGTTGCGCATGCAGCGAGTGCAAACGCGGCGACCAGAATGATACTGATCAGGGGGAACAACTTCTTAGCCATTTTATTTCTCTCCTTTTAAAAAATTTGTTTTCAGTTTCCTGATGAAAACACTAATGAGTGGACTTCTCTCTTGCTACACATCACCTCCCATCATCTGAGTTTTCAATTTCCTGATGTAAAACCAAAGATAGCGCTTGCACAACGGCTCCCATTCCGGAAGACCGTCTGCCCAATAATGCAGTAGAAATTCGCAGCCGTTTGGAAGCCATGCGTAAGCTGCGCTTCTGAACAGTTCGTCGGATCGGTTCAAGTAAGAGATCACCGATCTGCGAGACCCCACCCCCGATCACGATCATAGATGGGTTAAATAAGTTAACAAGCCCTGCAATGGCAGTGCCGAGATGCGCACCTGCCTCTGCAAGGATCTGTTGAGAGATGAGATCACCGCTACACGCCGCTGCTATTACATCGCGTGCCTGGATGGATTCAATTGGATGAATTGAGCTGAGTTCAGTACGTTGGCCGCGGCGAACAAATTCCATCGCACGGTTGGCAACTGCGTTTCCACCTGCCATGGCTTCCAGACAACCACGGTTTCCGCAAGAACAAAGCGGGCCGTTTTCTTCAATGGTGATGTGGCCGATCTCCCCGGCAGAACCAGTGGCGCCGTGATAGATCTGACCATCCAACAAAAGGCCGGCTCCGATCCCCTTGCCGACTTTCACATAAGCTAAATTCTTTTCGCCGCGCCCTGCGCCATACGCCCATTCACCAATGGCACCTAACTCTGCGTCATTTCCGACGATGGAAGGGACCTTCCACATGGTGCGGATGTGCCCTTCGATGGGGAATTTATCCCAACCTGGCATGATGGGGGGTTCAGAAACCATACCTTCTTTGAAGACAACAGGACCAGGAACACCTAAACAGATGGCTTTCAGATCAGATAAGTTAAGACCCGTATCTTTGAGAATCTCATGGATGAACTCGTCCACCTGGTCCAGCACCATCTGCGGTCCCTGGTTGATATCTATGGGACGTTCCAGCTCTTTCACCACATGCGCTGCGTAGTTCGCCAATAGCAACATGGCATGTGTCGCGCCCAGATCAATACCCAGCACGAAACCACGGTCGGGGTTGATCTCAAGCACGATCGGTTTACGGCCAGAAGGATGACTGCCTTCCACTTCAAGGACCATGCCGATCTCCTGGAGATCGTTAATGATCGAAGTGACCGCAGCACGCGTCAGATTCAATTCTCTGGCTAATTCAACTCTTGAAATACCGTTGGGGGTGAAACGAATTAAATCAATAGTGGCATGTTTATTAAGGTTCTTGACGTTTTGTTTAGGGGTGTACCAAAACAATGTGCTCAAAACCGCCTCTTTTGATTCTTATTCGCTTGCAACAATTATAACAAATATGAATTTATTGTCAATAGATTTAACACATAATGCAATTATGGTTAAGTGTTTATCAAAACTACTCTTTTTGCTTTTTTTGTAGAGATTGATTTCTCCATTTTTTCTCCATGACCGCTCTTGCAGTTTCCCCCGATCCGCCATTTTTGCCGGGTATAATTTCTTAAGGACAGTGGATCTGTTTCGTCATTGGAAAGACGTCTGATAAATCTCCATATATTTAGTTGAAGTTTTCAACAGATTGGTACAATTCTTGCTATGGTAAAGAAGATACTTAACATGTTAATAAGAATCCTTTTCTGGTCTTGTGTTTCATTCGCTGCAGTTCTTCTGCTGGCCAGGCTCTTCACTGAGCTTTACTCTATCAACAAGTTGTATAGCCTTGATACAGTACCTGAGAGTAGGGTGGCCATCGTTTTTGGCGCAGGCTTGCAGCGTGACGGTTCACCCTCCCCCATCTTACGAGACCGGGTCGAAACCGCTGCTCAACTCTACCTGTCTGGCAAAGTGGAAAAACTGCTCATGAGTGGAGACAACCGGTTTGTCGATTACAACGAACCAGGCGCCATGCGAGCCTACGCGCTCAGCCTGGGCGTACCAGAAGAGGACATCGTTCTCGATTATGCAGGTCGGCGCACCTTTGATACCTGTTACCGGGCCAAAATCATCTTTGGTGTAGATGAGGCCATTTTGGTGACACAGAAGTATCACATCACCCGTGCGCTATTCACCTGTAATGGAGTCGGCTTAAAATCAGCGGGCGTACCTTCAGATGTGCGCACCTACCGCAAACTATCTCGCCTGATCTGGAACGTTCGTGAGATGCCGGCCACCGTTGTTGCCCTTTGGGATGTTTGGATCTCGCATCCGGCCGTTGTGCTTGGGGATCCTGAACCAATTTTTTCAGTTACCACTACTGGCAATGAGGAATAAAGAGATGGAACGCAAAGAAGCTTATAACATCGTTACCGAATATGTAAAAAACCAGGGGCTCATCAACCACATGCTCTCCGTTGAAGCCGCCATGCGTTTTTATGCTGAAAAAGAAGGGCAAGACGTTGAACTCTGGGGTTTGGCAGGAATCTTGCACGACTTTGATTGGGAGATTCACCCCACCCTGGAAGGTCACCCGCTTGACGGGGCTCCCATCTTGCGTGACCGCGGCGTGCCAGAAGAAGTGGTCAAAGCCATTCTGGCACACGGCTATTTGCCCGATTACCCACGCGAAACACGCATGGAAAAGGCCCTGGCCGCCTGCGATGAGATCACAGGTCTCATCACCGCTGTTGCCCTGGTAAGACCTTCCCGCTCCCTCTACGATCTTGAGGCCAGCTCGGTGAAAAAGAAATGGAAAGATAAAGCCTTTGCGGCTGGAACCAACCGTGAAGAGATGGAACAGGCCGCCGCTGATTTTGGCGTGCCGCTTTGGGAACACGTTGCCAACGTTATTCAGGCCATGCGCAGAATTGCACCTGAGCTTGGATTGGAAGGCAATCTGGCACCCGCAATTTAGGTAAAAGAAAGCAGGAGGAAACAATGACACTCACCGGAAAAGGAATGATGATATGGAAGATTCCCAATTGCGAAAGCGGGAGTGCTTCTGCAATTGCTACTTTGGCCGCCAAGGCTAATTTTTCTCATGTGCTGATCAAGATTGCAGATGCAACGGTAGCCTACAACAAAGACAAAACGACCGGCACCGATTATATTCCCAATGTGGTGAGTGCGCTACGCGAAAAAGGCATTGGCGTTTGGGGTTGGCATTATGTGTATGGGTATGACCCTGCCGGTGAAGCCGCCATTGCCATTTCTCAGATGAAAAAATATTCCCTGGATGGCTATGTGATCGATGCCGAGGTGGAATACAAACTATCTGGCCGTGCTGCTGTGGCAGACACCTTCATGACTGCCCTGCGCAAAGGGTTGCCTTCAACACCAGTAGCGCTGTGTTCCTTCCGCTGGCCTACCTACCATCCCACCTTTCCGTGGACAAACTTCCTGAACAAATGTGATTACAACATGCCGCAGGTCTATTGGATGCAGGCAACAGATGCCGGCGCTCAATTGACTCGCAGCCTTAAAGAGTTCAAAGCCATTACTCCTTACCGCCCTCTCATCCCCACAGGCCCAGCTTTTAAAGAAAGTGGTTGGTACCCCACCGTTTCTGAGGTCACGCAATTTCTGGATACAGCTAAATCTCTGGGTCTCACCGGTGCGAATTTCTTTAGTTGGGATGATAGCCGCGCCAACTTACCCACCATCTGGACTGCCATTTCAAATTATTCCTGGCCCTGGACTGGGGACGATACTGACGATGACATTACTAAAAAGTTTATTGACGCCTTGAATAGTAAAAGCCTCGATTCGATCATGGCGCTATATACAACCAACTGTATTCATATCGATGCAGCTTCTACAATTCAGGGTACTACAGCCGTTCGCGCATACTTCAGCAATTTGATCAATACCAAATTACCAGGTGCAACCTTTAAACTGGGCACAGTCACCGGATCGGGAACCAACCGCAGCTTCACCTGGACGGCAAAATCAACCTCTGCTAAAGTGACAGATGGCAGCGATACCATCGGCCTACAAAGCAACAAGATCGTCTACCATTACTCGTTCTACAACGTCACCTAACAATAATTACCTCAATGACCGCTGTCAATTTTCTGACAGCGGTTTTTTGTTTAAGGGTTAAAATCATACTCTGCAAAAATTACCAACAGGAAAATAATATGAAGAAGATCATCGGGATGCGTATTCTAAAAACGGCTCTGGCAGTGACAATCTGCGTGATCATTTCCAAACTGCTCAAGTTAGAGTACCCCTTTTATGTTGCCATCGCAGCCATCATCTCCATGGAAAGTAGCATCACCTCATCTTATAAAGCGGGTCGCAACCGTATGGCTGGCACACTGGTGGGAGCACTTACCGGTTTGCTTTTTGCCTCCATCCAGCCAGGAAACGCAATTCTGTGTGGGTTGGGCACCATTGTGCTCATCTTTATCTGCGAACGTTTCCATTGGAACAATTCCATATCCATCGCCGGGATCGTATTCATTGCCATTATGGTCAACCTTAACGGGAAAAGCCCGCTCTTGTATGGAGCCAGCCGCATCCTGGATACATTCATCGGCATCAGTGTTGCGCTGCTCATCAATTATCTGGTCTTCCCGCCCAATATCGGCAAAATGGTGCAAGATCAATACGCCGATTTATTACGCAAACTGCAATCCTCCGCTGACCAGATCAGCCAGCCCACCCCAGAGTGCGACCTGGAAACGGTCCATGCTCAGATCGAATCCCTTGAAAAACTTATACAGGCGCACGGAAAAGACACTCAACTATTCAGAAAAAAAGCGGTTGACCTCTCTCAGGTCGAAGACAAGCTAAGGGTATGTAAAAATATCCTGCACCACCTTTCAGTGATACAGGATAATCTTTCTTCACCAGATATGGAAACACAGAACGATCAGGTGATCAGCTACCATCAACAACGCATCACCCAGCACATGCAATTCTTATTGGCTTAGTCTTCCCCTCCCAAAATGGATACCTGGCGGTAATCTTCGTCCTTTTCGGTAGGTTTCTCTTTCTTTTCAACCACAGGCAGAGTGGCATCCAGCGTGGTCATCACCCTCATTGCCACATCCAAAGATTTGAGCTCCAGCAAAGGTTTACCTACCAGACCGCGTTTGCCAACGGGAATCACATCAATACGGAACGCCTTGGAGGCGATTTTCTTAAAGAAAGTGGTAAATGTCTGGTTTTTCTTGCCGTACACAACTCCTACAATCTGGCTGCCCGGCTTTAGCTTGCCTACCACAACACCCTGACCGTACCTGCCCTGCACAGGGAATTCCTCTGGCAATATACGCCATCCCAATCCATCGGAAGAAATAAAGAGCAGTTCGCCCTTTCCGGCAAGGTCTACCAGTCCTGCAACCTTTTCATCCTTACCCAACTTTACGGCATTGACTCCTGCGGCGATCAGCCCCATGCTACGCACGTCCGCCCCCTTGAAGCGGATGGCCATACCCGCACTGGTAGCGATAAGGTACTCCGTATCTTCATCACTGATGATCACATCCACCAAAGCATCTCCATCGTTGACCTTAGCAAGCATGAATACCTGTGAAGAGGGTCCTGGCAGATCTGCCACCGCCGATTTTTTGATGAGCCCATCTTTAGAGACGGAGATCACTGATTTGATACTGCTTTGAGCCTTACCGGGCGCACCAAAGAGCGCCACTGGTGTGTCAGAACTATCCAGAGAGGTGAATTTGTTGAACAGCACCCCCTCGCTGATATTTTCCACGGCCGGGATTGTATGAACGGCAAGCGCCACACACTTACCGCTGGCGGCCACCAAATACAAGGTCTGATGCGTATCCACCCGAGTAAGCAATATGGGGGCATCCTTACCGCTGGTACGCGGCGCCTGATCTTCTGCAGTCCTGAACAAATGCCCATCGGGTGTTAACCCCACCCACGTGAGCTCAGCGGGCGTCACATCCTGCACCGTCAGCATATCGTGGGCTACCTTCCCCTGTTTGAGCGAGACGATCTGGGTACGGCGGCGGTCTTGATACTTCTGCTTGATAGCTTCCAGTTCAGTTTCAACTTCCTGACGCATCTTCTTAGGCGACTTCAGCAGGGCTTGTAGCTCTTTTACCCGCTCAGAGGTCTCTTTGTACTCTGCCTCGATCTTTTTGCGCTCCAGGGCTGCCAGACGCTTGAGAGGCATATCCAGGATGGCCTGCGCCTGAATGGCAGAGAGCTTGAATTTCTTCATCAGACGTTCTTTAGCCTGATCTGTATCCTGAGAAGCCCGGATGGTGGCAATGATCTCATCCAGGGCATTGATAGCAATGCGCAATCCTTCTAGTATGTGCAGACGGTCCAACGCTTTTTGCAGGTCATATTCACTGCGGCGGCGAATAACCTCAATGCGGTGTTCCAGAAAGACCTTTAACGCTTGCTTAAGCGTCAATACTCGCGGCTCGCCGTCAACCAGCGCCAATAAGATGATGCTGTTGGTCACTTCAAGTGGCGTTTTCTTATACAGCTCGCGCAGGATCTTCTCTTCAACAGCGGATTTGTTTAACTCAATAACTATACGCATACCCTGTCGGTCGGATTCATCGCGCAGGTCAGAAATTCCCTCCAATGCTCCATCGCGTGTCAATTCGGCGATGCGTTCGATCAGCGAGGCTTTGTTGGTCATGTACGGCAATTCATTGATGATGATGCGGCTTTTGCCTCTGCCCATCTCTTCCAGGCTCACCCGCCCACGTAATGTGATCTTGCCACGGCCGGTGGCATAGGCGGTGAGCAATTCGTTCTGGTCATGGTTTTGCAGAATGATACCGCCAGTGGGAAAATCTGGTCCTTGAATAAACTTCATTAGTTCGTGGACGGAAATGTCTTCAAGCTTATCCCATTTCTCCAGCATGTACTGTAGTGCATTTACCACTTCACCTAAATTGTGAGGCGGAATATTAGTGGCCATACCAACGGCAATGCCGCTGGCTCCATTGATGAGCAAATTGGGAATGGCGGCTGGAAGAACGGACGGTTCTTCCAGGGTTTCGTCAAAGTTGTGGTCAAAATTGATTGTGTTGCGGTCCAACTGGGCCAGCATATCCAGCGCGAAGGGGGTTATGCGGGCTTCTGTATAACGCATGGCAGCCGGGGGGTCACCATCAACGCTGCCAAAGTTGCCCTGGCCATCCACCAACATGTAGCGCATGGAAAAATCTTGCGCCAACCGCGCCATGGATTCATAGACAGCCTGGTCGCCGTGAGGATGATACTTACCGAGCACTTCACCCACGATCCTGGCTGATTTTTTGTATTGTGATTCCGGACGCAGCCCCATATCATACATGGCGTATAACAAGCGCCGCTGCACCGGTTTGAGACCGTCACGGGCATCGGGCAGTGCCCGTGCTACGATCACGCTCATGGCATAATCCAGATAAGATTGCTGCATCTCGTGATCGATATCGATCTTCTTCACAATGCCGATTTCCATAGTTGTCTCCTCAAAGTTAGAAGCACTTTAGTGCCGTTCAAACATGTTTATCTTACGAACATTCTATCACTACGTCAATAAAGGCTGAACCAACAAAAAACCCCGAGACTTTTCGATCTCGGGGTTTGTTACTTCAGTTCGTCTTACTCAGCTAAAGGTTGGCTGTCTTCGCTGGCAGTTTCCCCGCTTACAACCTGGACGTGGCCTTCATTTGCCACAGCATCGATCTTTTCTTGTCCAAGTTCAGCGAAACGCCCGTGGATGAATCCGCTGCCTGCCGGGATCAGCTTACCGATGATGACGTTCTCCTTGAGGCCGAACAATGGATCTTCGGTGGAGGCGATTGCAGCACCGGCCAACACCTTGATGGTGTGCTGGAAGGAGGAGGCAGAAAGCCAGGAGTCTGTGGTCAAAGAGGCTTTGGTCACACCCAGCAGAACCTCAACGTAACGTGCAGGACGTTTGCCTTCGGCAATGAGCAGTTCATTAGTGCGTTTCACCTCAAGGCGATCGATCACATCCATTGGCAGGTACTGAGAATCTTCCGGACGCATGATCTGAACCTTACCAATCAGTTTGCGGATGATCACTTCAAAATGCTTGTCGTTGATGTTCTGACCCTGAGCACGGTACACTTTCTGGATCTCGGTCATCAGGTACATCTGGGCAGCATCGCGACCCTTGATCTTCAAGATGGTGTGCGGGTTGATGGAACCTTCAGTCAAAGCCTGACCAGCTTCCACCTTCTCTTCATCATGGACCAGGAGACGAGAGGTGCTGGGGATATCGTAATCTTCGCTTTCACGCAGTTCGTAGCTCACAAAGACCTTGCGGCGTTCAATACGCACACGGCCATTGTGCTGAGCGGTGATCTGGGCTTCGCCCTGTTCGGCGATGACTTCACCCAAAGCGATCTCGCTGGCGTCCTTGGCATTAATGGTCCAACCTTCCGGAATTTCATATTCATCGGAGGTCATCTCACTCTGCTCAACACGGACCACACGTTGTTCACTGGCACGCTCTGAATTGATGACTTTGGCAATACCACCAATACGGGTGATAATTGCCTCGCCTTTCGGCATACGGCGAGCTTCAAAGAGCTCTTCAACACGGGGCAAACCGGTTGTAATATCGCCGCCGGCTGCAACACCACCGGTGTGGAATGTACGCAGGGTCAGTTGTGTACCAGGCTCACCAATGGATTGGGCAGCTACTGTACCTACCGCCGCACCCATGGTCACCAGGGTGCCACGGCCAAGGTCCATACCATAGCATTTGGCACAAATACCGTGGATCAACTCGCAGGTCATTGGCGAACGTACAAATACATCGCTGATACCAGCGGCCACAACCTTACGGATAAGTTCATGATCGAGCATCTCATTACGTTCCGCGATCACTTCACCGGTCTTCGGATCAACGATCTTGGTGGCGGTCAAGCGGCCGTAGAGACGTTCAGAGAGTTTCTGTCCGGCAACATCATCTGCTTTGTGGATCCAGATACCATCGTGGGTACCGCAATCCACCTCGTTGATGATGATGTCTTGAGCAACATCAACCAGACGTCGGGTCAGATAACCAGCATCTGCTGTACGCAGAGCGGTATCGGCCAGACCCTTACGGGCACCATGCGTGGAGATGAAGTATTCCAGAGCGGTCAGACCTTCACGGAAGTTTGATTGGATCGGCAAGCGGATGATACGACCAGACGGGTCAGCCATCAAACCACGCATACCAGCCAACTGAGCAATAGGACCGAATCCACCTTTTGTAGCACCAGAGTTGGCCATGGTGGAAAGGTTGCCATTGGGATCCATGTGACGGCGAACCGCCTCACCCACCTCTTTGGTGGTATCTTGCCAGACTTCAATGACGCGCTCGTTGCGTTCCTGTTCGGTGAGCAAACCACGACGGAAGGCACGGTTAACTTTTTCAACCTCGCCCTGAGCGGTGGCCAGAATTTCGGGTTTTTCCTTCGGTACAGTGA
>JAYFNV010000058.1:0-38046 GCA_034933225.1 Anaerolineaceae bacterium | reverse complement strand
TTCACCGCTTGCCTGCGGTAATCGTCCTGTCACCACGTAGGGAACATTCAGCCCCTTTGTGCTCAAGGCTGCCAGTTCCACAACCTTTTGCGCGCCGTTCACAGTAATATGCACAGAATCGCTGTAGCCGCCTTCTGCTGTCACCACCCCATTGACCTGGCTTAACGCATCAACATCCTTTTCGGTCAATCCCAGCGTGGAGAGCACGCGCACATCAAACAGGGATTGCCCATCATAAAAGCGGTCCGCCGAAAGGTACATAACCTGGCAGGCTGCATAAATGCCAACCAGCATGGTCACGCCCAGAGCTGAGATCATGACAATCGAAAAAAAACGCTTCTTGCTCTCAGCAATACTGCGAAAAATGCTCTTTCCAAATGCGGTTTTCATGCCTATATTACCATTCAATTTCAGAGATTGGCCTGGGGTCCGCATTCTTGGTCACACTCACCACCTGCCCGCTCTTGAACGTGATCACTCGGTCCGCCATGGCGGTGAGCGCCGAATTATGGGTGATGATCAAAACGGTGATCTTCTCGCGCCTGCAGGTATCATAGAGAAGCTGCAAGATCTGTTTGCCCGTGTTGTAATCCAACGCCCCCGTCGGTTCATCGCACAGCAGTAATTTAGGGTTCTTGGCCATGGCTCTGGCAATAGAAACACGCTGCTGTTCACCGCCAGAGAGCTGTGCCGGAAAGTTGTTCATCCGGTCAGAAAGCCCCACTTTGACCAGCATTTCGCTCGCATTCAGGGCATTGTCACAGATCTGAGCAGCCAATTCAACATTTTCCAATGCCGTCAAGTTGGGAACCAGGTTGTAAAACTGAAATACAAAGCCAATCCCCGTACGCCGGTAATTGATAAGTTGTCTGTGGTCGTACTTGCCTACGTTTTCCCCATCCACCAGCACATCCCCAGAGGTGGCTGTATCCATGCCACCCAGAATGTTCAAAGCAGTGGTCTTGCCAGCCCCAGAAGCGCCCAAAATGACCGCTAACTCCCCTTGTTCGATGGCAAAACTTGCCTCATTGAGCGCCTTAATGGAAACGCCTTCCGTGTTGTACTCTTTTACGATACTGTTAAATTCGATGTAAGCCAAAATGACTCCTGTTGCCGCTAATAGTGTATCCAGTGATAAGATTTACCAGACATTATGTCGGTTATTATTATTAATGTTGTATTTCTTACAGGGATGAATTATAATGAACGCAGTATTGGTTGACAACCATCAATGTATTAAATAATGATGATTAACCAACAAAAAACTAACCAAGCGTTGGAAATCGATATTTTCTCCACATTTGAGAGCCCTCATGATTAATTCAAAAGAAGATCGAAGGATCCGCATTACTAAACTGGCCATCAAGGAGAGTCTGGTCGAATTGATGCAGACAAACCCCATTTCCAAGATCTCGGTTAAGATGATCTGTGATGCCGCAGATATCAACCGCAGCACCTTCTATGCTCACTACCAGGATCAGTATGACCTGCTGACCAAGATCGAGAAAGAGGTCATCACGGACATCAAAGAACACGTCCTTCCCATCAGCTTTATCGAACAATCTGTCACCGCGCTGAGCATGTTTACCCAGATGCTGGAATACGTCAAAGCCAACGCTCCCTTATTCAAGGTGTTACTCAGTGGCAATGGGGATGCATCTTTTCAAAATGAGCTGATGTACCTTGGCCAGGAAAAATTGATCGAAGAATTGAGCGACGAAAACCAGCTTGACCCCCGCGTGATGAAATACCTGGAACTCTATGCCATCTCAGGCGTCGAAAGCATCGTATATAAATGGGTCACGGATGGTTGTATAGACGAGACGGATAAACTTTCAGAGATGATCTTTACCCTGCTCCTGACGGGTGCCAGGGGTTTCTACAAATAGTCAAATATTTCTCAGGGAGGATTTCAAATGCAATATAATCTGGATCTTTCAAAGATTTCTATTGATTCTTACAAAGAATTATTAAGGAACCAAAACTTGCTCCCCGGGCGAAGAATCCTTTGGGAAAACCTGGATGGAAATTTTTTAAAAATCCAAGAACTCGGCGTAGATAACATTGAGCAGTTGCGGAAAATTCTTTCCACCCCACAGAAATTGGTTGATTTTGCCTCCAGAAGCGGCATCCCCGTTGATTATCTGACCATTCTCAAACGGGAAATGGGCAGCCTTGAGCAAAAACCGGTGCTGTTATCTGATTTTCCCGGGATTATGCCCACGAAGATCGCCGCATTGGCTGCGTTATCGATAAAGACCTCCAGGGATTATCTTGAGAAGTATTTTAACCAGGAAGGTGAATTGTCTTGCCTTTGTGACCTGGTCAGGATTAATGGTATCGGTCCAGTTGCAGCCAGGGCATTCTATGAGGCAGGTTACCATTCAGTCAAAGCTATCGCAGAAGCGCAGGCAGCGGATATACTGGCAAAAGTCACCGCAATAAATATAGAAAAAGGTTATTACAAAGCCACTCTGGGTGTCAAAGACATGCAATTTTGTATTGATTTTGCCAGATTATTGATCCAGTATATGGCATAATTTTCCTCGAACCTCCTGACAGGTTTTCAGGGGACCTTGTTTGGCACAAATATTGATGTTTGGGAGTGACTATTGGACTTCGAGCGTGAACCCCTTGTTCAATCTTTGCGGAAGATTGAAGCGAATAAGTTTCAACCAGAAAATGGCAGAAAAGCTGCTGAATACTTGCCCGCCATGCTTCAATTTCTAGGCGACCCGGATCCAGAGTTACGCGACGAGCTCATCTATTCCACCCTGGCTAATTGGGTAACCAATGAAGGGTTTCTGACCCCCACCGATCTGGTCTGGTTGTTGGTTCAAAGTTTGGACAAGGATCATTTGTTTTACAAGATCGGTCATCATGGAGAAACCAGCATTTTTACCCGGTCATTTTCTGTACTTACGATTGCTCTTTTGCTCTACCAGCATCGGAAGCAAGCATTTCTTAGCCAGAATGAAGTAAGCAATACCAAAGCAGCCTTATTGGCATACCTGGCTCAAGAAAAAGACTGGCGCGGCTACACTGCTGATTATGGCTGGGCGCATGCGGCAGCCCATTCTGCCGATGCCCTCGACGAGCTGGTTCAATGCCATGAAGTGGATGCAACCGGGCAGAAAGAAGTATTGGCTGCCCTGATTCCGGTTCTCTGGAATGGTGGGGCCCTATTTTGTGATGAAGAAGACGAGCGCATTAGCGCTCTGGTCTGTTCGATCATTCAAACGGGCAAATTAGCAGCACATGAGATCATTGAATGGTCTCACCAATTATTAGCCTGCCTGGAACAACCGCGCAGTCATGCTCAGTTTTGTGCCCGCGTGAACAGTAAAAACCTCATGAGGTGCCTGTACTTCCGTTTTCAAAGCCGGGAAGATACGACATCCGTTCTTCTTGCCAGCGAGTTTCTGACCATCGCACAAAAACTGAATAAATATCTTTAGCAGTCAATTTATCAAAGTTCTGCTCGTTCCTACGCTCCTTATCGAAATTTTTTCATTCTTGGCTGTTTTCACCCTCGGTGTTATAGTTGCCCAAGAGGGAAAAAAGAGGTATTCCGTTCTTTCAACAATTTATCGGTTATTGGCCTAATGCATGATTCATTTAGGAGGATTTATGAAAAACAAGCATTCCAAAATTTCAATAATTGTTGTTATTACCATGCTGCTCGTTGGCTGTTCATCTGCAAAAACACTTTCGCCTTTACCAACCCCCAGTATCAGCCGCCATCCATTGCCGATGAACAATATGTTCAATACGGGTCATCCATCCAGCATTCCACAGTTTGATCCGGCCAACCTCGACCCCTTCGTTTTGGATTTTCGCATGGCAGATCTGCGAGACCTGGATTTCACAAATAATCCCCAGGCAATTGAGTTCGCCGATTTTGATAGCAAAACCACTTGGCCGGATACAACAAAATTGCCCCCAGATGTTTCGCCCCAGGCAATGATGGAGCAGGCAAAAGATCCCGGGTTAAATATTCGCAAATTACACGCGGAAGGGATTACTGGCAAAGGAATAGGAATCGCTATCATAGATCAAACGTTGTTGGTGGATCACCAGGAGTATGTTAACCAGCTTCAGTTTTATTACGAATCAAATGAAACAGCCCACCACCTTACTTCCATGCACGGCCCTGCAGTTGCCTCAATCGCTGTTGGGAAGACCATCGGTGTAGCCCCAGAAGCTGATCTTTATTACATCGCCAGAGATAATTGCGGTGTCAGCCTGGACATCGAAAACTACGATTTTTCTTGTTTGGCAAAAGATGTATTAAAAGTTGTGGAAATCAATCAATCTTTACCTCAAGATCGAAAGATCCGCGTGCTTTCCATGTCAATCGGTTGGTCGCCGCAGAATCCCGGCTATGATGAGATCAATGCAGCAGTTGAAAAAGCTAAAGAATCTGGAATTTTTGTTGTCTCATCCAGCCTCACGCAAACAGATGGGTTATCCTTTTCAGGGCTTGGGCGCAAATTAATGGCTGATCCCAACGACCCAAACTCATACTTGCCTGGCAACTTTTGGTCTATCTATTACTACACCGGCAGTCTGGACCTGCAAAACAAATTGCTTGTTCCTATGGACGCACGGACTACTGCCAGCCCAACCGGACCGTCCGATTACGTCTATTACGGTACAGGCGGATGGAGTTGGTCCATTCCCTATATAGCCGGGATGTATGCGCTGGTTTGTCAGATTAACCCAGACATCACCCCCGATGTCTTTTGGGCGGCAGCCTTAAAGACCGGTGACACGATCAAAGTTGAACATGATGGAAAGACTTTTTCTTTGGGCGTGATCCTAAACCCCGAGAAACTGATTGCCGAGTTCAAGCGCTAATTTCATTCCAAGAATTAATAGAGGATCGGCTGAGCTTATTTCTCAGCCGATCCTGGTTTCTACAACTCTTTAAGGAATTTGAGTATCTCTTTGGCGGCAAATTCTGGGCCACCGCGCTCCATGCCGGGAACGCCCAATTGGGTGCGTAGCTGGCCCACATAGGTGCCGTTCTTGAACATCTGGCCAAAATACTTATCGGCCAATTTATCATAGAGTTCCGGGTATTGCTGCGGACCAAAGACATTAGCGAAGTAGGTACCTACAAGACCTGAGGTATTGGTGGTGCCCTTGCTCATTACCTTGCCATCCCGGAAAACCGGGATCGCCTCTTCCTTCGCGTCAAACCGGCCAATGACCGGATGTGCTTCATCTACTTTGTCGTAGTTATTGGCATATAAAACGAAATCCACCTGGGTGCCCTTGTTGATCTTCTCATAGGTGGTCACAGGCAGCACCACACGGGCATTAACCTGGTCTACGTTCATAATAATGGCCCGGTCGATCTGACCCAGCGCGTAGCCCGGCTGCAGGTCATCCAGACGTACAAATGCGCCCGTCTCTGTACCGAAGCCAAGCACCTGACCGTCGTCCATGATCTGCAAGGAGCCCATGTCGTCTGCAATGATAGCAATGTCTTCAATATCATCGCCGCCCATCTGACGCATTGCCTCGAGCGTTTCAGATTTACCGGCGCCGGTATCGCCCATGATGAGGAAGGTATAGTGTCCTTTGTTGCGGATCTTCAACTGGAACATGGCGCCATGATACGGCATGCGGCCGCGTTTCATCATGCGGATGTTATGCAGAGTAAGCGCCATCTTTTTGATATAGCCAAAATAGCCCATCTCATCGCCAGCCGGAACGATCCCCACCAGTGCGCCGGTTTCGTCATCGTCAAAGAAGTAAGTCTTGTGGTGATATTTGGGGTCAAGCTGATCCAGCGGCACGCCGAAGAACATCACCGCATCAGGACGTTTTTTCAGGTCGGCGTCGTTGGCCAGCTCAAACAGGTTGGCCATGGCGAAATTGACCTCAAATTGCTCCAGGGTGAAATACACCATCACCAGCAGATCACCGATCTTGGCCGGGTAGCACAACCAATCATTGGTATCCAAATTGAATTTGGCAAACGGATTTTTAGTTACGCGCTCAAAGAAACCCACCCGTTTGTTGGAACTGGTTTTAAAGATCAACGGCGGGTAGATCAGAACTTGCCGAATCACAGAGATCTTCTCCACCACTTTACGCAGGTCGATCTGCATATCCAGCGGCATTTTTTCTGTAATGGCGGCAATTTCAGCGCCGGCGCTCACCTGGCGGTAAATTCGTGGGTACGACCCGGTGATGTTGGATTGAATGTCACGATAGGTATTACGAATGAGGGTGGTCAGATGCTCAATGGTACGGTTGAAGGTACGGTACGGCCGTGAGGTGAACTCTTCTGCCTTTGACTCGCTGATGATCAAGCGCTGAAAGTGGCGCCAGTAGTTATATAACTGCTCGATGAAGCTATTGAACTTTTCGCGGTCTTCAAAATACTTATCAGACCCCTCCACCACCTTTTCAACCAGGTTGGCAGGCAAACGAGTCAAATAGATGAGGGTCTCATTTAATGTATTAAACTCTTCAGGGGTGACCGGATTCGAATGGAAAATAGTTAACAGGCTGGAATTGCGTCGCTGTAAATTGAGAATAAACTGATTGAGAACGCGATGAAACGGATCACTGGAAAGGAGTTCTTCCGGTGTATCACAAATGCGGTCTTGCAACCACAAGACGACCTTGCCATCCATGCCTTGAAACGAGGGATTTTCCATCCTGAACCTCCAAATTCTGACTATTTTACAACAATTTATAATAATATGATTAAAAAACTGAGCCCCAGTTTGGTTCACTGGGGTTCAGAGGATTAACCTTGCAAAAGCTCTATGGCTTTTTTGATCCTGTTGAGAACCTTGTCTCGCCCAATGATCTCCATGCTCTCGAATAACGGAGGACTGACTCGCTGACCGGTCACCGCCACTCGTAGAATGCCAAATACCTGACCGACGGTGTAGCCCATCCCCTCCACCAGCTCTCGCAGTGGAGGTTCAATAGTAGTCACTTCCATACTATTAATTGACTGCATCATCTCCAGCACTTTCTGGGCAGCAACAGCACTTTCCTGGGCGGTCATGTTCTTGCCTACCAGCTCTTCCACCTTCGGGTCAACCGTCTCGTGGAAGAAGAAGCCAGCCAGTTCTGGCGCATCATCCAAAGTGGCCAAACGCTCTTTGATCAATGGGGCGATCTTTACCAGCGTGGCAAGATCTGCCTGATACCCTTTTTCAATGAAGAAGGGCAGAATTCTCCCGGCCAGATCTTCATCACTCAAAGCACGGATGTGCAAGCCGTTGAAGTGATCAAATTTGGTAAAGTTAATGGCCGCTGGTGATGGGTTCAAATGGTCGATACTGAACTTTTCCACCAGGTCTGCCAGCGAAAAGAATTCGGTATGGTCATCATAAGCCCAGCCCATCAATGCGGTCCAGTTCACCACGGCTTCCGGCAAATAACCCAATTCGCGTAATTCCCGCACGAAAATGGAATAGCCGTCTTTGATCAATTCGGCGGATTCCCGTTTGCTCATTTTGCCTTTGCCGCTCGGTTTGAGGAACAAAGAAAGGTGAATAAAAATGGGTTCTTCCCATCCAAAAGCCTGATACAGCAAATGATGCAGCGGGAAGGTCGGCAGCCATTCTGAGCCGCGGACCACATGGGTGATCTTCATCAGGTGATCATCCACCATGGCCGCCAGGTGATACAGCGCCCAGCCATCAGACTTGACCAAAATGTAATCATCCAGGGTACGGTTTTCCACGGTTATGTCCCCGCGCAGATGGTCATGCACGGTCGTGGAACCTTCCTTGGGGGTCTTAAAGCGGATAACATACTTCTCGCCATTGGCGATACGTGTTTTAACTTCTTCAGCAGAAAGATTGCGGCAGGTACCGTCATAATGCGGTGGTTCTTTGCGCTTCTGCTGATCTTCTCGAACTTTCGCCAGATGCTCTGAACTGCAAAAACAACAGAAAGCATGGTCAGATGCGATCAGCTCCTGCGCATATTTCTGATAGATCTCTTTGCGTTCGCTTTGCCGGTATGGCCCGTAAGGTCCACCTTTATCTGGCCCTTCGTCCCATTCAAGCCCAAGCCAACGCAACCCTGCCATCAACTCTTCTTCGGCGCCGGGTACATAACGTTTGGTATCGGTGTCTTCAATGCGCAGTACAAATTGTCCGCCGGTTTGTTTGGCCAGCAGATAATCATAAAGAGCCGTGCGGGCACTGCCCAAATGCATGTGGCCGGTGGGAGATGGAGCGAAACGTACGCGAGCAGGTTGATTGGTCATAAACTGTTGACATCCTCAAAATGTTAGATTACATGCTTCTGCGTGAGATCACGCTTTCAATAAACCCAATACCGATCAACAACGAAACGAGCGAGCTGCCCCCATAACTGATGAAGGGTAATGTCAGGCCAGTCACCGGGATCACATTCAGATTCACGCCAATATTGACAATGGTCTGAAAGAAGATCAGGGTGGCAAACCCATATGCGATCATGGATCCGTACACATCTTTGGCCAGTTTTGCCGCGCGAATGCAGCGAATGACCACAAAGATCAATAATCCTACCACAATACTGGTACCAATGAAACCAAATTCATTGGCCATTGAAGAGAAAATGTAGTCAGTCTGGCGCACCTGCAAAAAGCGTAACTGCACTTGCGTGCCATGTCCATAGCCCTGACCAAGCAATCCCCCTGAACCAATGGAGACGAGCGCTTGCTGAACGTTGTAGGCATTACCATGCGTGGCATTCGGATCCGGCGCTATGAAGTTCATAATGCGCTGCTGCTGGTATGGCTCAAGCAAAGGAAAAGCGGCCACAAATAACACAATGGCACTGGCCCCAAACGTGAGAATATATTTGATTGGTAAGCCACTGATCCATACCATAGAGAACCATAAGACCATGATCAAAATTGAGGTGCTTAAGTTGGGTTGCAACAAGATCCAGGCCACAATCCCTACCACCAGAGCCAAACTTTTCGCAACCCATTTTAGGTCTTTCTTTTCATTGGCAGTGCGATCAAAGTAATCGGCCAGGACAAGAATAACCACGATCTTGGCGATCTCTGCCGGTTGCACGATGGCAAAGCCCACATCCAACCATCTTTGAGCTCCAAAACTAACTTGCCCCAGGATCAAAATGGCGAGCAAAAATACAACAATAAAGCTATACATTAGCTTGGACAGGCTTTTCCAAAATCGGTAATCAACTAGGGCTACAACCGCCAGAAGCACGATCCCGACCAACAAAAATGTAGCCTGCCTTTGAGCGTACCCGGCGAGGTTGACATTCCCGGCCACTGCAGAGCGGATCATGATCACCCCAAAAATGCTGAGGAAAAGCACTGCGCCCAATAGCCAGAGGTCAAAATTTCGCCAGAAACTTCTTTTGAACATTCTTATCCAATACCTCGCCGCTGACTTGCTTTCAGCGGAATATCAGCCGTCAAGCGCTGCTCGCGGCCTTCATAGTTTAAGGTGATCTTCACGGTGTCCGCATCAAAATTGACATGCCGGGAGATCACTTCCAATAGTTCGTTCTTCATCGTGTTCATCTCATCCGGTGAAAGTTCCGTGCGATCGTGGATCAACACCAGTTTAAGGCGCTCTTTTGCGTCTTGAGCACTTTGTTGTTTCTTGTTGCCTGAGATCTGTTTCATCCAATCACTCATGCTCCCCTCCCTAATTATTCTGCTTGAACAAACGAGAGAACAGATCATCCTTCGGTTCAATATCCAGGAAAGGCACTTCATTGCCTTTCAACCGCAGTGCGATATTCTTGAAGGCTTGACCGGATCTTGATTTTTGCTCAAAGGCCACAGGTTGGCCACGGTTGGTGGAGATGACCACGTTATCATCGTCGGGGATGATGCCGATCAGTTGTATGGCAAGCAGTTCCACCACATCATCAGGGGTGAGCATATCGCCGCGCTTGGTCAGAGCCGGATTGACCCGGTTCAGGATCAGACGGGCTGGCCCCTTTTCTTCAGCTTCCACCAGGCCGATGATGCGGTCGGCATCACGCACGGCAGAAACCTCCGGGTTGGTTACCACCAGTACAGAATCAGCGGGGGCAATGGTGTTGCGGAAACCACGTTCAATGCCAGCCGGGGAATCAATGAGCACCCAATCTACTTCATCGCGCAGCTCGTCGCATAACTTCACCATATCACTGGGAGATACAGCAGATTTGTCGCGCGTTTGGGCGGCCGGGATAAGGTAAAGCTCTTCCAGACGCTTATCGCGGATCATGGCCTGGCGCAAGCGGCAGCGACCTTCGATCACATCCACCAGGTCGTACACAATACGGTTCTCCAGCCCAAGCACAACATCCAGGTTGCGTAAACCAATGTCACCATCGATACATACCACTTTATCGCCCAGGCTGGCCAGTGCAACAGCCAGATTGGCGGTCGTGGTGGTCTTGCCAACTCCACCCTTACCAGATGTGATTGTGATAACGTTTGCGCCCATAAGTCTCCTCAGTGATTATTTTCTACCGTTCCAAGGTTCAATGATAATTTCATTCTCTTTCAAAAGGGCCATTTCTGGCTGACTTTTGGATTTTTTAAGGATCGGAGCCGAGACCACCCCGTTGATCTTCATCTGGGTCGGTTTCAATTCCATGGCCATGATGCGAGCGTTCTGGTTTCCATCAGCGCCGGCATGCACAGAGCCGTTCAATCTGCCCCACACCAAAATGTTACCCCCAGAGACGATCTCTGCGCCTGGGTTCACATCACCCAGCACCACCACGTGGCATTTGGTCTCCACCCTGAAGCCAGCCCGCAAGGTGCGTTCCACCCAGACGGCCTGATCGCCTTCAAACACATTGGGGTCCTTCTGCTCTTTGGCTGCCGTGGTGCGGATGCCCAACGTCGTAGCGAGACCAAGCACCTGTGCGGTGTTGATGGTGGTATCCGCGGTGCTCAGTACCGCCCAAAGAGAGAGCCCTTTATCGGCCAGGCTGTTGCGGAACTTGCCCATCTCGGCAGCTTTGACGACGGTCTCTCCGACATCCAGCGCCACTTTGGCGCCATTGAAGAAAGATTCCCGTTCGGCGATGGTATTAAAGACCAATTCCTGTGCATCTTTCCAACGTTTCTCATGCACGGTGATCAACAAACCATCGCGAATGCCTTTAATGAGCAGTTTTGATTCTTCCAAGGTCCCTCACAAATGCCTTACCAGTTTGAAGTACCTGCGGCCTCGTCGGCGGCTTTCAACTCAAAATACGCTTCCATCACTTTTTCTACAATTGGGGCAGCCACACTGGCGCCTTCACCACCATTATAAACAAAAGCCACCACCACAATTTCCGGGTCATCATAAGGCGCATAACCCACATACCAACTGTGAGTAGGCCAACTTTCGCGGATGCAAAGCCCTTTTTCCTGGGCCACATTATCGCAATACTCTGCAGTACCTGTCTTGCCCGCAGAGGGAATATCCAGGTCTTTGAAGGTTTTTTCAGCGGTGCCGCTTGAAACCACCATACGCAACCCCTCTTGCAATTTGTCTACCACCCAGGACTCCACAACTTTCTTCTGGGGAATCTCGTTGCCATTGGCGTCGGTGGTAGTGATGGCCTTACCCGTGTCATCTAAAACATTAATGACAGGGTCCTTGGTGATATCCCACAACAACTGGGGCTCAAAAGCTTTAACCACATTGCCTTCCTGGTCCAGGATCTCTTTAACGATGGTGGGCTTCATGTGTTTGCCGTCATTGGCAATGGTGGCCATGGATTCCAACACCTGCAATGGGGTTGTCAGTACATATCCCTGTCCAATGGCATCAATGTAGGTGTCTCCGGTAGACCAGTTTTCGGTCTGATTAATCCGTTTCCACTTCGGGTCTGGTACAAGACCATCAGCTTCACCGGGTAATTCGATACCTGAAATAACACCATACCCAAGCGCGCGTGAATATTCGGCCAAACGCCAGGCGTTCAGGCCACCATTCGGAACTTCATCATCAAATCCACCGGAGATCTTATAAAAATAAACATCATCAGACAAGCTAACGCCTTTTAAGAAATCACAGGTGCCGTGACCATTACGGTCATAACTACCATAGATCGACTCTTTGCCTGGATCATTCGGGGAATATTTTTCCACCACGGTAATCTCACCCGGGCAGGCGATCACCTGCTCTGGCGTCACCACCTTTTCATTCAAGGCGCCGATGGCTGCTGCCAGCTTGTATACAGAACCAGGCGGATGCTCCGCCGAAATGGCGTGGTTGAAAAGCGGCTTGAGTGGATCTTTGTTCAACTGATTATAGTAATACGCCGGGATTTCACGCGTCATCAGATTGTTCTGGTAGGTGGGGTAAGACACCAGAGCCAGTATCTCGCCCGTCTTGGGGTTCATGGCAATGACCACCCCGTTCTGCGATTTGATCTTGCCAAGATAGGTGTTCCACCAATCCATCTCATACACCAGCGCGCTCTGGGCGGCGTTCTGCAGGCGGGTATCAATGGTCAATACAACGTTATTTCCGGCAGCCGGGTCAATGGGAGTTTCCAGATTGCGGATCTCTTTACCTGCGTTATCCACTTCCACTACCTTGGTTCCGTTCTTACCGATCAGAAAATCATCCAGCGAAAGTTCAGCGCCAGAAAAACCCACTTTGTCGGTACCGGCCACAAAGCCGTTGTTGATGTACTTGGCCTGGTTCTCAGCGGTGATTGGCCCCAGAAAACCCACCACTTCTGCGGTGAGCGAACCAGTAGGGTAATTGCGGATTGGAGAGACCTCAATTTCAACGCCAGGCCAGGTGCTGCCCTTTTCGCTGATGATCATGGCCGCGGATTCATCGATGTAGCATTTGATCTTCACCGCTTTGTAAGGCGAGTTTGTGTCACCAATCGTGACGATCTCTTTGATGCCAAAGTCGGTCTGACAAGGGGTAAACAGCTTGGCCGATTCATCCGTCAATGCACCATTGGAAACCGGTACGCCAATCAACACAGAAAGTTCACGGTAAATTTCCTCTACAGTACCGGCATCGGTCGGTAAATACGCCGGCACAATGGCTACATCATAAGATGGGCCGTTCTCAGCCAAAATGTAGCCGTTGCGGTCGGTGATCTTGCCGCGCTGGGTCTGCACACTGATCTCTTTGGTGCGGTTCTCATCTGCAATGGCCAGATAATCGGGACCCTCAATGATCTGGGTTACAAACAACTTGATCCCATAAAATCCGAACACTGCCCCCATAATGATGTAGAAAATTGTGTACCGCCATTGTTTAGAATCAAATGGCGAACTTTTTGTTGGTTTCATTCTTTTTCCTCATACGGATAAACCCACGATGCCATGTCGTTAAAGATCGCATACATCGGCAGGGTAAAAAGCATGTTTAGAAAAACGGATGGGATGATCACATTGCGCAACGAGGTGGCCCAACTGACAGCTGAACCAGAGACGTAGAGCGCGCCATAAGAAAGCAACCCCTGGAAGATACTGCCAAAAAAGGTGATGAAGAACAATGCGATCAAAGGATTTTGCCAGAAACGTTTGCTTAAGAAACGCCCGGCAACACACACAAACACATAACTACCTAAAAACACATACCAGGGCATGGCAGATACAAATGCCATTAACAAAGTGGCAAAAGCAGCCCCGATCCAAACACGTTTCCCCTGCCTGTGCAACGCCCAGGCGACCAGCCATAGCAAAAGGAGATCTGCAGCTCCGCCCAAAAACGGAATGTGTCTCAGGATGGCTGTCTGGATCACCAATAAGAGGATAAAGATCGGGTAGTATAGTAACTCAGCCATTTTATTGCGTGCTTGAAGTGGTGGTAGGGATCAAAGGGCTGATGTCTACCGGGCGGAAGTTAGTGATCACCAGTACAGCCTGGAGGTTTGTAAAATCGACCACAGGTTGAATGGTGGCACTCTGGAAGAGATCATTCTCGCCCTTTGAGGGAGATAACACCTGGCCCACCACAATGTTGGAGGGGTACAAGCCGCCCAACCCGCTGGTGATGGCCAGATCACCTTCCACCAGGGTATCGCTGGTGCTCACTTTGTCCAGCAAAAGGTCGCCGGTCACCGAACCAATTACCTGACCGGTGGCTTTGGAGGTCTGCAACGTAACATTCACCGCCGAGCCTGAATCTGTGATCAGTTGTATGCGGGCGGCCGTAGCGGTTACCGCATCCACCTTGCCCACAAGCCCCTGCTGCGTCACCACTGGCATCCCGTACTTGATGCCATCGTCAGAGCCGTGATCAATGATCACATAGCTCACGAACGGGCTCGGGTCAACGCCGATCACAGAGGCAGCGATGTATTTGTTTTCAGGGTTGGCGCGGGCAAAATCGAGCAAGGCGTACAGGATATCAGATTCGGTCAATTGCTGCTGCATTTCCAGAAGCTGAGACTGTAACTGCGATACCTCGTTTTCCAACTCGGCATTGCGGGTTCTCAGGGTATCGATATCACGCGGAACAGTGAGGAATTGATAAATGGCATTGTAGCGGGTGGCAACCCAACTCTCCACCGCCACAACCGGACTGCTGGCTTTGCCTATGAGGGTGTTTAAATAACCACTCATTGCCATGAGCAAAATCCCTGCTGCGATCATGACAATAGTGAAGATCAACCAGGTCCTGGTAGATATTCTTTTCATTTTACAAACGTAGAATCCTAATTACTCGGGCGGTCCAGATCGACCAGGAATTTCTCATACAAGTCGAGATTTTCCAGCACAATGCCAGCGCCGCGAGCCACACAGGTCATGGGGTCGTCAGCGATCCAGACGCGCAGATTTAATTCTTCTGCCAGTCTGGGAACCAGACCTAAGATTTGTGATCCGCCGCCAGCCAGGCAGATGCCTGAATCCAGCAGGTCGGAAACCAATTCGGGGGGAACCTCATCCAGCGCGTCACGGATCGTATCAATGATGATCTTGACGGATGCCGAGATGGCCTCACGAATTTCAATGGACGAAACTTCTATAGACCCCGGCAGCCCGGTGATGAGGTTGCGGCCGCGCACAGTAGCGGTCAGCTCAGTGGCCAGCGGGTAAGCGGAACCAATCGATACCTTGATCTGTTCGGCCATTCGTTCGCCGATCAGCAAATTGTATTTCTTACGGATGTACTGAATGATGTCCTCATCCAGCTCATCCCCTGCTACACGCAAAGAACGGGAAACTACCACCCCGCCCATGCTGATGACGGCCAGCTCAGTGGTACCACCGCCGATATCCACGATCATGCTGCCTTTAACATCGTTCACAGGCAGACCGGCGCCCAGGGCTGCGGCACGCGGCTCTTCGATCAGATACACTTCGCGGGCGCCTGCGGCCATGGCCGCATCGTACACCGCATGCTTCTCCACCTGGGTGGCGCCTGAGGGGATACCCACTGCCACACGCGGACTCGCCATGGGCACGATGGATTGTTGATGCACTTTACCAATAAAATATTCCAGCATGGCCTTGGTGATCTCGAACTCGGAGATCACGCCATCACGCAGCGGACGAATGGCCACTACGTTGATGGGGGTGCGCCCTACCATTTCTTTTGCGGCGGCGCCCACGGCCAACACCTCATGCGAGCGTTTATTTACCACCACCCAGGATGGTTCGTTGATCACAATCCCCTTGCCGCGCACATTTACCAACGTGTTCGCGGTTCCTAAATCAATTCCAATATCTAATGAGAAAAATCCCATCAACCAACTGAGAATATTGGCTGCCAAAGGTTACTCCTGAAATTTGTATATTTCAAACTATCCAAAAAATTATACCATACCGATTTTTGTCAAGCTGATCTTTATCCTGCTGTACCTGTATAGAGGTGTTTCTGGAACCCCATGAACAGGCTGCGTACTTTTTCTACGTTGCCCAGAATTTCCAGCGCATCTGGCAAGGCCTGATATTTCAGGGTCAACAATGCAGGTAGCTTGGCTTCATCCAGTTCTTCCACACCGGTCTCAATGTATTTGGATAGGACAAATTCCAGAAACTCTTTCTGTTGAGCGCTCAACGGGTCAAATATTTGTGATTGGGCGTGCGCCACCCTGGCCTCACGGGTGATCGGTTTGATGGCATAGGCCACATATTCAACCACATCAAAAATGTCGCTCTTTTCAGCATTGATCAGTTTTTGCAGCGACGCCAGTTCATCTCTGCCATAACCAGCATCCGCCAGATGATCCAGCAAGGTCTTGCGGGTCTTGGGGTCTGACCACAATTTTCGCAACTCTTCTTCATTTTTAAAGAAATCCGGCAATTTGCCATACAGGGCACGCAAAAATTCATCTGCTGTCATGGGTCGGCCATCCGCGCCCATAAAGGTGGTGGAGACCATAAACTGGATCTCGCGCTCTTTGCCATCGGCCAGTTTGACCAGCGCCTTGCGCGGACCCGCTGCTGTACCGTCTTCTTCTGCTTCATATTCGTCTGACCTCGGGGCGGTTTCACGCGCTTTTCGCGGCTCGCCCGGCGCTTCTGGCGCAATGGGTTCGCCATCCCATTCCGGGTCTGCAAACAGATGGTAGGCATTCACAAAGTCGTAAATGGTAAAGTAGTTCTTGCCTTCGAACAAACGGGTGCCCCGGCCAATGATCTGTTTGAACTCGATCATGGAGTTGATGGGGCGCATGAGGATGATGTTGCGGATGTTGCGGGCGTCCACCCCCGTAGAGAGTTTCTGAGAGGTGGTGAGAATGGTGGGGATCGTCTTTTCATTGTCCTGGAATTCGCGCAGGTACTGCTCGCCCAGCAGACCGTCGTTGGCGGTGACGCGCACGCAGTAATTAGGCACGCTGCTCTTTCGGGCCTGATTGATCAGGTCGCGCACTGCGGCGGCGTGGTCTTGAGTGGCGCAAAAGACGATGCTCTTCTCGTTTGGGTCGATCAGGTCCATAAAGATCTGCACCCGTTTGGCTTCGCGCTCTTTGATCTCAATGATGTGTTGGAAATCCGGCTCGGTATATAAACGGCCTTCTTCGATCTCGCCTTCCACCACCCGGTCATCTGAGGTGTACATGTATTCATCCAGTGTGGTTTGGATGCGTTTGAGCTTGAAGGGGGTCAGGAAACCGTCTTCAATCCCCTCCCGCAAAGAATAGATGTAGACCGGGTCGCCAAAGTAGCGGTAGGTATCCACGTTGTCTGCCCGTTTGGGGGTGGCGGTCAGGCCAAGCTGCACGGCAGGGTTGAAGTATTCCAGTATGGCCCGCCAGGTGCTTTCGTCGTTGGCGCCGCCGCGGTGACACTCGTCTATAACAATGAAATCAAAAAAGTCAGGCGCATACCCGCCAAAGTTGGGGGTGTTGTCCTCGCCAGACATGAAGGTCTGAAAAATGGTGAAGAAAATGCTGCCATTGGTGGGCACACGCCCATCATGGCGGATCTGTTGGGGACGGATGCGCACCAGGGCGTCTTCTGGGAAAGCCGAGAAGGCGTTGTATGCCTGGTCGGCCAGAATGTTGCGGTCAGCCAAAAACAGAATGCGCGGACGGCGTTTGCCATCCAACCCCAGGTTCCAGCGTGTCTGAAACAGCTTCCAGGCGATCTGAAATGCGATGAAGGTTTTGCCCGTGCCGGTGGCCAGGGTGAGCAGAATGCGCTTCTTGCCCTCGGCAATGGCTGCCATGGTGGAGTTGACCGCAATCTCCTGGTAGTAACGTACTTCCTTGCTGCCACCGTTGTCTTCAAACGGCACCGCTTCAAAAGCTTCACGCCATTTGTCTTGCTCAGAAAAGGTCAGGCTCCACAATGCCTGCGGAGATGGAAACTGGCTCACCCACCCCTCTGTGCCGCTTTGCAGGTGCATGGCATAGATCTCACGGCCATTGCAGGCATAGGCGGTTTGCAGTTGCAGCTTTTGGGCGTACTCTTTGGCCTGAGCCACCCCTTCGGCCACTGCCAGATCGCTGCTCTTGGCCTCGATCACCGCCAGCTTGCGCCCGCGGTATTCCAGCACATAGTCTGCGATCCTGGGTTTGGCCCGCCCGCCCCCGCTCTGAATGCGCCCTGCTGTGAGCTTGTACTCGCGCAAGATTTTGGAGCCTTCCACCACCCCCCAGCCGCTTTGCGCGAGCGCCGGATCGATCAGTTCTGCCCTGGTCTCTGCTTCGTTCATAAGGACCCCTTAAAGTTCACCGTTGAATGCTTTTTGAAGAATTGTTTTCCGTAATACTTCGAGATTTGCCAATTTCATTTGATAATTTCTTTCAATCTTTCTTTTTTCAATTTGAAGATTATCAATATCATTTACAATTTCGGTTTGTTTTTCGATGTCGAATGGTAACTTAAGCTTAATTGTTGAAATCCTAGATAAGGCTAATTTTGGCATAGCTGTAACTCTCGTATTTCCTACCGCTTGCTCCATAAATTTTCTAGTTTTGGTAAAGTAATAAATGTATCTAGGAACAACTGGCATTTTAAAAACTAATTTGCAAGCGTTTTCAGTCAGATTAGCATTATTTAGTTCTATTGGAATGATCCCCGTTTTTCCTATAGTGCCAGCAATACTTATATAGACATCATTAATGGTTATTGTATAGTTCTGGATTTGCTTATAAACTTGATCACTAATATATTGAACACCGCTTGTTTCAATTGTTCCATCATCTTTAAAATCTGAAACTCTTATGTATGGGTGCTGTGTTGGTGTGGTTTGTAATTTGGAACCTTTAGGTACCCGTTTTCCACCTTTGATTGATGCAATTTCACCCAATGTTATTTCCTGACCCTCATTGGTTATTATTACTTTTTCAAGAAAAACATCAAACAATTCCTTAACATTTTCCAGGTTCCTCTCAGTGTTGATTTTCGCCTGGTCGATGGCAGCAAAGGCTTCGTCCAGTTTGGCGACGATCCGCTGTTGTTCATCAAGGGGGGGAACAGGGATCGTTACTCCCTTAACTAAATTTGTATTTAGATTGCGCACAGTGGAACCAGCGGCTAATTTATCAAATTGTTGAAAAACATAGTCAGAGCTTAATACATAATACAAATAATCTTGATTTACGACGTGCCCTATTTCATGGAGGACTAACCAACCATCGTGAATACAGCCATCAGTTTTCATGATATAAGGTCTACCAAAACTCATGGAGTTAGAAAGAATAAAATCTCCAACTTGAACTTTTCGTGACTTCAAAATTCCTTCAGGCCTAATTTTTTCCTCGGTAGAATAAATATACTTTGAATTTATTTTTGCATCCCCGATTTTTATCCAATTAACTCCGTTAGGATCATTCGTAAGAAAATCAGAAATTGGCCGAGGCGACCCGCCTCGATTAATTTCGAAAATTTCACCTAATTTAAATTCTTTCCACCCCTCTTTCATAACAACTCCCTGATCTTTTGCAGAAGTTGTTCCGTCTCTTTGTCCAGTTGGGCGATCTCTGCCAAGATTTGTTTCGGCTCGCGCAGATCGGTCTCTTCTTTGCGGTTGGGGTTCTTCACAGACAGGTCATAGTTGGTGGCATCCGCTTCGTCTATGCCCTTGCTCCAGGAGTTGGCAGAATTGGCTTTTGTCTTTTGCAGTTCCACAAATTCGGCCAGGTCGGCTTCTGAGAGCGGGTTGGTCTTGCCCAGGTTGCGCTCCAGGTTCAACTGGTAATACCAAACGCTCTGGGTGGGGGCGCCTTTCTCAAAAAAGAGCACCACCGTTTTGACCCCCGCCCCGCTGAACACACCTCCTGGCAGGTCCAACACCGTGTGCAAGTTACAGCTTTCCAACAGCAATTTACGCAGGCTCACAGAGGCGTTATCTGTGTTGGAGAGGAAGGTGTTCTTAATAACGATGCCCGCGCGCCCACCAGCTTTGAGGCTCTTGATGAAATGCTCCAAAAAGAGAAAGGCGGTCTCGCTGGTAATAATGGGAAAATTCTGTTTTACCTCAGCTCGCTCTTTCCCGCCAAAGGGTGGGTTGGCCAAAACCACATCATAGCGGTCTTTCTCTTGAATATCCAGAATGTTCTCAGAGAGCGTGTTGGTGTGCAAAATGTTGGGCGCTTCAATGCCGTGCAGGATCATGTTCATGATGCCAATGATGTAGGCCAGCGATTTCTTTTCTTTGCCGTAAAAGGTACGCTTTTGCAGGATGTCCATATCCGCAGTGCTGAGGGGCTTGCTGTTCTTCATGTACTCAAAGCTCTCTACCAGAAAGCCCGCAGATCCCACCGCGCCATCATAGACGCGCTCGCCGATCTGTGGCGCCACCACTTTGACGATGGTACGGATGAGCGCCCGCGGGGTGTAGTACTCTCCGCCGTTGCGCCCTGCGTTGCCCATGTTCTTGATCTTGTCTTCGTACAGCGCCGACATCTCATGCTTCTCGGCATTGGTCATAAAGCGCAGTTCATCCACCAGGTTGATCACCTCGCGCAGGTTGTATCCGCTCTGCACCTTGTTCTTTATCTCCGTGAAGATCTCGCCGATCTTGTACTCAATGGTATCCGGGCTTTGTGCCCCTGTCTTGAACCTGCGCAGGTATGGGAAAAGTTGGTTGTTCACGAACTCGATCAGGTCATCCCCCGTCAGCGCCTGGTTCATGTCAACTTTGCCGCCACCATTCTTCGGCGCCGCCCAGGTGCGCCACCTGAACTCAGGCTGGAGGATCATTTTATAGGTCGTTCCGGCCAGCGCGGCATACTGCTCACGGGTCTGCTCCAGGTCATCCAAATATTTCAGGAACAGCACCCAGGAAGTCTGCTCTACGTAATCCAGTTCGCTACCGCAGCCGGCATCTTTCCACAATTTATCGTCAATGTTTTTAAAGGTTTGTTCGAACAAGAGAGACTCCTGAAGCAGAGTATTTATTTGTATATTTTCAAATGAGAATACAAACAATTCAAATAAAAGTTTATCACAGCCTTAAAAAAACCATTGCGGGTTTTTGACTCTCAATCTCCCCCTGGTAAAGGACATCTTACCCTTCCATCAATTATTGGTCGGTAGGGGCAAGGCATGCCTTGCCCGCCACGACGCCTGACAACCTCTTCCCTCAAATCCGGTAGTGGCGTATGGCTATACGCCACTACCGCGGTCATTGGCAAATAAAATTTTCCTACCAAACACTCTTCCCCACTCTCAACTCTCTGCTCTTTCCCCGTTTACATCTTCCCTGACTTAGAATATAATTCGCACTTGTAAGCGGGTGTCGCCAAGTGGTAAGGCACCACCTTCCCAAGGTGGTATTCGTGGGTTCGAATCCCATCACCCGCTCTTTTTATTTACTTTTCCCTCGCAAGAGCCCACCTTTCATTAGTGTTAAGTAGTTAAATATAAGTTTCAGATTAAACTGGTGTATAAACAAAATACCGGTATTTTCTTGTTTTAATGCTGTTAATCTAAGACCAAAACTAAATAAAGTCATTTGGATAGGAACTACATGATGAGTGCGCAAAAAACGATTCTTCACATTGAGGATAATTTAGAAAATCGCATTCTTGTTCGTCGGCTACTTAACGCTGCTTCTATTAACGTCCTCGAAGCTGAGAATGCCTACGAAGCCATTCGCCACCTCCGCTCCACCCGGCCTGACCTCATTTTGATGGACATCAACATGCCAGACGTAGATGGCTATACCCTCACCTCCAAACTCAAAACCGTCCCGGGGATCAAAAGCATCCCCATCATTGCCATTACTGCCAACGCCATGCGTGGAGACCGCGAGCGCTCGCTCAGTGCCGGCTGCGACGGCTATATTGAGAAACCCATCAATATAGATACCTTCAATGATCAGATCGACCATTATTTGAATATGAAAGTGAACCTCTCCTGATGCTGCTTCAAGCCGCCTTTTCTCTGCCCGCCAAACATTCTCAATTCACCTACTCTGTGGAGGATCGATCCAGTTCTCTTTCCTCAACGATCCAACATCCCGTTATTCTGGTCGTAGAAGATAACATCGGCAATTTCAAATTGATCGCCCGTATGCTGGAATCTCTTGGCGCTCAGTGCGAATGGAAAACCTCCGGCTATGAAGTGGTGGAATTTGCTGAGACCCTGCCCCACATAGACCTGATTCTGATGGACATCCGCCTGCCCTATGAGGACGGCTACAGCGCCATGCGCAAGATCCGCCAGCACGCCCAGTACAACGGCATCCCCATTATTGCGGTCACCGCCAACACCGGTGTGGAGCAGATGAACCAGGCCAAACTGGCTGGCTTTGACGGATTCATTGGGAAGCCGCTGGATGTTGACCGTTTTCCCGAACAGATCAATCGCATTCTCTCCGGACAATCCGTCTGGGAACACAACTAAGGAGCCACTATGAGCGAACAAGTCCCCGATCTTTCTGCTCAACAACAAAAACCATTCGTCCTGCGTGGCAGCCTGGTGCGCACCGTGGTTATCGCTCTGATGGTTTTCTCCATCATCCCGGCCATTATCATCGGCGGCATCAGTTACATCCGTTTTAGAAACTCCATCCAGACCCAAACCCAAACCCAGCTCTCCTCCATTTCTCAAACATACTCTTATCAGGCTGACCAGATGGTGGCCGAGCAGCAATCTGTAGCCGACGAGGTTGTCAACTCAGCCTTGATGAGAACATACATCACCTCTTTGCTAAACGGTTCCGGCGATAAAAACTACAACCTGGCCCTCTACTCTCTGAACAAATTGCTCACCGATACGGTCGATACTGCCTCAGATGTAGGCGTCAGACAATTTGATGTGGTCGATGGCCTTGGCAATGTACTGCTCTCCTCTGAATCCACCCGGATAGGCAAACCCTTCAGTGGTACCGATTTCGTCAAATCGCTCAACGGATCCACGCAGACCGTGATGACCTACAACCCCAATGAAGCCTTGGCCGAAAAGATCGCCCTGGTGACCACACAAACCTACACGGCTGGCAGCGAAGAGACCAAGCTGACCCTTTTTGAGTATGCTTCCCCCAGTTTGCTGCAAACTTTATTGACCAACCCGCAATCCATTTTCTCTTATGCCCACGTGTTCTACATCACCACAGATGGGCAGATCGTCTCCATCAACCCGGTTATGCAATCCCCCGCTGTGGTTGAGATCACACCGGAGTTCAAAGCCACCCTTACTAAACTGGTGGCCGAGAGTAATTACGGCCAGAACTACACCTACGTCAATGCCTCCAATAACGAGGTATTTTCGTTCATAAAGAAAATGAATTCTTTCAACGGCACCTATGTTTTTGAGGTGCCTACCAGCTCAGTATTCAGCCAATTACAACCATTGTTGAGCTTCATGCTCATTTTACTGGCTGCAACCCTTCTAGTCGTTGGCCTCATCGCCTTTTTTGCCACCCGGCAGATGGTGAACCCGTTGGTAGACCTTTCCAACAAAGCACGCCGTTACGCAAATGGTGATTTCTCGCAAAAGGCCAGCGTGACCCGCTCGGATGAGATCGGCCTGTTGGCCAACTCCTTCAACAACATGGTGGAACAGCTCACCACGTTCTATCAGAACCTGGAAACCAGGGTTGCCACTCGTACGGAAGGCTTGCGTACCTCTTTGGAGATCGGCCAGCAGGCTGTTGCTTCTGCCACCCATAATGAGATCTTCCAAAAGACGGTGGAACAAATTACCGAAAAGCTGGGTTACACATACGCCTCTATTTATTCAATCGATGCCACCGGCAAGAGCATGCGCCTTGTGGCAGATTCTTCCAAAGTAAGCGAAGGCTTGCCGGAACGCAACCTGCTGCTGCCAGTGGATAATGCGTCACTGGTAGGCTGGGTTGCCAGGAATAATGAAACGCGTCTTTCTCAAGACATCACCAATGAGCGCCCCAAAATGAAACCAGAATCACGTCTTGCCTCCGCTCATTCAGATTTTGCCATCCCCATTCTGTTGAATGGCAAACCCACCGCCGTCTTGAACATTCAGACAGAGGCAGTCAACGGCTTTGATGTGGAATCCATCCCATCCTTCCTAATTATTACCCGCCAGATCGAAGCCGGTCTGCAAAATATCGCCCTGCTTGAATCTACCCAGACCAACTATCAGGAAACCATTTTGCTCTATCAGGCTACCCGTGAGATCATTCAAGCCAGGAGCAAAGAAGAGCTTTATTTGAGCTTTACCAACCTGTTCAGACAGACCGACCTGGCCGCCTTCTTGCTGGATGTAACCCAAGAAGATGTGAAGATCGTCAAGATCGGTGATGCTCAATCTACCCCATTGGATGATGCCATTTTAGGCACAGCCATCCCCTTTGCCAAAGCGCTGACCAAGCTGACCAGCGAAGGCACCGAGATCACCACCAACTTCCAGTATCTGACCGATTTCAGCAATTTGAATGCTCATTTTGGCCGGCGCGGATGCTCTTCTAACGCGGTCATTCCCATTTTTGAAGGTAAGGAGTTGACACACCTCCTGGCCATCGGTGCCCGCTCTGAAGACCCATTGACTGCTGCCCAGGTCCAGCCATACATCAATCTGGCCGGCTCAATCGGCGCCGCCATTGAACGTATCCAGTACATGGAGCGCCTGGATACAGATGCCCAGCGTTTTGAACTGCTGAAAAACATCGCAGAGATCGCCACCCGCAAGGAAAGCGAAAATACATTTGCCGCCATCCACGAAAAGATCAACACCATCATCGGTGAAGGCTTTGGACTGGCTATTGCCATCAATGACAGCGAACACTCGCAGATAGAGATCCCCTACTTCTTCGATGATGAACTGATCGAGGTAGAGAAATATGATTACTCCTCTGACCTGCTCACTAACATCATCCGCAGCCGCCAATCTGTGATGATCGCCGATGCCATCCTTTCCGGGCAACGCATCATTGAATCTGCCACCTTCCAACGCACCGCTCGTTCCGTGGTCGGCGTGCCACTTTTCAATGGGCCACAGGTTTTAGGCGCTTTCATCGTGTTTGACCTCAACAATGCCAACCGCTTTGATCAGGCCTCTCTGACCATGGTGGAACTGGTAGGCTCACAGATCGCAGCGGTTATTAATGAAGAACAATTACTGCAAAAGCTGACCGTCACCCGCGCCAACCTGGATAGACAGCAATTTCTGCTCACCTCCATTTTGGAGAACCTGCCCTCACGGGTGGCTGTGAAAGACCAGAACAATCAGTTCGTCACCGTCAGCCGTGCCTTCGCCCAATATGTAGGCTACAACCAGGAAAAAGACCTGCTTGGCAAGCCGGACACCTTCTCCTACTCCACAGAGAGCCCTGAGACCTCTGCAACCACAGATGCTGAAGTGTTGGCCACCCAGCGCCCCATCCTGAAGGTCCAGGAGCAGTGGCAAAAGCCTACCGGCGATGTTGAATGGGTAATGACCTCCAAGATGCCACTCAATTCTCCCGATGGCTCTTTGCACGGCCTGTTGAGCATTTATGAAGACGTTACCGGCATGGTCACTGCTGAGAACCTGGCCCGCCGCCGTGCTGACCAATTGTTGACCGCCTCTGAGATCGCCCGGGAGTCCAGTTCTGGCGCCATGGATATTGGCGATACCCTGGCCCGCTCTGTGGAGTTGATCAAAGAACGGTTTGGCTTTTACCACGCATCCATATTCTTGATCGATCCACTCGGAAAATTCGCCGTCTTGCGTGAATCTACCGGTGATGCAGGTGCACAGTTGAAAGCCCGCGCCCACAAACTGGCCGTTGGCTCTGCCTCAATCGTGGGTCAGGCTACCGGTAAAGGTGAACCGGTCGTGATCGGCGACGTGACCAAAGAAGCCAACTATTACGCCAACCCCTTGCTGCCAGAAACCCGTTCTGAGTTGGCCATCCCAATGAAGATCGGTGATGCCATCCTGGGCGCGTTGGATGTGCAATCCACCAAGTACAACGCCTTTTCTCTAGACGACATCAACATTTTGCAGGTACTGGCAGATCAGGTGGCAGTAGCCGTTCAAAACGCAGAATTGTTCACCAACACAATTGAGACCCTTTCTCGTCACCGTTTGCTGCACCGAATCACAGATGTCAACGTGCAGGCAAACACCGTAGAAGATGCCATCCGCGCAGCCATTGAAACCCTGCACTCCTCCCTGCCAGATGAACGCGTTGCCTACCTGAGTAATGTTGATAACTCAGCCCTCCTGGTCCAGGCTTCGGCGGGTTACCCCAGTTCAGATATTGGCGCCAGCAAATACCAGTTTGGTCAGGGACTTATCGGCAAGGCCGCTCAAACCCGCAAACCTGTAATGGTACCGGAAGTACAGGCTGACCCGGCCTTTTACCCCATCAGTGTTGATTCAAACTCGGTTATGGCCATTCCGGTCTCCTTCAGTGACCGGCTCATTGGCGTGATCAACGTAGAAAGTACCCAGATCGCCCACTTTGACGACAACGATGTCGATTTTGTCACCACCCTGGCAAACAACCTGGCTTCCATTATCTCCAATATCGAGTTGGTGGATCAGGTACGTTCACAGGTGGAACGTCAACAGAAGTTGTTTGAGATCACAGACAAGATCAGACGCTCGGTAGATATTGAAACCATTATGAAGACATCTGTTACCGAAATAGCCAGTGCCATGAATATACGCAAGGCATCCATTGAGATCAATCCCAGGTTCCAGGGTGAAGCCCAGAAGGAGCAAGAATAATGCAATACCTCCATTCTCTTTCCCCCTTTGCCGTCCCTGATCAGGTGGATTCCAAAGATCAATTAAAGATCTGGCAGGAGCGTATTCTGCACACGCTCTTTATGGTCAGTGCCCTCACCGGAGCCGTTTTCTTCTTGATCTCCTATTTCTCCAGTGTCCAATCTCCCAACTGGGGATACCTGGCTGGCTATCTGGTTTTTGTCCTGATGTCCATTGTTTTCTTCGGCCTGAGAAAGATCAATTACTGGGCGCGCTCTATTGTTGCCCTTGCATTGATCTTCGCCTTCGCCAACCTGCTTTATTTCCAGAACGGCTGGAGCGGCCTTGCCCTCATGCTGCTACTGGTCTTCTCGTTCCTCTCCACCACCCTGCTTTTCCAGGGGCCATCACGGGTGGGCTTTGTGCTCAGCATCACCACCCTGCTCTTCTGGGGAACCCTGCGCCTCACCAACCTCATTTCTGGTATTGGCCTGGCATCCTCCATCAACTCTCTGGCCATTGATATGTTGATCGTCCTTTTGGCCGGTTTCGTGGTCAACTTCAGCATCAGTTCATTGAAAAACCACTTTATTAACACTCAGCGCCAGATGAACACCCTTGCGGTGGAACAAAATGAATTAAAGGGTCAGATGAAGCAACAAACTGCCCTGTTGGAACGTCGTATTGGTCAGCTCCACACAGCTGCAGAGATCACCCGGGCAACATCTTCCATCCTCGATTCCCAGATCATGATCCGTCAAGTCTGCGAGTCTGTAAAAGATCAATTCAGCCTGTACTACGTGGGTGTGTTCCTGGTGGATCCCATGAAGGAATTCGCCGTTTTGCAATACGGTACTGGCGAGGCCGGCCGCAGAATGTTGGCCAACCGTCACCGTCTGGCCGTGGGTGGTTATTCCATGATCGGTTGGACCACCCAAACGCGCAAGCCCAGGATCGCTCTGGATATTGGTGAAGAGGCCGTCCACTTTGACAACCCGCTTCTACCCCTTACCCGTTCTGAGTTGGCACTGCCCATCACAACTGCCAATAACCTCTTCGGGGCCATGACCATTCAATCCACCCAGCAGGGTGCCTTCGATGACGAAGATATTTTGGTACTGCAAAGTATTGCAGACAGTCTGGCCATCGCCCTGGAGAAGGAACACGCTTTTGAAAGGACCCAAAAAGCGCTCGATGAAATTCGAATTTTGAACAAAGCTTACATTCAGCAAGCCTGGGGCTCCACCCTGGAGACCTACGGTGATCTGAACCTGACCTACGAGAACCCAGACATCACCCTCTCCCCCACGGATGAAGTGAAAACCGTCAAGGTGCCGCTTTATCTGCGTGATGAGGTCATTGGCGAGATCAGTCTGGAAATTGTTGGGAATGAGATGAGCAATGAACAGGTGGAGTTCTTGAACTCAGTTTCCACCCAAACCACCATCGCTCTCGAACATGCCCGTTTTCTCGAAGAAACTCAACGTTCTGCTGCTAAAGAGCAAAAACTGAACGACCTCTCTGAGCAATTCTCCCGTTCCCTGACCATTGAGGAGATCCTCAAAACGGCTGTGGTCGAATTTGGAAAACTGCCTTCGGTTTCGGAGGCATCCATTTCTTTGCTCCCCCCTGAAGATTTTGATTCCCGGCCTTCTCTCAAACAACCGGCGAGGTAAAAGATGACGAATCCGAACTTATCAAATACTGCTTCTTCCCAAACAATCGCCACGCGTACCGGTTTGCATGAGATCCGCAAAGCAAATGAGCAATTACTGCAAAATTTGTTGAACGGCAGCTTGATCCTGGGTACTGTGCTCTTCTTCTTGAACATGTACAACGCGATCCAAAAAGCAAATTATTTGGCGGTCGCTGGAGTGATCATTGCTTATGCCATCCTCTTCATTATCACTTTTGCCCGTATGCTGCCCTTCAGACTGCGTGTTGATCTACTCGCTGCCAGTTATTACCTGGTGGGTACGCTCAGCCTCATCACTTCGGGGGTTTCAGCTGGCAATTTGATCTACTTTTTTATCACTGTTTTGGTCATTGCCCTTTTATTGGAAAAGAACGCCTGGATCATCCCCTTTGCCATAGCCACACTTACAATCACCCTGGTGGGCTTCTTCTCTTACTTCTCTATAATAAATACTGAAGAGGTTGTACTCGCCTCAACCGGTATGATCGAATGGCTTTCCATCGCGGTCAATCTGCTCTACACTACCTTTCTAATTTCAGCCTCAACCGCTCAGTATTTTGAACGGCTGCGCACATCCATCATCTCCACCCACCAACGCGATGAGGCGCTCGCCAACGAGAACGCAGTCCTATCCAGTAAATTGCTTGATTTTCAGAACACCCTGGATAGACGTCGCTCCCGTCTTGTGACCACGCGTCAGATCTCCCGTGAGATCTCTCAACAGACCGACATTGAAAAAGTGATGAAAGATTCCGTTGAGTTGATCCGTACCCAACTGGGTTATTATCACGCTGCCATTTACCTCAATGACAACCGCAATGAGAATGCCATGCTCAAGGCAGCTACAGGCGATGCCGGCCAAATGCTGATGGAGCGTAACTATCGTATCCGCGTCCGTGATGAGGGTGTCATTGGCTCCTCCATCTTCCGCGGTGAGCCGATCATCACAGAGAATATCGAAGTAGAATTCCCGAATTTTAAGAACACCTCCCTGCCTAATACCAAAGCAGAGATCGCTTTGCCGCTCAGGATCGGACAGAACGTCTTTGGCGCACTGGACGTGCACGCAGATCGGGTACAGGCCTTTGCAGATGAAGACATTGAGATCCTGCAATCTATCACTGATCAACTCTCAATGGTCATCGATAAAAATTTCCGTCTGGGCAATCTAAACGCCACCATTCAACGGCTGGAAGAATCGTACCGCTCCTATACCCGTGGTTCCTGGCAAACCCACCTTAAAGGTTCTAAGAAACAACTGTCTTATACCTATACTGAGAACACACTAGAACCTGAATTTGATGAGACCGAAATCACCCGCAATGCCCTGGAATCGGGTGAAGTTATCACAGCCCAGTCAGCCTCCAAAAATGTTGAGGATGCCGAATCCATTTTGGCCGTGCCCATTATGCTGCGTAACCAGGTGCTGGGCGTAATGAACATCAAATACAAGGGAAAGAGCATTCCCTCCGACCTGGCCGATCTGGCCCAAAACGCCTCTGATCGGTTGGCTGTTGCTCTTGAGAACGCCCGCTTACTGGAGCAAAACCAGCAACGTGCTGAAAGAGAGCATCTCGTGGGTGAGATCTCCACCAGGGTTCGTTCCGCCTCCGATATTGATACGATCCTGCGCACAACAGCCACAGAGCTGGGCCGTGCGCTTGGTATCGATGAAGTGCGTATTCAGTTGAAGAACGCAGAATAAGAGGATCAATGACCACTCAAAACAACCTAAATACGCAAGATACATTTATCCAAGAGGTCAACCAGAGGCAAAAGAATTACCGCATCTTTTCCATGGTCACCATCGGAATTTCAATAGCCGCAGCACTGGTTGCTTTCTATTTTGGTGTCACCCAACAACTCTGGTCATTATTGGCGCTTTCCGCTTCCTTCACCCTCACCGCTCTGGTAGGTATCTTCTCCATCACCAAGATATGGGATGCCCCACAGGGTGTGAAGCACTTTGTTTTTGCCACCGTCTTTGAGATCTCTCTGGCTATTGCAGGTGGGTCCATCTCCTTTGTGTACGGTCTGCCTATCGCGTTGATTGCTATCCTGATGGGCTTTTTCTTCGCAGCCTTCAACCCAAGCGGTTGGTTGAACGAAGGCCTCATCGCCCTTGGTTTGATCGGCGCATTGGCTGGCACACTACTTAATGTGTTGGGAGAACTCCCCCAGACCAGCGGGACCGTTCTTAATATCGTGATCGTTGTGCTGGATGTTGCCTGGGTGGTCATGGCAGTCCGGCTTTACTTGCTGGGGCAGATCGTCCTCTCCATCCGTACTAAATTGATCATGGGCGCTCTGCTCATCACCGTAGCCCCGATTATCGTGCTCTCCATTGTCAACGTGGGTACCTTAACTTCGGTCTCACAGACCCAATCCAACGAATCCTTGCGCATGGCCACGCAGATTTCTATTGACCAGATCGATTCATTTTTCAACACCAACCTCATCACGCTTCAATCCGAGGCTTCGCTTCCTTCAGTTATTGCTTACCTGGAGACCAGCCCGGATATGCGTGAAGGTAGTTTACAAGAAAAGCAACTAAGCGCAACTTTGACAACATTGAAAACAAAAGAGTCTTTGTATGCGCCTTCATACGGCATTATCAACTTATTAGGCATCAATATTTTCGATACTGAACCACTGATGAAAGGGAAGTCTGAGTTAAACACAGACTACTTTGCAGAATCTGCGGGTACCAAAAGCCCCTTCGTTTCTTCGATCGAGTTCATTCCCAACTCTCGTGATGCGTACATTTATTTCATCGCGCCAATCTCAAATGAATCTAAAGAGGTCATTGGCTATTTGCGTCTGCGTTATGATGCCCGAATTATTCAAGATAAATTGCTCAAAGTAGCAGGCATTATTGGAAGCCATTCCTACCCCATCCTCATCGACGACAACGGTATGCGTGTGGCAGATGCTTCAGATCCCAGCCTGCTGTATCACTCGATCTTGCCGTTATCCAATGCAAAATACCAATCATTGGTCTCCCAGAACCTGATCCCCTCTTATATTCCCCAGGGGCAGATTGTTTCTGAAATCCCGGAAGTGTCTGATGCCGTTTTCAATAGTAAATCAGACGCTTACGAGGTCTTCACCGTTGATCTTCAAACTGCCCAGACCGGAATTCCAGATGCTGCCACTTATGCTCGTGTATCCACCCAGTACTGGTACCTGGTCTATCTGCAAGAGCAGACCACGCTGGTATCTTCCCTTGAAACCCTCACCAAATCGGCTGTGCAATTGGCAGTCTTTATCGCAGCCCTGGTTAGCTTCCTGGTAACCATTTTCTCGAACTTGTTCACACAGCCAATTTTGGGCCTCACCCAAACTGCTGAAAAAGTCGCCATCGGTGATTTCACAGCCCAGGCCAACACTCGCTCCAAAGACGAGATCGGCAGTCTGGCGCGTTCCTTCAACATCATGACAGAGCAACTGAGGGGATCCATTGAAAACCTCGAAAAACGCGTTCAAGATCGTACTCAGATGTTGGCAAAGCAAAATGAATCCCTCACATATCGTTCTCGCCAACTGCAAACTGTGGCTGATGTGGCCCGTAATGTGGTATCCAACACTAACCTGGAATCGTTGCTGACTTCAGTGACCAACCTGATTAGTGATCGTTTCAATTATTATCACGTGGGTATTTTCCTGATCGATGATGCCGGCGAATACGCCGTATTGCGTGCTTCAAACTCCGTGGGTGGGCAGCGTATGTTAAGCCGCCAACATAAATTAAGAGTCGGCCAGGTAGGTATTGTGGGTAACGTCACCGGTGCCGGTGTCCCTCGTATCGCCACTGATGTAGGTAAAGACGCAGTGTTCTTCAACAACCCTGACCTTCCGGAAACCAAGTCAGAAATGGCCCTTCCGTTGAAGATCGAAAACGATATCATCGGCGCCCTGGATATTCAATCCATTGAATCCAATGCATTTTCTGAAGACGATGTGGCTTTGTTCTCCACCCTGGCTGACCAGATCTCAGTGGCTATCAACAACAACCGTTTGTTGGCAGATACCGCCCAGGCGCTGGAAGAAGCTCAGACCCTTCACCGCCAATACCTGAACCAGGAATGGACCAAACAAGCCCAGCAAGAGGCCAGCAATAACTACAAATACACGCCTCAAGGTCTGATCCCCTTTGAAGAGAAACTGCCGGAGATCGATCTGGTGTTCAACTCAGGTCGCCCCATCACCAAGTCCTATCCAATTTCAGATCGCGGCGGAAAACCGCACTCAGTGCTGGCTGTTCCCATCAACTTACGTGGCGAGACCATCGGCGTGATCCACCTGCAGGTAAATGAAGGCAATGAGTTTACCTGGAGCGAGAATGAGCTGCTCACCGTCCAGACCGTTGCTGACCAGGTGGCACAAACCCTTGAAAGCGCCCGCTTGTTTGAGCAGACCATCCGCCGTGCTGACCGTGAACGCCGTGTTTTGGAGATCACCAGTAAGATCCGCTCTACCAATGATCCGCAAGAGATGCTCCAGATCACGCTTGAAGAATTGAAACGCCACCTGGGAGCCTCTCAAGCCCAGATCGTCATCAACATGCCAAATAACTCCTCTGACTCCAATCCTGGATCCAGTCAGAACGATCCGCAAAGAGGTTAACCATGACCCGGGTAATATCCATAGCTAACGAAAAAGGCGGCGTCGCCAAAACCACCACAACCTTATCCCTTTCCGGGGCACTGGTTGAGGTAGGCTACCGTGTCCTCGCGATCGATCTTGATCCTCAGGCAAACCTGTCCTTATCGCTTGGGCAGGAAAATGCCAGGAACAATTCCTCTTTGGTCGATATTCTGCTGAACGCAGTGCCATTTGAGCAGGCCATCAAACCCACCGACCAAGAGAAATTGTCTTTATTACCCGCCAATAATCAGCTTGGTCTGGCTGAACGCCTCTTTCCATCCAAAGCCAATTACAACCTCTTGCTCAAAAATCTGCTGGATGCCCATAAAGACGAATATGACTTCATCCTCATTGATTGTCCACCGTTTTTAGGGGCTCTCACCACCAATGCGCTCATGGTTTCCGACCTGTTGGTCATTCCCACTCAGGCTGAATATTATTCAGTCTTTGCCCTACGCAACATGATGACCCTCATTCGTCAAATCCGCGCCAATGGTAACTCCAAGCTACGCTATCGCTTATTACTGACCATGTTCGACAAACGCAACCGCATCCATTGCACCCTGGCAGAGCACTTACGCACCACTTTTGCAAAAGGCGTTTTTGAAACGGTGATCGAGGTGGACACCCGCTTACGCGAAAGTCCCATCGCAGGAAAATCGATCATTTATCATGCCCCCAAGAGCCGTTCCGCTCTGCAGTATCGTTTTCTGGCACAGGAGATCATCCAATATGTCCAAAACTAAGATAAACAATCGCCTGGAAAATCTATTTGCCGACCTGACCAGTCAGGACGCTGATGAATCGCTTGTGCCCGCAGTGGTAACTGCCGATAGCTGGTCATGGGAGACCGATGCTAATGGCATTTACACCGCCTGCAGTGAAGATGTTGCCAGTGTATTGGGGCTAACCCCCTCCGATTTTGTTGGCTCTCCCCTTCTGAACTGTCATATCGTCAAAGCCGACCGCAAGGTCTTGCTGGAAAAGCTACAAAGCGATGAATTCCCCTTTGAAGTGGATTTGCATATTGAAAAGAAAGGCCAGACCACGGTTTTGGCCAGATTCAATGTCTATAAAGCCGCAGACAGCTTCAGAGGTTTTTCTCAGCTCATTAAAGACACCGACCAGCCAGTTGTAGTAGTGGATGCCAGCAGGTTACAAATAAGCAATCCAGAAGATATTCAGGCAGTCGCATCACCCGCTGCGCCAGAACCCCAGCCAGAAACTGCCCCAGTTGTGATCTCAGAAGACACATTCAGTGCACTCGATGAACTGGAACGTCAGATCGATGAATTGAACGCCCAAAAGAGCGAGCCTGAAATAGAGCCTTCCGAGATCAGCGTCCCCACACAAGAGGTGCAGGAGAAGCCAGAGGCTGTAACACCAGTAGAAGAAGTAGCAGCACCGATTGCAGCAATCGCAGAAGAGCTCACCACCAACCCTGCCCCGGCCGCAGCAGAAGAAACCGAACCAGAGATTTCTTCCATTGCTGAACCGGCAACAGACCAGGAACTGGATGACATCGAAAAAGAGATCAAACGTAAACGGCGCAGTAATCGGGTAGTTGAGACACCATCTCGGAAATCGGCCAATCCCTCTGCAGATTTTATAAAGCTCTCCAAGACCGCTCCACTCGGACCTTTGCCCACGAACCCTGGGCAAACCCGTGATCTGAGCGCAACCGGCACCCCGGATATCAATGGTCTTTCCATTGAAGGTGACACCTTCAAACCCGCTGAGAATGTCTGGACCCAGCAGGCTGTGATCAGTTTTGCAGAAAACGTAGTGGTATCTTCCCCCGCCACTGATGAAAACCCGGCCATTTTGGCTGCACCCCTCAATTTACGCAACCAGAAAACAGGCGTCATTGAACTGATCGCCAGCGATCCGAACCGTAAATGGTCAGAAGAAGACCGTCTGCTGATGCAAGAGATTTCCAACCAATTGGGGTTGGCCCTTGAAAACGCTCAGTTGTATTCCACAGTCCAAAAGGAACTGGGCGAAAGGGTGAAAGCGGAAGAGATGACCTCTCGCCGTAATCGTGACCTTTCCACATTGAATGACATTGGTCAGCGCCTCAGCCGCTTGGTCTCACGAGAAGAGATCTTCCCGTTGGTATCCAACATGATCCAGCAAACACTTGAACTGAAAAACTTGATCATTAGCCTGTATAGTGCAGAGACTCAACAATTCTCTTTCCCGGTCTGTATTGTGGATGGAAAACAAGAATCAATTCCAACCCGCAAGGTTCAACAGGGTTATCAAGAAGATATGCTGCGCTCCCATGCTCCGCTTATCCTTAACGAAAACCCAAGAGCTCATTTAGGCGATGAAGTGCTAGATCATCCTTACAAATCACCCAAATCGATGCTGGCCATCCCCTTGCTCGCAGGCGACCGTGTAATTGGTATTATCACAGTATTCGACTTTGAAAAATCGAGAGCATTTGACCAGGTACAGATAGAACTCCTCTCCACAGTGGCTACTCAGATGGCAACCTCACTTGAGAATGCAGATCTGTTCGAAGGAATGTCCATGGCCCTTGAGACTATTGAGGTCCGTGAGCTTTACCAAGCAAACGTCACTCGTGCCGTCGCGCTTTTGAGTGAATCGGGTACCAAATCACTCCCTGATATCTTGCGTTACTTCTCTATAGCCTCCATGAATGAGCGTGTTTATTACGCCGAACCCTCCCTTGAGAAAACCGAGGGTCTCGTCTGGAAAGCAATCGACACCTACACCAAACCTGATGCGAACGTACTCATCAGCGGTGAGCTTATTGACCGAATGATTGCCACAGATTACCCCAACTGGTTGAATGACCTCAGCTTACAGGGCTGGCACACCTCTACTTTGAACACAGCCGAAGGTCAGGAAAAGAAATACCTCCAATCGCAGAATATTGAGTCTTTGCTATTGCTCGCCATTCCGCGCGGCGAGAACCAGATCGGTTTCATTGCATTTGAAAACTTCTCTGAAGCACACGACTGGAAAAAAGAAGAGATCGATATTTTGCGTATTGGTTCAGACGCTTTTACCAACACTCTGATCCGCGAAGAGCTGTTGAAACAAGTTGAAAGCACCCTGGAAGAAACAGAAGGCTTGTATACAGCCTCCCACCAGTTGGCTCTTGCCAATGATGTTCAAGAAATGGTCGCTTCTGTCATTCAGGGTGTCCATTCCCAGAGCATCAACCGCGGTATTTTGGTCTTGTTCGATTATGACGAAGACGGCAACATCACCCGGCTGCATGTAGAAGCAAACTTTTACAGCGGCACCGGCACCCCACCGCCCCCAATTGGCACCGAATATTTACTGTCTCTCTATGAACCGGTATTTGTTTCTGAAAATCCGGTATTCTATGATGACATTAATACTTCTGAGTTAGGTCAGAACCTCAAAGAGATCTTCATCCGCCAAAACATACATTCCATGGCGGTTCTTCCCCTCTGGTCTGCCAACCGTCAGGGCGGTGCCCTCGTTTTGATCACCATCGTCAAGCACCGCTTCCTGGAGCAAGAGATCCGCTCTCTGCCCCCTCTCGCTGACCAAATGGCCACGACTATTGAGAACTTACGGCTGTTTGAAAGTACACAAGAAGCGCTGGCTGAAACAGAATTGCTGTACAAGATCTCTTCTGGCATCGCCAGTTCCACCAGCTTTGATGAACTCGTCGCACTTGTGGGTGAAAACGCCATGCCCCAAAAAGCCGGCGCCATTCACCTCTTCGTTTCTTCTGTAACCCGTCAGGGCAGAGCCAGCGGCTACGATTACGTGGGAACCTACACCAGCGATAAACAATTCATCTCCTCGAACACAAATGTAAATGCGGAGTTGTTTGAGCAGGTAAACTTCTTCAAACATGAACCACAGACCATTGTGGACCCCTCCAGATCAACCCTAAACAATGCTGCCAAAGAGTTCTTTGCTGCACTGGGCAGTCAGACGGTTTGTTTCGTGCCCATGACGGCTGGTACCACGCCCATTGGTGTGCTGGTAGCCACCTCAAATGCTGCCGTGGAGTTTGATAAAGAGGAATTACAAACCCTGCAAGTGGTTGCTGATAGTATCTCAGTGGCTATTGAGCGTCAGCGCTTGCTCTCTGAGACCCAACAACGCGCTCTTGAGCTGCAAGCCGCAGCCGAGATTGCCCGTGATACCACAAGCACATTGTCTTTGGATGAACTGCTGCACCGTATCGTTTCCTCTTTGAAAGACCGTTTCGGCTTTTACCATTCAGCGATCTACATGTTGGATGCGACCGAAAACTATGTACAGATTCAAGAAGCCACCGGCCGTGCCGGCCTTGAAATGAAACAGCAACAGCACCGGGTCGCCATCGGCTCAAAATCGGTCATCGGGTCCTGCGTCGCCAATGGCGCCCCTATTGTGATCAACGATATCACCCAGAGCCCCCTTTACTACGCCAACCCTTCCCTTCCTGATACGCGCTCTGAGTTGTGCTTGCCGCTGAAAATTGGCGCCAAAGTGATCGGCGCTCTGGATCTGCATGCCAGCCAGATAGATGCCTTTACTGAATCTGAACTGACCGTGTTCCAGATCTTGACCGACCAGATCTCGGTGGCAATTGATAACGCTCGCGCCTACCAGGTCTCCCAACAAGCGGTCGAGGAAATGCGCGAGCTCGATCGCGTGAAAAGCCAATTCCTGGCCAACATGAGCCATGAGTTGCGTACACCTTTGAACTCGGTCATTGGTTTCTCCCGTGTCATCCTCAAAGGCATTGACGGCCCCATCAATGATGTTCAGAAACAGGACATCTCCTCAATTTACAGTTCCGGTCTGCACTTGCTCACCATGATCAATGAGATTCTGGACATGTCTAAAATTGAGGCTGGTAAGATGGAGCTGCAGGTGGAGAAGATCAGCATTGGCGATGTGATCAACAGCGCGCTCACAACTGCCTCTGGCCTGGTCAAAGACAAACCCATTCAATTGGTCCAGAAGATCCCTGCTGACCTGCCCGCAGTCAGTGCAGATGAGATCCGTATCAATCAGGTCATCGTCAACCTCATTTCCAATGCAGTCAAATTCACCGAAAAAGGATCCATCACCATCGAGGCTTCCACAAATCGCAGCCCCGAGGGTAAACCAGAATTGATGGTGACAGTCAGTGACACCGGTATTGGGATCGCCCCAGAAGATCAATCCAAACTGTTCCAGCGTTTCTCGCAGGTGGACGATT
>JAYFNV010000057.1:0-2617 GCA_034933225.1 Anaerolineaceae bacterium | reverse complement strand
CTCATCTTTCCCACGGAGTTGACCGACATGACAGAACTCAATCATCCCATCTTCGATCTGCAAATTGATGCGCAGACCGGAGCGGTTTCCATTTTACCCAAAGAGGCCCCTTTCCCGGCGTTGCTGAATGCCAGACTGGGCGTTTACTTTACCAAAAACGGCAATGACAGGGTAGGGTTGCGCGATACCTGGGACGGCTTTACTGAGGGTCCCGCCTGGTCAGAATCGGGGGAGCATGGCAAGGTAAAGATGGTCCGCTTTGTGGTGCCCTGCCACACCAATGCCATGAGTTATGAGATCACATTTGGGGTGGTCGAAGAATACCCGCTGGTCGTGTGGAAGGTGAAGGTGCTCAATCAGGGAGATGTTCCCATTTACGTGGACCGCATTGAGCTGCTGCGCCTGGTGGAAGGCAAGGATGGATCAGCGCTGAAGTTCGCTCAGGCCAAAGACCCGGCTGATCTTGGCTTTTTCCACAACGGCTGGCAGTCGTGGTCACCGGTAGGCTGGGTGCCCGGCGACGGCAAAATGCCGCACACCTACCTTGGCCCCATGCAGGCACCCATGATCATCAACGACGGTACACCCACTCCCACCCGCAAAGGCGAGTTTGGCTCTGACTTCTTCGCCGTGGTCGGTGACCGCCTGGCCCGGCACGGATTTGTACTGGGTTTCCTCTCACAAAAACAACAATTTGGCAGTGTTTATGCCAATTACAATACCCCCTTCACGCTCAAACTATGGGCCAATGGTGACCATACGCGCGTGGATGCCGGCCAGTCCATGGAAACAGATTGGGCGGTTTACTCGCCTGTGCTGTTGGATCACCGCGAGCCGCTGGAGAAGTACTTTGAGGCGGTGGCTCGTGAGAACCATGTGAAGCTGCCGGCTGAATCACCGGTGGGGTGGTGTTCCTGGTATTACTATTACACTAACCTGGGCGCCGATGATGTGCGCGCCAACCTGAAGACGATTGTGGACACCCAGGAAACCATGCCGGTGGATCTGGTCCAGATCGATGACGGCTTTGAAAGCCAGGTGGGCGATTGGTTCACTTTTAAACCCCGTTTTGCAGAGGGTGTCAAAGTGCTGGCAGATGAGATCAAACAACAGGGGTTGCTGCCTGGGCTTTGGTTGGCGCCTTTTATTGTTCATCCAAAATCGGAGCTCTTTAAGAACCACCCCGATTGGATCTTGCGCAAAGCCGATGGCAAGCCAGCCAATGCCGGCTTTGTCTGGAATGCGCTGGATGCCGCTCTGGATCTGACCGTGCCCGAGGCGCTGGAATATGCCTGCAGTGTGGTGCGGACAGCCTCCAAAGACTGGGGTTATCCATACTTGAAGCTGGATTTTCTATACGCGGCTGCTTTGCCGGGTATTTACCGCGATACCAGCAAGACCCGTGCCCAGGTGCTGCGTATGGGTATGGAAGCCATCCGTGAGGCCGTGGGGCCGGATGTTACCCTGCTGGGCTGCGGCGCGCCGTTTGGTTCCATGCTGGGGCTGGTGGAAGCCATGCGCATTGGCCCGGATGTGAGCGGTGACTGGCTGCCGCAATTCAACGGCATTGGTTTGTTCTTCAAGAAGGAACCCTCCATGCCATGCGCGCGCAATTCGATTAACAACATCCTCACCCGCGCCAACATGCATCAGCATTGGTGGATCAATGACCCCGATTGTCTGCTCATCCGCCCGGATTCTCATTTGAGCCTGGCCGAGGTGCACAGCCTGACTACGGCCATTGCGCTGACGGGGGGATCTGTTCTCCTCTCAGATGATCTGACCAAACTGCCCGAGGAGCGCCTGCACATTGCTGAGGTTCTTCTGCCCATCATCGGTGAACGTGCCCGCGTCATTGACTGGTTCGACGCCGAGATGCCTACCAAACTTCGCCTGGACCTCCTCAACGAGACCGGTGAGTGGCACCTGGTGGCGTGCTTCAACTGGACAGATCAGCCCACGCCGTTGAGCCTCTCGGCGCAAGACTTCCAACTGGATGAAGACGAATATTGGTTCAGCGATTTTTGGTGCGGCCAGGTCAAACGGCTCGCCAAAGGCGAAGCCTATACCAGCGCACTCATCCCGCCGCATGGCTGTGTGATGGGCATCTTCCGTCGTGAAAGAGCCAGCCTGCCGCAGTATCTGGGCAGCGACCTGCATTACTCGCAGGGCAACGAAGTGGTCGATTGGGAAGCTGGCAAAGACCTGCTGGCCTTCACCCTGCGTCTGCCGCGTAAAGCTGCCGGCCGGGTGCGCCTGGCCTTGCCCTGGGCCAAAGCCAGCGCCGAGGTGGAAGGTCAGCCCGCCGAATTAACCCATGAAGGGGACAAGGTCTGGAGCCTGCCACTCAAGTTTGACGGGTTTGTCCACGTTACGGTAAGGAAGGAATAACAGCGTCATCGAACCGCACCTTTACCTTTTGTCAGGAAAATCCACAGTAAGGGCGCAGTATCGCTGCGCCTTTACTTTTTTGGCTTCTCATTGCGAGGAGGGCAAAGCCCGACGAAGCACGCGTCCCAGCTTCATCGGGAATCTCCACTCAAGCATCCCGACTTTCAGACTTGATTCTGAACTTGTTTGATCGCCTCAATTTGTGGGAGATCGCCATGTCTTCTTC
>JAYFNV010000056.1:0-16915 GCA_034933225.1 Anaerolineaceae bacterium | reverse complement strand
AGCTGGCCGTTTCTTCCAATTGCATCAATAAAGCCCTTTCTTTTAAATTCTTTAGCTACGCTCCTGATTTTATAGACGGGAGGGGTAAATGTCAAGAGGGGATAATTTAAAATTTGATATAATTTTACGTACTAAAATTTCCGTAGATCAGGTGAAAACATGACATCGACCGTGTATTTTGGCTCTCCGCGCCAATCGCACTTGGATGCTCGCGAAACTCTGCCGGCCAAACTGGACCTCATTATTGACCGTCTGCACATTCGCGACCGCGTCAAAGACGAACAGGTGTGCATTAAATTGCATGTGGGCAACAATATTGGCTATTCGGTCATTCACCCTGTTTTTGTGCGCAAAGTGGTGCAGGCCGTAAAAGACGGTGGTGGCAAACCCTTTATTGCCGATGTCAGTTGGGACGTGGATGGATGTGAGACACGCGGTTACACCCATGAGGTGCTGGGCTGCCCAGTGTTTTCTGCGGGTGGACCGGAAGAGAAGTACTTCTACTCTCACGAGCGCCCTTACAAGAACATCAAAGATTGGAAGGTGGCCGGATACATTGAAGACGCCTCCTTTATGATCAATTTTGCCCACGTAAAAGGTCACCCGGCCTGTGGGTTCGGCGCTGGAATTAAAAACATCGCTCTGGGCTGTTTGGTCGGACCCAGCCGCGGCGCCATGCACGATACCTGCCATTTCGATAAATACTGGTTCAAAGAACTTTGTCCTGACAAGGCCACCATGCAGAAGATCGTGGATTCCTGCCCCTTTGGTGCCATCGTCTTCGATAAAAAGGATCCCAGTGAGCTGCACATGCACTTTGAAATGTGTAACCAGTGCATGCGCTGCCAGCAGGTAGCCCCCAAAGGCAGCCTCAAGATCGAACCCGTCAACTTTGATTCCTTCCAGGAAGCCTGCGCCATCAGCACCAGCGTCACCCTTTCTACATTCGCACCCGGCAAGGTCACCCACCTGGCGCTGGCCAACCAGATCACCCCGGTTTGTGACTGCTTTGGTTTCACCGGCATGTCCATTTTGCCAGATGCCGGTTTGTTTGGCTCCGATGATCTGGTGGCAATGGACCAGGCCATTTTGGATATTACGGGCAAAACCCCGTTGCTGGTGGAAAACGTGCCGGCCAGCCTGGAAGCCAACACCCAGGGTAACCATCCCTTCGCCAACCTGCACGGACCCTACAAGGACCCGTACAAGGTGGTGGAATATTGCGAGCAGTTGGGGATTGGCAGCCGAGATTACAGAATCGAAGACGTGCTGCCGTACGAAGAAAACCCCGGCCGCACTCAGGCTCATTACATCTCAGCCAAGTAGTTGATCTACATAACAAACAGGATCCCTGCTCCAAATCGGTGCAGGGATCTTTTACAACTTAAGCCATTTCCTTGCGTATATGAATCAAGAAAACAAATTGGAGAAGTTGAGATGAGAAAATCCTTTATAACCTTGAGCCTGATTGTGGCTGTGACGTTGGTCCTTTCGGCCTGTTCTTTCAACGGCGTTTCCATTAATGTGAACACCTCTACCATTCAGGGGTCCGGCAAGATCAACTCTGAAGAACGCACTGTGCAAGATTTCACCCGTGTGGAGTTGAAATCCATTGGCAACCTTACCATCAGCCAGGGCGATGTTGAATCTTTGACCGTCAAGGCCGATGACAACCTGCTGCCTTACATCACCACCGAAGTCGTTGCCGGTACTTTGGAGATCGGCACCAAGCAGAATACCAATATCAATCCTACCCAGGCCATCGAATACCATCTGACGGTCAAATCACTTTCAAGTGTGACCCTGGCCGGCTTCGGCAATATTGATGCCGACAAATTAAGCAGTGATACCCTGCAGGTAAAACTCACTGGCTCCGGTGATATTCACATCGGCGAGCTGACCGGCGACAACCTGAATATGAATCTGACCGGCTTTGGCAATGTGAGCATTGATTCTGCTGAGGTGGCCAAACCCACCGTTGATCTTTCCGGCTCCGGCGATATCAAGATCGGCAGCCTCAAAGCCACCGCTTTGGCCCTTACCATCAGCGGGTTCGGCAATGCCATCGTGAGCGGCACTACCAGCAGCGAAATCATCAAACTCACCGGTTCAGGCAACTATCATGGCGGAGATCTGCAATCTGATGAAGCCACCGTCATCATCAGCGGGTTTGGCAATGCCACCGTCTGGGCTGCAACAGACCTGGACCTGCGCGTGACCGGCAGCGGCAATGTGGAATACTATGGTGATCCGCGCCTCTCCCAGACCGTCACCGGCTTTGGCAAGATCAAATCTTTGGGCGAACACTAACAACGAGCCGCATCCTGCTCGATAAAAAGTCCCGGCTGGAATCTCAGCCGGGACGATTAATTTTAAAAAGGAATGTCTTACTAGAAGGCTTTCTCGTACACGCGGTAGGTACGCAGGTCTTTTACCCCCATGCGGTGCAGGGCGTTATTCATGCGGTCATTGTCTTCCAGTACGTAATTGATCTCCAGGCGCGCGTTAGGCGACCAAAGCGCCTCGTGGGTGGCCTTGTAAAGCAGGGTATCAATGGCGCAGCTCTGATATTCAGGCACTACACCCAGGGCCCACATGCGGTATTGGGTCAATTTGGGCAGCCTAAAGAGCATGCGCCAGATTCCGCGTAGCCCCAGTTTGCCGTTCAGCCCTTTGAGCAGCACATTCACATCGGGCAGCGAGATGGCAAAGCCGATGGGCTTGCCGGCCTTGTCCACAGCAAAAATGGCTGCTTTGGGGTTGATGACCTGCTTCAGGTCGCGTGCCATGGCAGTGGCTTCTTGTTCAGTGACCGGGTAGAACCCCCAGTTGTCTGAGATCGATTGGTTGGCCAGATCCATGAGGACCTTTACCTCTTCCTCAAAGTTCTTCATATTTACAGGGCGGGTGGTGACGCCATAGCGCTTCTGGACCACATCGGTCAGGGTCAGGTAGCGTTCTGGAATCTTATAACCATCACGAGCGTCGCATACATACACTTTCAGATCTTTGGCCTTGCTCAGCCCGTATTTCTGCAGAAAATCGTTGTAGTAAGGCGGGTTGTAAGGCGCCAGGATCACCGGTTCAGGGGTATAGCCATCCACTACGAGCCCCCATTCCTGAGAGGCAAAGCTCCAGGGGCCGCGCATGGTTTTCATGCCTTTTTCTCTCAGCCAGGCTTCGGCAGCACCCAATAGGGCCAGGGCAACTTTCTCATCTTTGACGCATTCAAAGGAACCGAAGAGCCCAATGGGCTGTTTCCAGTGCTCCAGCGCCAGCGTATCCAGAAAGGCCGAAATGCGGCCAAGCACCTGGCTGCCCTCTTTGGCCAGGAAGAGGGTGTAGGTGCAGTGGTTGAGCATGGGGTTCTTTTCCGGCACAAATTGGGCCGCCTGCTCACTACGTAAGGGGGCGATCCACATGGGGTCGTCCTTGTAAAGCTGATAGGGAAGTTCGATGAAGTCTTGCAGGTCTTGAGGGGTTTGAACAGGAATGATTTGCATAAGTTCTCTCTTAATAAGGATGATTATTTGACTATAGCCAGAAAGTCAATTAAAGCCAAAATTTTTTAGATGAGATTTATTGTCTTTTTATTGCGGTCAAGATGAGGTTCCCGCTATTGAGTGGAATGAAAAGATCGCCCTGCATGCTGCCGTAACTATGGATGGACTCAAAGCCGCTATCGCCCAACAGGAGGGCCAATTCTTTTTGCAGTTGAGGTCTCAATTGGGTGGTGCCGATGGAGGTACTGTGCTGGTTACGGGCGTCTTTTTTACTGGTGACAACGTTGAAGTCGATCAGGTCCTCTGCCAAAAAGTCATAATACAAAAAGAAGACCCATTCATTGCCAGCTTCAGAATGCGCCTGAGGTTCCATCCAGCGCTGATGGCCGTTGACCACGGCGTCGAAGTTGCGGTTCTGGATGAGCAGCCAGCCACCCGGGCGCAGACAGGCGGCGAAATCTTGCAGCGCCTGCTTTACCTCATTTGCGCTCAGCAGGTGGGGCAGCGAATTGCCCATGCACAGGATAGCATCAAAAGATTCTTTGCCAAACGTTTCTGCCAGAGAACCGAAGCCGGCGGTCTTGACCTTCAGGTCCACACCGGCTGCGCTGGCGTTGAGGCGGGCCTTCTCTACCATTTGCGCGTTCAGATCGGCGGCGCTCATCTGAAATCCAAGCCGGGCCAGCCCCACTGAATGCATGGCTGTGCCGCAGGCGGTTTCCAATACCTGCAGGGGTCGATCCGTGGGGTGAGATAATTTATTTAATTGAGCTTCAATAAAAGGGAGTTCAAAAGCCAATCGGTTGGTCCAGTTGACAAAGCGGTCATAATCGGCGGCAAACTGATCGTACATGCGGCCTCCTCAGGCTATTTCTTGGGGGGTTTGGGGATCCAACGGGACACGGTGCGTTTGTACTTTAAATAGGGGCGGCCAAAGCGGCGTTCCAGTTCGGGTTCTTCGCTCAGCACCACATATATATGCAGTCCGAGCAGGACAATTGCCGTGTAAATCACCAATCCCCAAGATTGAAAGTAGAGTGCTTCGCCAAGCGGGATCAGCAAGCCGGCGCCCAGATACATGGGGTTGCGCACCCACTTATACAGGCCGTGGGCAACGAACTTACGCGGCGGGTCAAAGGGAGCCGGGGTGCCATGCCCGTAGCGGATGAATTCCAGGCAGACCCAGATCACGGCCGCCAGCCCGGCCAGAATAAAGAACAAGGCCACGCCCTGCCAGATGCCGAAGGCCGGAAAGCTCAGCGCTTTGCCGCCGGTCAGGATCAGCCACGGCAGCAAAACATCTGCAATTCCGGGCACTGCGATAAACAGTAAAATCACTTTGATCCAGAGCATGGGTCCCTCCCTGAAAATGATGATTTCATTATACACAGAGTGTAAAGTACTTGAATGTCCCGTTTGGCCTTTCAGAACGATATGATTAATAGAGCTCAAATTTTTCACCCGGGACAAAGGATAGTTATGAGCGATATCGAAATCAAACCATACCCCAGCGCTGCCTCTCTGGCAGATCTGGATCTACTGATCGCCAACGCACAAAAAGATCCACAGGCGTTCGCGCTGCTCTACGATCGGTTTCTTTCCCCGCTGTATCGATATATTTATCAGCGGGTACACAACAAGCAGGACGCTGAAGAGATCACCTCGCAAACCTTTCTGGCAGCTTATGAGGCATTTTCTGCTTACCGCCACCGTGGCTATTTTGCAGCCTGGCTCTTTGCGATCGCACGCAAGAAGCTGGCCGACCATTACCGCAAGGCCCACAATGACCAACCTTTGGAAGAGGCGTTTGATCTGGGCGAAGACCCCCAGTATTTGGGCAAAGCGGTCAGTGGTGAACGGTTGGGCAGGCTGCGGCAGATGGTTGCCGGCCTGGCAGAGGATGAGCAGGAATTGCTGCGTTTGCGCTTCAGCGCTGAATTGAGTTTCAAAGAGATGGGGGTACTGCTGCACAAGAACGAAGAGGCAGTAAAAAAGAGCTTTTACCGCTTGCTGGCACGGTTACAGAGCCAGATGGAGGCTGAAAATGTCTGACCCTAAAGAGGTATTGAAATTTCATCAGGAAGTGGAAAGTCTTTTCAAAGGCCCAGACCCTGATGCTCAGTTTAAGGAAAATTTGCGGGCACAATTGCTCAGAGGTGCCGTTCAACCCCGGAGGAGTCAACGCCTGCTGTTGCGCCCGGTCTGGATGGCTTTGATGGCGTTATTGTTCGTCCTTCTAGCGACCACCCTCATCCTTGGCCCGCAAAAGGCGTTGGCCGCAGTACAGGGCTGGCTGGGGTACATCCCCGGCGCGGGGTTTGTGGCGGAAGGCGCACCTCTGCGCATTTTGTCTGAAGCGGTTTCAGAGGAGCGGGTGGGGGTAACGGTGACCCTTGAGCAGGTGCTGGCAGACAGCCAGCAGACCACCCTGCTTTTCAGGGTCAACGGTCTTTCGGTTGAAAAAGCCAATGTGCTGGGTGAGAATATTTCCACAGGTTCTATTCCAGAGATCGTCTTGCCAGATGGCAGCCGCTTAAAACAAAAAGACGGCAGCGAAGAAGGCTGGGGTACCGGTTATGAAAGCCGGCTGTACTTTGAGCCGATCCCGCAGGGGGTAGAGCAAGCTGTTTTGCTTATCCCGGTATTACAGGGGTATCCGCAAGGAGTTGGCCCGGAAAACTGGCAGATTCCTTTTAAGTTGGTCAAAGCAGCAGGTGAGGTCACGCTCATGCCGGTGCAGGTCATCGAACCCACTGCTACTGCTGATTCGGCGACCCAGACCGCGCCCGCGCTGATGGAATTGCGCCTCACACGCACTGTTGAACTGGATGACGGCTATCTGTTGCAGGGGGTGTATGCCTGGGATCCGGCAAAATACAATTCGCTCAGTGTGGCCCTTGATGATATTGAGGTGACTGACGCCAATGGTAACCTGCTGGCACAGGAGTACCCGTTTGGGGTGCAGGATGTGGATTACAACTCAGCTAATGAGCAGCCCTGGGCAACCAAGGTGCTGGATAAAGCCGCGCCCGGCCCCTGGACAATCACGGTGCGGCATGCTTACACGGACCGCAGGTTTGAACTTCCGTTTAGTGTTGATTTTGGCAGTGCGCCTCAAACCGGGCAGACCTGGCAGATCGGGCAGACTTTTGATCTGGATGGACATTCCTTAACAGTCATCTCGGCCACACTTACCAGCCAGGGCGATGGTAAGTATGCGGTGGTCTTCCATATGCAAGGCGACGATGGCCTGCAATCGGCCAACATCTACGATCCCACCCGTTATTCCTTTGGCTCAGGGCCAGGTGCCGGAGGTGAACTGGGGAACTTGTCTGCAACGGTCAATTTTGATGTGATCCCGGTTGGACCACATGAATTTCAGGTCAACTCGGCTTATCTCCGCCTGGATGGCACCTGGTCAGTGAGCTGGCAGCCCACTGGCAACGCAGACAGGCAAACCGCGGTTGCACAGCCTGCCCAGACAGCCTGTCTGAACAACGAGGTCTGGCAGCAGCTTCAATCTGAGCCGGGCGCGATCCCGGCCGGGTTAGGCGGGAAGCTGCTGGTCTACGGCAAGCCGGAGGGTGAAAGCGAGTATGCAGTATTTCTCATGAACCTGGATGGGTCGGAGCGCCAAAAGGTGACCCCCTGGCCTTCGGCCAGCCTGAGCCCGGATGGCAAGATACTGGCTTTTGCAGATGAAGCAGGGATTGTGCTGCAAAATCTGGAAACAGGAGACAAGACGCGCGTCACTCGCTCTGTTTCAACTGATTGGCGGCCCATCTGGAGCCCGGACGGGAAGTGGATTGCCTATAACCACGGGCAGGGAGATGTGCAGATTGCCATCGCCAGCGCAGATGGCAGCCAGAACCGCGTCTTGAGCAGCGACACCTCCAACCGCAACGGGGTGAGCTGGTGGCCCGATGGCAGCCGGATCGTATACACCGATTTCATTGATACAGGCGCCATGATCTTTAACACCATCGACCTGAACGGCCAGATCAGTTCACTGTTCATCGCCGGCGAGGGCATGAAATACTCCAACCCGGTAGTCTCACCGGATGCCAGTCAGATTGCTTATGAAACCAGAGTGACGGGCAGCATGAACTATGGGATCTATCTTTCCTCTCTGGATGGAATGAACAAAACCCTTTTAGCCCAGATCGATGCTCTTGCAGTGAACTCTGCCTTGTGGAGCAAAGATGGAAACTGGGTGCTGCTCAACGTCACTGATTCCGTCAACGAAACCAACGTTCTTATAAACCCTGAGACCTGCCAGGCAATCCGGCTGGTGGGGGTGAGCGGCAAGGTGCTCTCCTGGTCAGGACAGTAACCGCTTTCTAATGGCACATATACCCCGTTCACTTGCCTTTCTGCTAAAATAAAACCAGTGAGGAAAAGATGGACGGGGTAAATATTCGCTCTTTTTTAACGCAAACCTATCCTTTGTTTGGTTTCATCGGCAGCCTGCTGATGATCTTTGCCATGTTCACCACTGGCATCTTTTACCGTGGCAAGCAAGGAGAGCGTTACTCGGTTTTGAACCACTATATTTCAGAGCTGGGCGAAATTGGTGTTTCCAAACTGGCCTGGCTGTTCAATGCCGGGCTCATTCTGGGAGGGCTGTTCTTGCTGCCCTTCATGGTTGGATTCGGGCTGGAACTGAACAGCCTGTGGGCAAAGCTGGGCATGGTGGTGGGCGTCTGGGCGGCGCTTTCTGTGATGGCGGTGGGTGTGCTGCCCATGAACCATCTCAAAGCGCATTCCTTTGTTGCCATGTCTTACTTCCGGTCCGGGTTGGTGACGGTGCTGCTCTTTAGCGTGGCGGTCTTTATACAGCCCGCCGGTCAGCAGGTGATCTCCAAAGCCTCCAACATCGCCGGGCTGATCTCTCTGCTGTGTTACGCCACATTTCTATTGACCTCCGATGCCCCCAGAAAAGATAGGGAGGAAGGCGCCAGCGCGAATGCACTTGACCCTGAAGCAGAAAAGGTACGCCCCAGGTTTTGGCGCGTCACCATTTTGGAATGGGCTGTCTTCTTTTCTACCATTCTGTGGTTTCTGATCATCGCTGTCTACAGATTTATGGCGTAAGGGAACTTATCCCAACATGCGTCGTCTTATAAGTAGGATTTCAGGAGGAACAAAAATGAGAAAAATTTGGCAGATTTTATTGATCACAATTCTGGCCGCAGTAGCTTTATCCGCTTGCGGCAATGGGACTGTGGTTGCAGGAGAAGATATGAGCGGTTCTGAGGTCAGTGTAAAAAAAGGCGAAAATGTGGAAGTAAAGCTGACCGGCAATGCTTCTACCGGCTACAGTTGGGTAGTGCAAGAAGTGGATGGCACGATCCTGCAATCCAATGGCGACCCGGCATACAAAGCCGACAGCAACCTGACGGGTGCGGGCGGGACCTATACCTACTCCTTTAAAGCCCTCGAAACCGGCACCACCACCCTCAAGATGGCTTACCTGCGGACCTTTGAAAAAGACGTCGCACCTCTGCGTACTTTTGAATTGACCGTGACCGTCACGGATAAATAGGTTTCTCACCAAACAGTAAAGGCCGGACAAATTTCGTCCGGCCTTTTAGTATTTAGAAAAGAATATTCCTTTGTACGCAACATCATTGATTTCCCTCCTGATATGACGATTCATCTATTATAAAAAAAGCAGTCTGCGGTGGTTGATAATTATCCCTAAACACTGTAAATCAACATTACATCTTGAGCACTAGAGTGCGGCTCAGAATCGAGCGTTTTGTTCGAATTGAATCAAAATACTTTAATAAGGGCGAGATTATTTCACACCAGGAAGTTAACTCAAGCTACCGCAGACCAGGATAAATTTCCCTGTACTAATTATGAACATGATCGTTTTTGCTCATCAAAAATCAATCAAATGCAACAGCATTTTTTATCAATGTAACAGCATTTTCGAGCCCGTTCTCCTCTTTCATATTCCGGGACAAATTCATTGCACTGTTGTGCAGCTCAATATAGTTTGTTTTTAAATCAAAAATTGCGCTGGACATTTTTTCCACGCTTAATTGGCTTGCTTTTATTGGCTTCACACTTACTTTCAACTTATACAAGCAATCCGCAAAAGCAAATTGATCAAGCACATGAGGAACTGGAATGGAGGGGATCCCATAAAGCATGGCGGCCGCAGATGTACCGAACCCACAGTGGTGAATGACGCAATAGCCTTGTTGAAACAGCCAGCTATGTGGAATGGAGCCTACGCTTATCATCGTTTCAGGAAGAGAATAATCGGTTAATGTCTTATTAAACCCTTGAATTATTGCCCTCATTCCAGTTTTTTGAAAAGCATGCACAAATATATCTAGCTTATCTTTTTCTTGTTTACTTTCAAAAGCCATTGCGCCAAGTGCAAGAATTATCGGTTTTTCGCCTGCGCTCAGAAACGCTGCTAATTTTTCATCCGGCTGGTAACTTTCATTATTGTTGTACCAATACCCCACAATTTTATTTTTTGTATCCCAATATGGATTTTGCTGCACAACATAGCGGCTAAGCGGAATTAAATTTAGAATCGGTGACATCACTTCATCGATTGATGCGACCTTTGGCAAATTGTAAAGCCTTCTAACTTTGTTATAGGGTTTGACCATCTGGGGATTTATTAGTGCACTTAACACTTTATCAATTAAAGTTTTCTGTTTTTTAATTTCCGGGATCATCTCAGTCTGCAGGGTCACATTCACTGTTTTAATTTTTAACGCTTCAGCTTCAGTTGCGCCCATCTGACTGTGTGAAACTATCACCAGGTCTTTTCCTTTGCAACATTCATATATATCGCTTGAGGAACGTTCTATGATCTTGAAAACAAAATTCATTGTTTTCAACATACTAAGCATAGGGTTCTTTGTTTTGCCGCGAATAATTGAGGCTTCATATTCAATATTGATGTCAGGTCCTATTGGAGCAAAGGAAATCTTTGAACCTGCCACAAGGTGTTCCCAACAAGGATGTGTTCCGATCGTCACCTTATATCCTGCTTTTGTTAAAGCTTGCGCAAGATAAATATATGGTTGGATATCCCCTCTTGTTCCCATTGTGAAAATGACCACATTCATATTTACCCCTTCAAATTGTGTAGAAAGATAAAGTTTGACATAGTGGAAGTATTTAGCGCCAATTTTTTAAGGCTTCTTACTCAGTAATAACCATACAACTCTTCGTTTCATTTTTTGGAATAAAAAGACCACCTTGCGGTGGTCAAATATTCTGGCGGGGAGGGAGGGATTCGAACCCTCGGTCGAGTTTAAAGCCCGACAATCACTTAGCAGGCGATCCCGTTCGGCCACTCCGGCACCTCCCCGTATTCATTTGTTAAGCCCATCCCTTCTGCAAAAGGCGGAGGGGGTGGGATTCGAACCCGCGTTGGCTTTCACCAAACCTGTTTTCAAGACAGGCGCCTTAAACCACTCGGCCACCCCTCCATTTAGCAGGGCGAAGCAATTCTAACATACTTAAACCCGTCCTACAAGAAAATTAAGGCGCTCTCAAACAGATTTTACAAAGAACTCGCTGGCATCGCCGCTATCCAGAATGTAGGTGGAGGCCGGGAAGCGGAGTAAATTGCCCACCACCCACAGGTCCCCCACTGCTCCGCTGGTGTTGAAGACCAGAATCAACCAGGTGGGCAAGATCAGAGAGGCAGGCAGCCAGGCCAGGCAGGCAACCCCGATGAGGGTGATGAACAGCAGCGGCGCCAACCCGATGAGAATGTACTGCCAGCGCGGAAAGTACCAGCCGGGCGCGGATGCTGATGCGTAGTAGATCTTAAAGGCAAAAACCGGGCGGCTGTGCGAGAAGATCCAAAAGAACAACCCGTGAAAACCCTCATGGACCACCAACATCACCCCAATGGCGACCAACAAAGCCACCAGGTTCAGGGCGGCTTGGGTGATATTACTGGTTGTAAAAAAGACGCCAGAATCAAACAGACCTGGCCGCAGCAGATGGGTCAGCGCGGTGAACGCCCACAAACTGAGCACGAAGAGGATCACGCCCAACACATTGAGCCAGATGATCTCTTTGGTGCGGGTGAGGTTGAATGTCCAGACAGAGCGGTAGCCCTCTGGCAGGTCTTTGCGGGCAGTCAGTTGATCATCCAAGGTTTTACGTTTCCTTCTCGATTTCGATATAATGACATTGTAGCATTATTACGGAGGTGACCGATGCATTCACGACGCGCTTTGATGTATGTTCCTGGCAGTGATCTGCACAAGATCGAAAAGGCTGCCGCTTTAGAGGTGGATTGTGTTACGCTCGATCTGGAGGATGGGGTTTCTGAGAACCGCAAAGATGAAGCTCGCCAGATCATTGCCAGTGCCCTCCAAACGGTCGATTTTGGCCGCAGCGAGCGGGCGGTACGCGTAAATGGCTACCCTTCCTTCCGCACAGAAGCGGACCTGGGGGCGATCTTACCCGCTCACCCGGATGCTATTGTGCTGCCCAAGGTATCTGCTGCTGAGCAGATCGAGCAAACGAATGAGATCCTCCTGGCCGCTGAAAACAAATATCAGTGGGCGCCGCAGAGCATTGCCCTGATCGCCATTGTGGAAAGTGCGCGCGGTATGATCGCGCTGGATGCCATCTGCGCGCTCAGCGAGCGTTATCCGCGTTTTCAGGCCATCATCTTTGGCGCTGAAGATTATTGCGCGGATATGGGTGCCACCCGCACCCCGGCAGCCACGGAGCTGCTTTACGCCCGCAGCCGACTGGTGATGTACTGCGCCGCTTACGGCTTGCAGGCAATTGATCTGGTCACGGTCAATTTTAAGGACCCTGAAGTGCTGGAGAGAGAAGCCGCTCAGGGTGCCCAGTTGGGCTATGTGGGCAAACAGATCATCCATCCGGCGCAGATCGAGCCGGTGCAACGCATCTTTACACCCTCTGCTAAAGAGGTGGAGTGGGCGCAGTCGCTCGTCAGCGATGCCCACCGCTATGCTGAACGCGGTATTGGGGCTTTTGTTTTTGAGGGGCAAATGGTGGACGCGCCGGTGATCAAACGGGCAGAGTTGATCCTGGCCCGGGCCGGTGTGCAAGCCGATTAATCTTTATACGGCAGTACCTGGATGGTCCGTCCTTCCGGGGTGAGCACCTCAAAGCGGAACTTCAAGGCGCCGATGTTGACCAGATCGCCGTGCTGCAAACGCGTGCCGTGGCTGGAGACCGGCGCATAGTTCAGCCAGGTACCGGCCGTGGATCCCTTATCTGCAATGTAAAAATGTTTGGACGCATCACAGAAAATGTGTGCATGCACAGAAGCGATGGTTGGCCCTGTAAGGACAATATCGCAGTGTTTGGCGTCACTGCCCAGCAGGGTGTCTGTGGCCGGCAGGGCAATAGAGGTACCGCTGCCGATTGCCACCAATCTGGCCTGGGCTTTGCCGCCGCCGGGAAGCCGTGGCCAACCAGCCGGTTCGTTCTCTGCAGCTTTCATTACATACTCGCTCTCGGCAATATCCACTTCCTGCTTGAGCGGGTCTTTTTCAATTTTTTTTCTAGGCCTAAAGGAGTGCGGGCCTTTGAGCAGCAATCTACGCAGGCCAAAGACCATCACAAGCGCAGCCAAAATGAGGAAGCCAAAAATGACCAGGTTGGTCACGCCAATCTGCTCGATGATCTTCTCCAGGGTATTCTGCGGTTTGGCGGTGACGGTCACCTGCACCGGCCATTCAATGGTTTTGGCAGTCAGTCCCACCTGGTCTTCCACATAAAGCTGCAAGGTATGCTTGCCGCTTTCACTGATCTTGCTCAGGTCCCAGGTCAGCTCATCAAAGGGGGTAGATAGGTCTTCTTCTACCAGCTTATCATCCACAAAGAGGCGCACGGCCGTTAGATTGCGGGTATGGCCATCTTGAAATTCCACCAAATATTTGAGCGTCAGGACGGAAGGGGTAAGTTGCCAGGAATTATCCTCTTCTGAGCGGACCCAGTTGAGCGTGAGAGCGGAAGGTGGAGAAAGGAAGATGGGGTTGGGAGCGCCCACCGTCAGACTGAAATTTTCATTATCAGATTCGGCGTTGAATTCTTTATTGTCCACTTTGACAGACAGGGTGTTCTGGCTGCTGGCCTGGATCTGGGTGGTGTAGCTGAGGCGATATTCGTAGTTGTAGGGCTCCAGGTAGGTGCTCAGCTCGGGCAGGTCTTCTGCACCCGAAAAGAGGAAAAACTCACCACCCGTCAGGGCAGCGGCTTGCTGCAATAGTCCAGCGCCGGTTTCAGTGCTGTAAGATTGCGGCCCTACCAACCAGATAAACAGACGAATGCGCGATTGCGCCGCCAGGTTGGCCTGATCTTTCAGTGTGGCCAGGTCAGATTCACCAGGCATGGCGGTGATGTACAGAATGGCGCGCGATTTTTGATCTGTAGAAGGTAGGCTGCTGAGCAAATTGATGGCCTGTGAAAAACTGGTCAGAGAAGACTGTGACCCCTTGAGGTCGGGCTGGTAATCCGTCAACGCCTGAACCCAGTCGCTGGGTTTGCTGAGCTGGTTCTGGGCTACGCCGGCGTTGGTGACCAGGCTGAAATCGTCCAAAGAGGTGATGGATTGGGCATTGGCCCAGGTGAGCCAGACGGCTTTCATGCGATCCATGCGCGTGATGCCAGAATAAGAATTGGCCAGGGTTCTGGATTCGTTAACAGCGATCACAAAGTGGGTGCCTGGCTGCAGCAGTTCCAGCGAGTCGATCTTGACCTCGCGGTCGTTTTCCATCAGGTGGACGTCTGTGGCAGATAGTTTGGTAAAAAGTTTGCCCTCCTGGTCGAAAGGCCAGAAGTTGATCTGAAGGGTTGGATAGGTATCGGTTTGCACGGCGCCCAATACAAGCGTGTTGGCGCCTGCCTGTGCCTGAGCCGGCAGGGTGGAAAAACAAAAAGCACCCAGCAAGGCAATTGCCATCCCTGCAGAAAGTGCTTTTTGAAGTATTTTTTGCTTGACCATTTTCTTCATACTCATGTGCTTATTGTATGCGAAAAACGGCGCCTGAATTGTGGAAGTTTAGTCGATCATTCCCATTCGATGGTGGAAGGGGGCTTGCTGGTGATGTCGTACACCACGCGGTTGACGCCTTTCACCTCATTGACAATGCGGCTGGAAACGTGTGCCAGGAAGGTAGGCGGCAGCACAGCCCAATCGGCGGTCATAAAATCTTCGGTGGTGACGGCGCGCAGGGCCAGCACTTCTTGATAGGTGCGCTGGTCGCCCATCACACCCACGGTCTGTACCGGCAGCAATACTGCGAAAGCTTGAGAGATGGGTTGGGCATCGCCGTTTTGCGGCTTGGCCAACAAGCCGGCCGCTGCCAGCTCTGAGGTGAAGATGGCATCTGCGGCGCGCAGGGTGTCCACCCGCTCCGGGGTGATCTGCCCCAAGCAGCGCACGGCCAGGCCGGGACCCGGGAAGGGCTGGCGCCAGACCAGCTCTTTGGGCAAGCCAAGTGCCTCGCCGATGATGCGTACTTCATCTTTAAATAAGTCGCGCAACGGTTCAATGAGTTTGAGATTCATCTTCTCTGGCAGGCCGCCCACGTTATGATGCGATTTGATGCGTTCCGCTTTGCCAAAGACCGTGCCAGAAGATTCCACCACGTCCGGGTAGATGGTGCCCTGCACCAGGAACTTGGGATTGCCGGCTTTGCCTGCCTGCTCTTCGAAAAGACGGATGAACAGTTCGCCGATGATCTTGCGTTTTTGCTCCGGTTCCGTCACCCCCTTAAGGGCGGCAAAATAGGTCTGGCTGGCATCAAGCGTGGTCAGGTCCATACCAAGCGCGCTCTTGAAGGCTTTCTGCACTTGCGGTACTTCGTCTTTGCGCAGCAGACCGGTATCGATGAAAACGGTGGAGAGTTGATTGCCGATGGCGCGATGTACCAGGGCAGTGGCCACGCTGGAATCTACGCCGCCGCTGACGGCAGAGATCACTTTTTGGTCTCCGGCGAGTTCGCGGATCTCGCGGATGGATTTATCGATGATGTTCTGGGGTGTCCAATCGGCGCGGCAGTCGCAAATATTCAGTACATAACGGCTGAGAATCTCTTTGCCGCGTTCGGTGTGATGCACTTCCGGATGGAACTGTACGCCAAATAATTTGCGGGCGCTGTTTTCCATGCCAGCAAATGGACTATTTAAACTATGCGCAATTGATTTGAAGCCGGCAGGGATCTGCTCAATGCGGTCACCGTGCGACATCCACAGCTTCTGGTGGGCACAGGGCAAAAGCGAATTCTCGCTGCCTACTTCGATCTCGGCCAGGCCATATTCGCGGGCGCCTGCGGCTCCCACCTGCCCGCCAAGGGCCACAGTCAAAGCCTGCATGCCGTAGCAGATGCCCAGAATGGGCAGCCCCGATTCAAGCAGATAAGGCAGCATGTAAGGTGCATTGGTGTCATAAACAGAAGAAGGCCCACCTGAAAGGATAAAGCCTTTGGGTTGTAGGGCCATCACCTTTTCTTTGGGAGCGTCCCAGGCAAAGATCTCGCAAAAGACCTGCAACTCGCGTACGCGCCGGGCGATCAGTTGGGTGTACTGTGAACCAAAGTCGAGAATCGCGATCGAATCAACCATTAATGGGCTACTCCCTCATCCTGTTACTCAAAATGAAGCTGATTGTTTTCCATGCTGGTGATCTTGACCAGCGAAACAACCGGCACGTTCAAAGACTTCAGCGCCTCGCGGCCGCCTTCAAAGGTCTTTTCGATCAGAGCGCCTACGCCCACGATGGTGGCGCCGGCAGCCTGGGCTAAACGGGCCAGGCCCAAAATGGTGGCACCTGAGGCCAGGAAATCATCAATGATCAGTACGCGTTCGCCGGGTTTCAGGTACTCAGGCGAGACAATGAGATCTACCATATTGCCTTTGGTATGGGAGGGGGCTGTGGTGAGGTAAACGGTTTCTGGCATGGTGATGGGGCGGGTCTTGCGGGCGTAAACCACGGGCAGCTTCATGTGCACACCGGTCATCAGAGCCGGAGCGATGCCCGAAATTTCTGCAGTCAAAATACGTGTGGGCCGGGTTTCCTGGAATGCCTCAGCAAATTGCTGTCCGCAGGCATCCATGACCATGGGGTCAACCTGATGGTTGATAAGGCTGTCGATCTTTAAAATGCCGTTCCCCAGGACTCGACCTTCTTTGGCGATCCTGTCTCTTAACGATTCCATTCTATTGAGCCCTCCAATTATGGTTGTATAGACATTTTAAATCTAACCACCAATTACTGGTAGGGTTAAATCCTTAAATTATAAAATGCCTCAAAAAGAGGCATTTTATACCAAAAAATACAAAACTTCTAGGCTTTTTTGCTTTTCCAAAGGCCAAAATAAGCAAAAATGGCAATGGCGACGTAGGCAATGGTCTTGGGGATCATGAGCATGCCAATG
>JAYFNV010000055.1:0-23182 GCA_034933225.1 Anaerolineaceae bacterium | reverse complement strand
GTTGGGGGCGCTGCGCCGCAGCGCCCCTACCGATGCCACAGGGAATTTTTAAGAGGAATGAAATGCCTGTCAAATTTTTCAATACAACAAAATTCATCCCCTCTTCACAGCAATAATCGTTCCTCCGTAGGGGTTCGATATATCGAACCCCTCCCCGTGTGGAAAATCAATCCGACAAAACAATACCAATAATTCCCACGCAAGGGCTCAGCACAGAAATAATCAAATATTGATTGTTGCCTGTTTACATGCGATCCCAATAGAAAACATACAGGGCGGATGCGATCCGTCCTGTATGTCATCGGCCAAATTTGCTCTACAACATCTCTTTCAAATATTCTACCGCCTTCTTCACCGCTACGGCACGGTGACTGAAGCGGTTCTTTTCCTCCAACGCCAGATCTGCCAGGGTCTTGCCGGCTTCCGGGATGAAGAAAATTCGATCATAGCCAAAGCCAAATTCTCCGCTTTCCTGCTCTGTAATCTCCCCATAGACGTCGCCCTCAAACAGGCGTGGATCGGCCTCAGGAGCCGCCACAGCCACGGAACAGTGAAAGTGTGCCTTCCAGGGTCTGGGGTGGATTTGAAGCTCCCCCAGGAGCTTTGTGCGTCGTTCCACATCTGAGCCGGCATAACGCGCGGAGTAAACTCCCGGCCGCCCTCCCAGGGCATCCACCTCCAACCCTGTGTCATCGGCCATGCTGATCAGCCCGCTGGCCTGGCAAAACGCTTTGGCCTTGAGCAGTGCATTCTCGTCATAGGTAAGGCCGCTCTCTTCCACATCGAGAACCAACCCGATTTCTTTTGGGGTAACAACCTCAAACCCGTTGTTTTGCAACAGGTCTTTGAGTTCAGCACATTTTCCAGCATTGGTGGTGGCAATCAGTAGCTTCATAATATTATTAATTTATCTCATAAAAATGATATAAAGTTGACTTCATTAAAACGCTATGCTATAATTTTAGCATTGAAAATATCTTTATGTTATCGATAGATTTCTGTGAACAGTCAACGTTATCCCCTTCGTATTAATGTCGGTTTCCTTCGAAACGAACCCCTCGGCAGCTCTCGTGATGTACATTTTGAGTTCGCCGAACTTCTGCTCCCCCCTGATTTTCTCGTCAAAAATCTCTCCGGGGGAGCACATATTTCAAGAACCCCACACGGGTTGCTTTTTGAATGCAAGTTCCAGGGGGTCGTTACGTTGGATTGTGTACGCTGTTTGGAGCCGTATGAACAAGTGCTTAGCGCAGAGTTCAGCGATGTCTTCTCATACAAAAATGTCGAGTTTACTGAGTCCGGGTTGGTGATCCCTGAAGACGGGAACGTTGATCTGGATCCGCTGGTTCGTGAATACCTGCTGCTCGACTCACCCATTAAACCCCTATGCAAACCAGATTGTCAGGGCCTTTGCATAATTTGCGGTGAGAACCTTAACCTCAATACCTGTGAGCATCAGGCGCGTATCGAAATCGAATAAATCGAATAGTGGGTTGAAACAGTGGGTGGGGAGACCAGGTTTCTACTGCACAACGCTTTCAAAATAATAAAGGAGGGTTTGGTTGGCGAATCCTGGACGACGGAAGCGAAACGCTGAAATATTAAGTATGCTGCTTGAAAAAGCAGATATACAAGGTTACCTTACCACCGAAGATCTGATGGAGTTCTATCCTGACGTTGCCAAGGATGCAGAGCACATCGAAGCGGTGGTGAGCGCTTTGCGTCGCCACGGTGTGGATATTCTGGATAATGAGAGCGATTTCGATCTCATCGACCCGGAAGCCTCCCTCCCCTCAAGTGATTTTGAATCTTTCTCAAATCTGGAAAATATTTCTTCCGACGACACTATTGGGCTTTACCTCAAGGAGATGTCGCGGGTGCCGCTACTCAACCTTGATGAAGAAATGAATATCGCCAAACGCATTGAGCTGGGTCGCAGCAGCAAGATAGAGTTGGAAAGCAACCACAAAGACGATACCCAGCGCATTGAGCTACAGAATTATGTAGAGGATGGCATTGCCGCCCGTGAGCATCTCATCAAGGCCAACACCCGGCTGGTGGTCAGTGTGGCCAAGCGCTACATGGGCCGCGGCGTGCCGTTTTTGGATCTGATCCAGGAAGGCAACCTGGGCTTAATGAAAGCCGTCGAGAAGTTCGATTATCACCGCGGCTTCCGCTTTTCCACTTATGCCACCTGGTGGATCCGCCAGACCATCACCCGCTCCATCGCCGATCAGGGTCGCACCATCCGCGTGCCGGTGCATATGGTGGACCGCATTCGCCAGCTTTACAAACTTACCCATGAAATGGAACAAGAGCTCGGGCGTGCGCCCACCAATGATGAATTGGCCGAAAAGCTTGAAGTGCCCATCACCAAAGTGGAATGGATGCTGCGCGTTTCCTGGCTGCCGCTCTCACTTGAGAGCCCCATCAATGACGATGAGGAAGATTCTGAGTTGGGTCAATTTGTGGAAGATCAGCTTACCCCCACCCCCATTCAGAGCGCCTACGCCAAACTGCTGCGAGAAAAGATTGAAGAGGTGCTCGATACCCTGCCCCCGCGCGAAGCGCGCATTTTACGTCTGCGTTTTGGGCTGGAAAACGGCCACAATTACACCCTGGAAGAAGTGGGCGAAAAGTTTGGACTTACCCGCGAGCGCATCCGCCAGATCGAAAGCAAAGCTTTGCGCCGCCTGCGCCATCCGCGCCGCTCACGTCAACTACGAGATTACTTATAAACGAATCGGGATTCTTGCGAATCCCGATTTTTTATTTATCTTTGAGTTCTGTTTCTTCTTCCCATTTAGCAACAGCCGCTTTGATCAACTGTTTCACATCCGGATAGGGTACTTCATCCACCCCTTCAAAATGTTCCATTCCCACCCAAACAACAACGCCCTGATGGCCGTTATCGTCCAGATGAATATTTTTTTCTGCATGTTGTGTGTTGGCAGCCAGACGGGTGATCACTTCATTGATCTGTTCAATGATTGATAATGGTTCGTTTTTAACTGGCGGCACCGGAATCCCAATCTTCACTACAGCCGGGATCGGTTCTACAAATTTGGGTACTTCAATTCCCAGGTCTTCCAACTTATCCTGTTTGGGTGCTTCACCCGTGAGGGTTTGTTTGACGATCGGATCTACAGAAGCAAATACCCCCGCCGCAAAAGGATCTGAAATGATCTCCGCGTCTATCTTGGCCGGCTGTTGTGAAATTTGTGCAACCGGTGCAACGGGGAGCGTGGCTGCTACGGGGGCAGGCTTATACTTGGCCCAGTCATTCCAACCTTCCACCAGGCGCAGAACCCGCTTCTTTTGATCAGGCGTCAACTCTAAAAAGGTAGGGTAAAAATCACCATCGAACTGGGTGATCACTTTTTTTGTAGAGGGACTGTACAACAATCGGGCAGCTTCACTGTAACCTTCATCGGTCATTTCTTTGGGTAATGGGTTTTCAGTGGGGGTTTTGGGTTCACGGTTGAACAACGTGGAGAGCAACAAGCCTAACAAGAGGCCAACCACTCCTGCCAGAACCAATTGGATGATGGATGAAAGTGAAGCAAATGATGAGATCATGAGTTACCTCGTTGTAGCATTCTGACCAAACACTGCCGGAAGCATGATAATTAATAATACAACATTCTCCCAGGCAAAAATCACATTTTTACTCAAATTTTACTCCGGCTGGCAATGCGGGCAAAAATGGCTGCTGCGCTGACCGATGACCCGGCGCACAATGGGCGTGCCGCACACCTGGCAAGGGTCGCCGGTGCGTTGGTAGACTTTGAAGTAGTTCTGGAAATCCCCGCCGCGGTAGACCCAATCAATACTGGCCCCGTTGCGGCGGATACCCTCTTCCATTACACTACGAATGCCGGCCAGCAGAACTTCTGCCTGTGCTTGTGTGACATCACAGGCGGGCCTGGAGGGGTGAAGGCCCGCCAGGAACAAAGCTTCATCTGAGTAAATATTGCCCACTCCTGCGATCACACTCTGATCTAGCAGAGCGGTCTTGATGGCTCGTCTGGAGCTGTGGAAGCGCTGGTAAAGCACCTCTGCGGTCAAGGCGGGGTCAAAGGGTTCGGGGCCCAGGTCGTGGATCACTTCATCACGCTCTGTTACCAGCCAGGCACGTCCAAATTTGCGCGTATCGTTAAAGGCCAGCTTCATCCCATCTGAAAAGCAGATCTCCAAACGGTCATGTAGCAGGCGTTGCGTGCTTTGGGGTTCCACGCGTAGATCGCCGCTCATACGTAAATGGATGAGCAGCTCATCTGTACTCAGAATAATCACGATGAACTTGCCGCGCCGTTCCACCCCAAGCACAGTCTGCCCCACCAAACGGGTCTGAAATTCAAGTGGGGTGGGTGTGGCAATGCTGCGCTCCCACAACACCTGCACAGAACCGATGGTTCTGCCCACAATGCCAGGGCGCGCGTTCATCCCCACCTGCTCGTGCCACAGCCACTGGGCGGGGTTTCGCAAAGAACGGGCAATGGTTTCAACTTCTGGTAATTCAGGCATATTTAAACAAAAAGAGGCACCCAGGTTTCCCCGATGCCTCTTGAACCTTTCTACTCGTTGAATAGCTCGCCCACGCTGCGACCTTCGTTGGCGCGCTGGATGACCTCGCCGATGAGTGGTGCCACAGAAAGCTGGGTGAGGCGACCTTTGAATTTTTCCACCTTTTCCGGGGGGATGGGAATGGTATCGGTGGTGATGAATTCTTTTACCGGTAAAGCCGCCAGGTTTTCTGCTGCATTACCTGAAAAGACAGGGTGAATAAAGGACATATAAATGTTGCGGGCGCCGCAGCTCTGCACCAGTTTTACTGCCTGCGCGACGGAGCCACCGGTATCAACCTCATCATCTACAATGATGCAGTCGCGGCCTTTGACATCACCGATGAGAGAAAGCGCCTGAGCCTTCGAATCGTTGCTGATGCGGCGTTTCTCAATAAAGGCCAGCGGGGCATCAAGCGCAACGGCGTAATTACGTGCCTTCTTGGCAAAGCCCAGATCGGCCGTGACCACTACCGGGTCTACCATTTCACTCTTTTTCTTCTTGAGGTAATCGATCAGAATGTAGAAAGCGGTGAGCACATCGCCTGCGATGGAGAAGAAGCCCTGAATCTGACCGGCATGCAGGTCGAGAGTCATGTAGCGGTCGGCACCGGCCACTTCGATCATATCGGCCACCAGCCTGGCGGTGATGGGAATGCGCGGCTGATCTTTCTTGTCTGAGCGGGCATAACAAAGGTAGGGAACCACGGCGGTGATGCGGGCTGCAGAATCCAGGCGAAGGGTCTGAATGAGGATCAATAACTCCATCAGGTTGCGATGCACAGGTACTGAGGTTGTCTGGATCACATAGCAATCCTGACCGCGCACGCTGGAATGAAGTTTGACAAACAAGTTGTCGTTCGGGAATTTGATGATGTCCCGATCCATCAGGGGCAAGCCCATAAACTCTGCGATGCGGTTTGCCAGATCTGGGCAGGCCGTACCGGCATATAGCTTGATGTCCCCATATTTCATTCTTTCGTGTCGCGCCACATTTAATATCGGCATAAACAACCTCCTAAAACTTAAAAACCTTTCCACTCAGATTGTAAGATGCTCATTAAGATCAAATCGATAAAACGACCGTTCTTAAATACAGCCTCACGCTGTACTCCTTCTTGAACAAACCCGGCGGCCTCGTAGGCTTTCCTGGCACGTGGATTCGTGGAATACACATTCAAATAGATACTATGCAGGTTCAGGTCTTCAAAGCCGTGTTTCAGTACCAGACGGGTGGCTTCTGTGCCAAAGCCCTGATTCCAGTATGCTTTTTCACCAATGAAGATGCCAAATTCGGCACAATGGTTTACCGGCTCAATATTATGCAGCCCACAGTTACCTATGTGGACCCATTCCTCATTAACCAGTGTTTCGATGGCAAAGACCTGTCCCTGGGTGGGCGGTGTTTCTACCTGTTGGTCGAACCACTTTTCTTCCATGGCCTTTGAAAGTGGTGAGTTGATGAGCAAGAACTGGGTCACCTCACGGTCGTTGAGCCAGCGAACAAAACGCGGAATGTCATCGCGCTCAATGGCTCGCAATCGGACTTTTTTGCCAACGATCATCTCTGCCTCTTATGGGGTCAAACGGGTCGGGCCGCGGAAGATGTACACCGCTTCACGAATATTGTTCATTCCCAACAGCACCATCATCAAACGGGAAAGTCCCAGCCCATAGCCACCGTGTGAAGGGCAACCATAGCGGAAGAAATCCAGGTAATACTGGATCAGTTCCAGGTGCAGCCCCTTCTCGAGTGCCTGTTTGGCAAGGACCTCGGGACGATGTTCGCGTTGGGCACCTGTGGTGATCTCAAGACCGCTGGCGATGAGATCAAAGCTCTTCGTCAGGGTGGGATCATCTTCTTTGCGCATGTGATAGAAGGGCCTTACTGCGATGGGCCAATCAGTGAGAAACACGAAGTCATGATTATATTTCTCTTTTACGTATGCTGCAATTTCTCGTTCACCGGCTGGGTCAAGATCGCCCTTTTTCTCAGGAGGAAGAGTATACCCTCGCCCTTTGAGAATTTCAATTGCTTCTCGCATTGGGATGCGCGGGAAAGGCAGTGTGGGCACAACGATCTCGGTGCCAAACAGTTCTTTAATCGCATCGCCATGTTTTTCTTTGACCTGCTGATACACAAACTGGAGCATCTCTTCTTCAGAGCGCATCACATCTTCATGTGAATCAATGAAAGAGAGCTCAGCATCCACGCCGGTGAATTCGGTCATATGGCGGGCGGTAAAGCTGGGGTCAGCACGGAATACGGGGCCGATCTCAAAAATGCGTTCAAAACCGGCGGCCATGGCCATCTGCTTGTAAAATTGTGGGCTCTGGGCCAGGTAAGCCTTCTGCTCAAAATAATCCAGAGAGAACAGTTCAGCGCCGCTCTCACTGGGGCTGCCCGTCAATTTGGGTGAATGGATCTCAACAAAACTGTTCTTCAACCAGTACTCGCGCATGGCGGCTTCAACCGTGGTCTCTACTCTGAAGAGCAGATTGTTGATGGGCCGGCGCAGGTCCAGGTAGCGCCAATCGAGCCGATAATCGAGGGTGGGGATCGTTTCAGCAAAGGGGTCAAACGGCAGGGGAACTTCGGCGTTGTTTTCTATGCTCAGGCTCTCCAGTTGGATCTCCAGCCCGCCCAATTTGACCACGGGGTTATCAATGACCTTGCCGGTGATGACCACAGAAGATTCCATGCCCAGCACAGAGATCTGTTCCGCCAGGGCTTCATTATTAGGCTTCCAATGCACCACCTGCACAAGGCCTGTGGTATCACGGACAATGATGAATTGAAGTTTCTTCTGGTCTCTCAGTGTCTGCAAAAAACCACATATCTTTACTTCTTCACCAATTTTGCTGCGCAAGTCTTTGATGGACGTTCGTTCCATGCTTCACCTCGAATTATTTCATTAACCAATCTACGGCCTGATCGGGTGACCAACTTCGCTGATTCACCTCTTGCAGCGCCGAGTTTAACTTGTTAATACCTGCTTCTGTATGCCAGGGGGCCAGCAACCGTTCTTGCAGCAGGTCCAAAATTTCCTTTTTCAGACGATCCTTTTCAATGGCATCCAAACGTCCGCTCTGTTGTAAGTACTGATAGTGCTCTTCAATGGCCGTCAACAGGGCGGCGATGCCTTCCTCACCTGTGGCAATCGTCTTGAGGATCGGCGGCACCCAGCCAGAGGCTTCTTGGCTAACATCGCCTCCGCCACCTGAATGACCAGCCTTGCGGCTGATGGCTGCGCTATAACCCAGTTCCAGGTTACTGCGTAGGGCACGCTCAGTGTTATCTGCACCCGGCAGGTCCGCTTTGTTGATCACCAGAATATCGGCAATCTCCATGATGCCGGCTTTGATGGCCTGAATATCGTCGCCAAAACCAGGCGCTTCTACCACCAAAGTGGTGTGGGCCAGATGGGCAATCTCGATCTCTGCCTGCCCTGCCCCCACGGTCTCGACGATGACATAATCAAACCCGGCCGCATCAAATACCTGTACAAGGCGGGCGGTGGTTGTAGCCAAACCACCAACGGCTCCGCGTGAGGCCATGGAACGGATGAAAACACCCGCATCACCGGCCAGATCTCGCATGCGCACCCGGTCACCCAAAATGGCGCCGCCAGTGAACGGACTGGACGGATCAACCGCCACGATGGCCACGGTTTTCTTTAATGTGGCGCGGATATAAGCGCTCAGCCGGTTGACCAGTGAAGATTTCCCTGTTCCCGGTGCGCCAGTAATACCAATACGGTGGGCCTTGCCTGTGTGTTTGTAAAGAGCATCCAGGACCTGGCGTGCCTGCGGGTCGTTATTCTCAACCTTTGTAAGAAAACGCGAAAGACTGAGCCGATCACCGGCGAGCAGCGCCTCATCTACTGACGTCAAACGGTCCATCCCTTTTAAATCAAAATCACCCGGGTCGTGCAGGTTGCTTGCTCTTTTAGATCAAATTCAGATTGGGACTGCAATGTCTCGGGTGTTTACTTATTGCTTCTCCCCTACCAGACGATGTATATCTTCCACTACTTTGGATGTGGGGGTTCCCGGTCCATAAACAGCGCACACTCCCATTTTTTCCAGATCTGGGATATCTTCTTCCGGGATGATACCGCCCACGAAGACGTGCACATCTTTCTGTCCATTCGCCTTGACCAAATCGATCACTCGTGGCACCAACGCCATGTGCGCACCAGAGAGAATAGATAACCCAACAAATTGAACATCTTCCTGCAAGGCTGCTTCGGCGATCATTTCCGGGGTTTGGCGTAACCCGGTGTAGATCACTTCCATGCCGGCATCACGCAAGGCGCGCGCCACTACCTTGGCGCCTCTGTCGTGGCCATCCAGGCCAGGTTTGGCGATCAAGACTCGAATTTTCTTCTCTGTCATGGATTCTCCATCAAGTGGGTTCTTTTTTCATTATACCCTTTCCTGCCAGTGACCAACCTTAAGGATAACTAAAAGATTGCCTGAATCTGATTATTTCTTCTTATTATTTTTCTGTACAATTAACAAATGGACGCTACTCTCTTTGACCCAACGCATGACCTGGATGAGATCCGCGCCTGGCAGAAAACACTTCCCGGTCCTTCTTCCCTTATAGATTTTGAGGAAGTCATTCAACTGGAGGCGGTTCAAAAACGGACACGCCTGTGGCGGCAAGCCGGTCAACTGGTTGCCCTGGCCTATGTGGACAATTTTAATAATCTTTTCTTTGAGATCACGCCAGAGAAAACCAGCAGAGAGGCAGAAGACGCAGTTGTCAACTGGGGCGTGGCATGCCAGAAGCTCCTGAATGAGCATCAGCAAAGCGCGGCTAATTTGGATGCCTGTATTCGTGCAGATGCTCCCCTGCATCTACGCGTGTTGCAGGAACACGGTTTTGAGACCTCCGCTATTCGCAGCTTAAAATACCGGTGTGTCTTGAACACTCCAGTTATACCAATACCTCTCCCCACTGGTTTTACTCTGCGACCGGTTCTCGGTAAAGCCGAAGTAGACGCACTGGTAAGGCTGCACCGGGCCGCATTTGGAACCGATGCCATGACCGCTGAAGAACGTCTCTCCATTATGCGGGCACCAAATTACCACCCTGATCTGGACCTGGTGGCCGCAGATGCAAATGGCACCCTGGCAGCCTTTTGTATCGCCAGTCTGGAAGAACTGGAAGGTGAAAGAGTGGGTTATACAGACCCAATCGGCACCCACCCCGGATTTCAAAAACAGGGTCTGGCTAAGGCCTTACTCAGCCACGCCCTGCTCCTCCTTCAACAAATGGGAGCTACAAGTGTTTACACGGGCACCAGCAGCGAGAACCCGTCCATGCAGCAGTTGGCAAAAACCCTGGGTTTTAAACTTTATCGAGAAAACATCTGGTTAACCAAAAGATTGGACTGAAAAATGACCTACAAGATCATCCACAACCCAAACTTCCCGCAGCATGAACTGGATGCGCTGGAATCAGGAATTGAAGAGTATACCGCGCGGCAAGTTGGCCCCAGTGACCGTCAGGATCTCATTTTGATGGCCTATGATGAGGACGGCTCACTCATTGGCGGGTTAGATGGCAACACCGAAAAAGGCTGGTTCTACATAAGCGCGCTATGGGTGGCAGAATCTGCACGCGGATCTGGGCTGGGTAGTGCCTTGATGCACGAGGCTGAGATCATTGCCATTGAGCGCGGCTGCAAGAACGTCTATCTGGATACCCTTAGCATTCAGGCACCAGGCTTTTACCAAAAATTAGGATTTACCCGTTTTGCCGAGCTGGAAGATTTCCCCGGCGAGGTAAACAAGGTTTTCTTCCGAAAGCGATTGAGATAGTCCAAATATTCCAAAGGGCATATAATTAGGATGTAATCATTCAGCAAGGAGGAAATTCATGGAATCTGCACCCAACCCTATTGAACCCGTTGCCCCAAAGAAAGGGTTCAGCCTGTTATCTGTAGCCAGCCTCGTTACTGGCGCCCTGTCTTATCTGCTCATCCTGTTCCATTCACCGCTAAAAATGAGCTTTTTGGTGGCCGCCATCCTGGCGCCTATCAGCGCTTTAGCTGCGGTCATCACGGGTCACAAAAGTAAACATCAGATCCGCCACGCCGAAGGCGAAATGGGCGGCAAGAAATTGGCCAATACCGGCCTAATACTTGGCTACGTTTACCTGGCAATCTGCTTGCTGCTGGCTGTGCTCGCCATTGTGGGTGTCACAAGCATTGTCTCTGGCCTTGGCCAGTATCTGGGTTAATCAAGTTTTAAATCAGGAGAGATCATGAGCGAAAACTATCCACCTGTAACCAATCAGCCTACCTATCAGCCTGCCCAAAAAGACAGCACATTGGCCATCCTCAGCCTGGTATTTGGCGTTGCATCCTATCTGGTAGTTCCCTTCATCGGTTCATTGGCCGCCATCATTTTGGGTCACATCGCCAAAAGCGAGATCAAAAAGAGTAATGGCACCCTCACTGGCAACGGTCTGGCCACTGCTGGTCTGGTTTTAGGTTACGTCCAATGGGGCCTGACAATAATTGGCATTGCCATTGCGATCCTCATTTTTGGATACGCTGCCAGTAACGGAACCAACTGGTATTGATCTTGAGTTGAAGAAGATCATTCAAAAGCAGCCCTGATTGGGCTGCTTTTTTGCAACCTGGTTCAATAACTCGCGTATATAGTTATGAAAATTCAAAAGAGACTCCCCAGTATTGGGGAATAGGAGAAAAAATGACAATCCCTGAAAACAGCAATCCCGTAGAGTGGCAGCAAGCCCCTCTCAGCCCCAAACAAGACAGCTCTCTGGCCATTGCCAGCCTCATCAGTGGCCTGGTTGGTTGGACCTTCATCCCTGTGCTCGGCGCAATCGCCGCAGTCATTCTGGGACACCTGGCCAAAAAAGAGATCCGCGATAGCGGTGGTCACCTGAGTGGTGATGGCATGGCCCTGGCTGGTCTGATCCTGGGCTACGTCCAGATCGGACTTGTGGTCCTTGGCACCATTTGTGTGTTGGCCTTCGCCTTCGCTGTGGCAGCCGGTATCACCTCCAACGTCAGCGGTGTGACCACTTATCTATTGAGTGTGATCTAAAGCTACGGGACCAAAAACAAGAATAGAGCCTGCTTGCTTCAGGCTCTATTTTGATTAATTCGTTTATTTCTGGTTCACCCAAAAGAATTCGGGGAATTCGTCCATATACCCTGCATCTATTTGTTTTTCTATCAGATCAGGAAAAGAGTAATACCTGATTGTCTTTCCAATAACAAAAAAACCGTTCAGATCTGGAGAGACAGCTACCTCATCATCACCGTAGATTGGGATTTGTCCAACAAGTTTTCCGGCATTACTAAAAACTGTACCATCTCTCTTGTCAAGATATAAACCGAGTCCATCCATGTTGATATACCATTTCTTCCAGGAATACTCCTCATTGAAATCCGAATAAACACATGATTCTTTTCCGTCTATTCCGAACGACCTTACTTTATCAAGAGCAAGGCCACATAAATCACTCGTAACAAACATTGCCGTTTTGGGGTCAAAGTTAGCCAAATAAAAATCATATCCACGTTTAAGATAGTTTTCAGGATAGATCAATTTAGGAGTTCTAACGTCTTTCGAAACCAGATAAATTCCCAAGGACAGTTTAAGTCCAGAAACGGGAGGTCCTATTAATGGAATAAAGAGAAGTGCTCCTCCTTTTTCAGCGGATGCAATAACAGTATAGTAGTTAGGATATACACTGGTTATCTTCCCTGTGCTTAAATCAACTGTGCGAATGTTAGATTTGCCGCCCATGGATGAGTTTTCTACCAAAAACTCTGTGTTGCTATACCAACCCAATAACATTTGATCCGTTTTATTAGTAACATCATACAGTAGGTAATCTTTGTTATTTGTTATTGTGATTCCACGCAAAGCCGTAGTATACCAACCCCCTTCTTGATTTACCGCGGAGTAGATCAACCATTGACTATCTGGTGACCAGATAAGCCTCTTCGCTTGATAAGTATTTGAGCTGAACCATTTGATTCTATTTTGAACTACGTCATAAACATACAGTGTTGTCAATGGCTGATCAATTTCACCTGTAAATGCTAAATAGCCCCCATCAGGTGACCAATTTAATTCAAAAAATTCATAGCCTTGAATATCGTTAGGTGATTTATCTTTCCCTGAAAAATAGTATTGATTCAGACAGATTGAATGAATCACCTTCTCGTCTGAAAAATGATAAATGGTCAAGATGGATTGACAACTACCTTTTACATTCGCTTTAGAAATTACTGCCAGAAATTTTTTATCTGGTGAAATCTCTATGCTAGCTACTTTTTTGTCAGAAATAAGCGCATGCAAACCAGATCCATCTGAATTAACGATATTCAAATGTCCCATCTGATCAACGTAAACTAATTTTGCGAGATCAGATGGGATATTGGTAGAATTTATTTTTTGTGGAAGGGCAATATTTTGATCACTTGGAGTGAGTGTGGCAAATGCGCAAGTGAATATCCAGATGAAAAGTAAACCAACTCTTGCAACATATCGCCCGGTCGAGTAAGCCATAAAAACCTCCCCAAAATTCTCTTTAGCTTTATCGATTATTGAGCCCACCCTGAATCATTACTTGATTGAGACCACCTTGCCGCCCGCGATTTTGATCAATTCATCAGGGGTCAGGCGGAAGACAGCATGCGGGGTGCCCGCGGCCGCCCATAATTCTTCGTATTGCAGCAAGTCTTCATCAATGAGCACAGCACCCATCTCATGGGCGTGTCCGAGTGGGGGAATGCCGCCGATGGCATAACCCGTCTGCTCGCGCACAAAATCTGCATCCGCCTTGCCAATGGGCTCACCTAAAATGGCTGCCACAGCCTTTTCGTTGACGCGATTGATGCCGCTGGCCTCGATGAGGATGGCCTTGCCGCTGGTCTGGCCGCGAAACACCAACGATTTAACGATCTGCGCCACAGTGGTACCGATGGCCTGGGCGGCTTCCACCGCGGTGCGCGTGGAATCGGGCAGTTCCACTACTTTGGCTTCGATGCCGGCAGATTTTAAGGCATCCTGTACTTTTTTAGCACTGTTTGAAATATCCATGCTTGCAAACTCCAAATTAAAATATGCTATTTAGCATAGCATAAAATTGAGTTTTCCGCATTTTATGCCAACCATTTACAAAATTTTGACGCAAAACCCCTTTGTGGTAAACTTACCTTAAAAAATACTACCTTTTAAGGATGAATTATTCCTATGCCCTCTATCTATCCATTTACCGCAATTGTTGGCCAAGAACGTATGCGCCGCGCCCTTGTTTTGAACGCCGTAGACCCCCGTATCGGGGGCGTTCTTATCCGTGGTGAACGCGGAACGGCCAAATCCACCGCTGCTCGCGCTCTGGCGGCTCTGCTGCCCAGCGTAAAAGTGGTGGCAGATTGCCGCTTTGGCTGTGACCCAGATTCCCCCTCCACCTGGTGCACGGAATGCCGCGAACGCCATGAACACGGCGAAAAATTGCCCGTGATCATGCGAGCCACCCCTTTTATTAACCTGCCTGTTTCTGCCACCGAAGACCGTGTAGTGGGCACCCTGGATATTGAAAAAGCCATTCAAAAAGGCGAACGCAGCTTCGAGCCCGGCGTACTGGCGGCGGCCAACCGCGGTATGCTCTACATTGATGAAGTGAACTTGTTAGATGACCATGTGGTGGACGTACTGTTGGATGCCGCCGCCATGGGTACCAACATCGTAGAACGTGAAGGCATCTCCTTCTCTCACCCGGCCCGCTTCATATTGGTGGGCACCATGAACCCTGAAGAAGGCGATCTGCGTCCACAGCTTCTGGACCGTTTTGCCCTTTCGGTGGAGATCCACGGTATTCACGACGCCCGCGAACGGGTGCAGATCATGGAACGCAACATTGCCTTTGAAGCCGATTCACTGCAGTTCCGCGAAGGTTTCCAGGAAAAAGAGAAAGAGCTTTCCGACCAGATCGACCACGCCCGCAAGCTGGTCAATGAAGTGACCTATTCCAAGCACAACTTGCTCTCAATTGCTGCCCTTACCTCTTCTCTGAATGTGGATGGGCACCGCTCCGACCTGGTGATCCTCAAAGCCGCCCGTGCTTCTGCTGCCTTTGACGGCCGCACCGCCATCAGCGACCGTGATATTGCCCTGGCTGCCGAACTGGCTCTGCCGCACCGTATGAAGGGTGGCCCCTTCCAACGCGAAGAGATGGGCATGGAAGAGCTGCAGGAACGCATTGAACAATTGCAGCACACCGGGGTAACCCAAACGAATCAGGATTCTGAGTCTGAACTGGGCGATGAAGGATCGTCTTCCTCAAAAAAAGCGTAACGCCGGAGGAAACCGGCGAGCCCACCGCCGACCAGGGCACTCCCCAACCGACCAATCAGGACGTCTTTAATAAAGGTGATCCCAACTGGTGGACTGGCGGCAAAAAAATGCAAAATGGCGAGGAGTTCAATCCGCGCAAGCTGGATACCCCTCTGGATAAAATGATGCGTTCCTACGCGGGACGCCGCTCCGTAACCCACACCGAACGCAAACGCGGCCGCTATATTCAATCGCGCCCGGCCAATGGCCGCACCGATGACCTGGCCTTTGATGCCACCCTGCGCGCCGCAGCCCCCTTCCAAAATTCTCGCAGCGAGATCCGCCAGCGCGACCATGTGGCGTTTGCAATTCGCCCAGGCGATTACATGAAAAAAATCCGTGTGCGCCGCGCTGCCAACCTGATCCTCTTTCTGGTAGATGCTTCCTGGTCAATGGCCGTGGCAGAACGCATGGCAGCCACCAAAGGCGCCATCCTCTCACTGCTCACAGACGCCTATCAGCGCCGTGACCGGGTGGGGCTGATCGTCTTCCAAAAGAACAGCGCCACACTGGTACTGCCCCCCACAAACTCGGTGATGCTGGCCCAACAGGCCCTCAGTGATGTCCCAGTGGGCGGTAAAACACCGCTCTCTTCCGGTTTGATGATGGCCTATGATGTGCTGCGTAAAGAGAAGATCCTGCACCCTGATGTAATGCCGCTGCTCATTGTCCTCACCGACGGCGCCGGTAATGTGTCTGTGGGACACTTACCCCCACAAGAAGAAGCCCATGAGCTGGCCGAACGAATCGCCCGCGAGAACATCCACAGCGTGGTCATCAACATGGAGCACGCCGCCTTTGATCAGGGTCTGGCCCAATCTCTGGCTGACCATCTGGATTGTCCGTGTTACACAATCACCGACCTCAAAGCGGAAAGCTTGTTCGTCACTGTACAGAATGAGATCCGCGTGGCTAATACAGGTGGAGTGGACTTTAAAAAATGAGCGATTTCACAGGCGGCAGGGTTTCCTTGCCGCCTGTGCTTCTGCGTGATAAGATGAAGCAGGAGTCTGAATAGAAACATGGTGGAAATCACAAATCGGGTGGCACGCCTGCGCAGAACGCTTCTCATAATTATTCTGGTTACTTTGCCTTGCTACCTGTTGGGTACCATCGTTCTGTTCGTGGCTCGTTCTGCAAGCAGCCAGTTGACTGTTACCCCCACCAACAACATTTTGGTAATCACCGCTACCCAAGTCCCCACCTCTACCAATCCACCCCCCACCGGTTACCCCACCCCCACCGCAACAGCAACTGCAACCGCCACGCCTACTTTTACCGTTACCTTTACGGTGACGCCTACCCCCACGCATACTCCTACAGATCTGCCCACTTTTACCTTTACAGCTACAGACCTACCTACAGATACCCCAACCCTGCCACCTACAATTGCGCCTACTCTTGAACCTACGCTTCCGCCCACCGATACTCTGGCACCCTAAGTTGGCGGTAAAACCTTTACATAGAAGCTGCCCAATGGATGATTCTTCTCAATTTATTAAACAACTGATCTCCCTACCCGGTCTTTCTGGATTCGAAGCACCCGTTCGTGAAGTGATCGCTGAAAAATGGCGACCGCTCACTGATAAACTGGTGGTGAACAAACTGGGCAATCTGTATGGCTTCCGCCATGCCAGCCAACCCAACCGCCCCACCCTGCTGCTGGGCGCCCACATGGATGCCATCGGCCTGATGGTCACAACCGTTGAAGGCGAGTTCTTGCACGTCACCTCCGTCGGCGGCGTAGATCCTCGCATCCTGCCCGGCCAGAACGTGATCGTACACGGCCGCCGCGACCTGCCTGCGCAGGCCGTTCTGTGGCCGGAACGCTTGCTGGAGAAAGCCCATCAGCACAAAGCCCCTGTATACAAACGCATCCTCATTGATGCTGGTCTAAGCGCCGCTGAAGTGGCTGAGCTGGTAGAAGTGGGCGATCTGGTCTCCTTCAACACCTCCCCCACAGATTTGAGCGGCGACACCCTCAGCGGGCACAGTCTGGACGACCGCGCTTGTGTGGCCGCCCTTACCCAAACGCTGCAAGAGCTGCACGGGGTGGAGCTGCCCTGGAATGTAGTGGCAGTGGCCACCACCCAGGAAGAGGTAAATTCATCCGGCGCAGTTGTCTCTGCTTTTGACCTGGAACCCGATCTGGCCGTGGCCATTGATGTGACCTTTGGCAAAGGTCCCGGCTCCAGTGATTACCGCACCTTTGAGTTGGGCAAAGGCCCGACCATCGGCGTTGGCCCCAACATCCACCCTTATCTTGTCAAACAATTCAAGAAAGTAGCCGACTCTCTGGAAATTCCTTATGCCATTGAAACCATGCCCACCAGTTCTGGGACAGATGGCATGGCCTTCCAGATCAGCCGCAGCGGCATTCCCAACATGGTCATTGGTATTCCTTTGCGCTACATGCACACCCCTGTGGAGGTAATTTCCTACACAGACCTGGACCTCACCGCCCGCTTGCTCACCGGCTTTGTAAAAAGTCTGGACCCAAACACCCTTAGCGATGTAGAAAAGGAGATGCTGGCATGACCTTCACTCCTATAAAGATCGGTGCAGAACAGATCAGATTGATCGAAAAATTGAGCAATGCTATTGGCGTCTCCGGGGATGAAGTAGAGATCCGCCGCATAATCTTTGCTGAACTCAGCGGCATCGCCGACGAGATCAAAGTGGATGCAATGGGCAATGTGCTCGTCCTGCGTAAAGCCAAAAAACAGCCCGCCTTGCGGGTGATGCTGGATGCCCACATGGACGAGGTGGGCTTTATGATCGTTGAAGATGAAGGCAACGGCATCTACCGCTTTGATCTGGTAGGCGGCATTGACGAACGCCAGCTTCCCGGCCAACCTGTGCGCGTGGGTCGTGAGCATTTGCCGGGCGTCATTGGCACCAAGCCCATCCACCTGGCCGAAGAAGAAGAGCTAAAATCTCCCATCTCATTGGAAAGCCTGCGCATTGATCTGGGTCCTGCCGCTGCAGGCAAAGCCAAACCCGGCGATTACGCCACCTTTGCCACCTCCTTTATGCAGATCGGCCCCAGCCTACGCGGCAAAGCCCTGGATGACCGCCTTGGCGTGGCCACCCTGATTGAGCTGGTGAAGCGCGGTTTTGATACGATTGACCTGCTGGTTTCATTTTCAGTCCAGGAAGAGATCGGCCTACGCGGCGCCCGCGTCAGCGCTTTCCACTTCAACCCGGACCTGGCCATCGCCGTTGATTCCACGCCGGCCTTTGATCTGCCGCGGGAAGACGGAGAAGAGAACGCCGTCTATAACTGCCGTCTGGGCGAAGGCCCTGCCATCTATGTGGTGGATGCAGGTACCATCTCAGACCCCCGTTTGATCCACTTTTTGGCAGAAATCGGCCAGAAACACAACATCCGCTTCCAATATCGCCAATCTGGCGGAGGCGGCACCAACGCTGGCGCCATTTTCAAAGCCCGCGGGGGCATTCCAGTAGTATCAATTTCCATTCCGGGACGCTATGCCCATACCGCCATGCTCCTCTCTCGCACCGCTGATTGGCAAGCCGCCCTAGATCTTCTCGCCGCCACCCTCGATGCGCTTACCCCTGAACTTTTGGCCCAACCCCGCAGATAGCCGGGTGCGGTATACTTAATCAACTTTTGGAGCATGCATGAAAGACTTGATCAAAAAATTGGTCGCTGTTGGGTCCCCTTCTGGTTATGAAGGTGCCATTCGCGATTTAGTAATAAAAGAGATCGGTTCCGCTGCCGATTCTGTAAAAGTGGACCCACTTGGCAACCTGATCGTTACCAAAGGGCACAAACAGGCAGGCGGTTTGCGCATTCTACTTTCCGCCCATCTGGATGAGGTGGGTCTCATTGCCACCCACGTAGACAAACACGGTTTCGTGCGTTTCACCGGGCTGGGCGCCATTTATGCCCGTTACTGCCCGGGCGCGCATGTGCGCTTTTTGAACGGAGTCCAGGGCATCATCGGCGCTGATGTGCCGGAAGACCCTGCCAAAGCGTTTACCATTGACCAATTATTTGTCGATGTTGGCGCCAGCAGCCCGACCGATTGCCCCATCAGCGTGGGTGACCCTGCGGTCTTTGAGCGGCCTGTCATGGAACTCGGCTCGCGTTTTGTTTCCAAAGCGCTGGATGACCGCATCTCCTGCGCGGTACTCATTGAAGTATTGCGAAGTGTTAATCCCGGTAACAACGAATTGGTCTTTGTTTTCTCCACCCAGGAAGAAGTAGGTATCCGCGGCGTCATTTCAGCGGCCTATAGCGTAGACCCTGACCTGGGCATTGCCATTGATGTGACCTCCGTGGGCGATACCCCTAAAGCCAAAATGGAAGTGGCGCTTGGCAAAGGCCCCGCCATCAAGATCCGCGACGGCGGGATGATCGCTGATCCGGCCGTGGTTCGTTGGATGCGCCGCAGCGCAGAAGCTGCCGGCATTCCGTATCAATTAGAGATTCTGGATGTGCTGGCCACTACTGATGCCCGCGCCATCCAGGTGACCCGCGCTGGCGTACCCACCGGTTGTATTTCCATCCCCACCCGCTATATCCACTCCCCCGCCGAAATGGTAGACCTGAACGACGTAGAAAAGGTAAAAAACCTGGTTCTGGCTTTGTTGAGCCATCCGATTGAGATCAAATGAGTGTAGCTGAAGAACCGCACCTTAAACGCAATAATTTCAAAAGAGGGGTTCGTTCTGCACTATTGCCTGGCGTGTTGGGGGCTTTGCTGCTTGTCAGTTTACTGGCAGGCTGCCAACTGCAAGACCTGCTTTTACCTACTGCTACCTTAACGGCCTCTCCCACTGATCTGCTCAGCACCCATTCAACCCCTGAACCCAATGCCACTCTGGCAGTGGTTTCAACCTCCGTGGCTCAAACCCGCCTGGTGATCTGGGTACCTCCCCAGTTTGACCCCAGCTTGAATACAAAAGCCGCAGTACTGTTTTCTCAGCGGTTGGACGCTTTCGAGTCCATCCATCCGGATGTTACTGTAGAGGTGCGCGTCAAAATAGTGGACGGACGCGGTGGACTGCTGGATTCACTTTCCACGGCATCCAATGCAGCCCCCAAAGCCCTGCCGGCTCTGATCTTGCTCTCGGCGGAAGATCTTGAAAGCGCTGCTTTAAAAGAGACTTTGCTGCCGCTGGATAACTTCTATAAGAATTTCAACAATGAGGACTGGCTGCCATATGCCAGCCAACTCTCTCTGATCGAGGAAGTCCACTACGGTGTTCCGGTTGCAGGTGATGCCCTGGTGATGGCCTACCGGCCTTTGCAATCGCCCTTCCCGCCGACCACCTGGCAGGAGCTGAGCCTGCAAGACCTGCCTGTGGCCTTCCCGGCCGCCGATGAAGATGCCCTGACCATTCTTTCTATGTACCTGGCTTCTGGCGGAAAGCTGACCGATGAAGTTGGAGCGCCGCTTTTACAAAAAAGTGCCCTTCTCAAAACCTATGCCATCATCAACGATGGTACACAAAATGGGGTTTTCCCCTTCTGGCTTTCCCAGTTCACCAGCTTTGACCAATCCTGGCAGTCTTTCCAGAACCAGCAGGCCGGCTATTCCATCAACTGGGTGTCCCAGTACCTAGCCGATCAATCTGAAAACACCTCCATTTCCCTGGTGCCAAAAATGGGTGCCATACAGGTGACCCTGGCGAAAGGTTGGTTGTGGTGCGTTCCCAGCCAGTACACCAATCAGCCCTACAGTATTGAATTATTAAATTATCTGTCTGATGCAGACTTCATCAACGAATGGGGGTTTGAATCCGGCTTTATTCCGGTAAGGATCAGCGGATTGGACGCCTGGCAGAACACGTCCCTGGCGCCCGTTATTTCTGACCTGGTTTACAACGCCCAGGACCTGCCATCTGCCAACATCACCCACAGCCTGAATCCCATTTTGGAATCTTCGCTGGTGCAGGTGATCAAAAAACAGGTATATTATCAGCAAACTGTCGATGATGCTGTGAAGAACTTCAATCAATGATCGCGGAGTAAGAATGCCAGAGAACCCTAAAACCCAAAAACGAAATTCCGATCTTCGTTCCAGGATCTGGTTGATCCTGATCGTGATCGTTATGATCGCCTTTACCATCTGGGCCAGCGGACCGGTTCCCGATAAAAACGCCCCTCTCTACCCAACACCCTCGCCCACTGCGCCGGTTTTGACCCCTAAAGCTGGTACACCCATGCCCACCCCAGATATTGAGATCATTGAAAAAACGCCCACCACCGGCGTGATCTATGGCGCCGTCTTTGTGAGCGTTCTCCTGGTTGCAGGTGTTCTGATCTCTGTTCGTACAATGAAAGATTAAACATCTACCAGCAATAACGGAACGAACATTTCTTTTGGATGCATTCCCCCATGCCGCCCTAACAGGCGGTTTTCTTTTAAAGGCCAATACAGAAAAGCATTATCCAGCGCAACCAGCACCAGATCGCCCACCCTTGAGAGGATCTCAGGGTGGTAAGGCGGTGGGCCAAACAGCCCCAACTTCAATGCTTCTTCAGAGCGCAAGACCAAAAACTTACCCGGCCAATATTGCTCGATCAAACCCCGCACCCGTTCTTCCATGCCAGGACGCAGATACAGGTAGGGCAGGCGGCTCTCGCCGGTAGGCATCCTGTGCAGGCATTGGATCAGCTCAGGGTAATTTTGCACCACTGAACAGTCGTTCACCCCTGTGATCACCTGGCCGTGGTCAGCGGTAAGCAAGAGCAGCGTATCGCCACTCGTCTGCTTGCGCAGATGTTCCACCAGGCGCACCAGTGATTGCTGAAGGCTGCGCAGTTCCTGTTTCACCCGAATATCGGTGGAACTGTAAATATGCTGCAGCTCGTCCAGGTCAGCCCAGTATGCGTAAATAAAGCGCTTTCGTTCACTGCGCTGCGAGGCCAGCTCTTCCAGGGTGATAAAGAGATCCTGCATGCCCCGGAATGGCACCGCGGTGGTATCCGCAAAAAGCATATTGGAAAGCCCCGACCCGCTGATGGATTTATGCTGCATGACAAAGGTGTCTACATTATTCTGCTTGAGGTAGGGTCCCAAAGTTTCCACCCCCAGGAACTGGCGCGGATCAAAGCCCGTCTGAGCCAGGCTGCCGGGTGCTGATTGGAAGTACGCCGGGGTGTGGGTGATCATATTTGCGGCCAGGTTGTAATCGCGCAGCCACATTTCATAGCCGGTGATGCCGTGCTGGGCAGGCGCCTTGCCGGTCCAAAAACTGGTCAGCGCTGCCGAGGTGGTGGAGGGAGTAATAGAGGTAAGCGTGGCCAGGCAGCCGCTGTTGACAAGTGCCTGCCAGCGTTCGTTCTCCCTGCAGACCTCGCGGGTGGACCGCTCCAAAAGCTCCAGTCCCATGCCATCTATTACGATCTGAATGACCTGCCTGTAGGTGCGCGGAAACTGAGAGGTGATCTGTTCATCCAGTGCTGGCGTTTGCCAACCTTCCAGCCCCAGCCAGGCGCAGATGGAGGCAGGTACGTTCATGATGGAGAGCCCATCATAAACAGGCACCTGTAGCCCATCTGGCAACTCCAACCCGGCAATGCGGGCAGTTTGAAGTTGCTGCTTGAGGGTCTGCGAAAGATCAACCATTATTCATCCAGAAGGACCTGTAAATATTGTTTTGTGATGGCGCGGATATCAAAGGCGGCTTCGGCACGCTTGCGTGCAGCCAGCCGATAGGTTTCATTGTTCTTCAACACCTTGTAAGCCGCATCTACCAGTGGAGGCAGATCGGGTTTGTCTAGCTTCCAGGGGTCGCCGCCGTATTTCACCACTTCTCCGGCGCCCTCCATCACTAGTTGGGGAATGGAGCCGCTGTCATAGCCGATCACAGGCAGCCCGCAGGCCAGCGCCTCAATGACGGCGTTGGGGCAGGCGGCGTTGATATCAGCGGAAAAGTACACGTGGGCAGAGCGGTCCAGATCGGCCACTTCTTCACGTTTGACCACGCCCTTCCAGACCACATTCAAGTCTTTTTTGGCCACTTCTGCTTTCAGGGCATCTGGCACACGGCCGACCACCATCAATTCAAGCGGTTTATCCAGCCGGTTTTTCAGGCTTAAACAGGCTTCCACGGCCACATTGACGCCAAACTCATAGCCATTGCCCAGGTTGCCCTCCACCAACAACATGCGGTAGCGGTCGATGGGCGGGCGGATATCAGAATCTGGCGTGAAGACTGATAAATTGACGCCGTTATAGACCACT
>JAYFNV010000054.1:0-28111 GCA_034933225.1 Anaerolineaceae bacterium | reverse complement strand
TTACAAAATACTTGCGGATTGGTTATAAGAGGACAAGCGAAATGAAAATATTAAACACTCAACTTTAATTTATTTAATTCGATATGTTGGCCTAAGTGAAAAAATCCCTCAATTTATTTTGAGTTTGGAAATCAAGTTATTTTATTTCCGTAACTTCTCATAAACTTTTACCATACGCTCTGCGATGAGTTTCCAGTCATACTGCATGGCGTAATTGGCTGCCTGTTGTCCCATGTTCTCGCGCAGATCGGAATCGTTCATCAGGCGGACGAGAGGCTGCACTAGCGCTTCCGGGTCACCGCCGGGCACCACAAAGCCGGTCTTGCCATCCTGAACCAGGAAGGGCAAACCGCCCACCTGGGATGCTACCACCGGAGTACCGCAAGCCATAGCCTCAAGGGCAACCATCCCAAAGGATTCGTAATAAGAGGGCATGATCAAAATATCAGCGGCTGAATAGTAATAGGGTAGGGTCTCCTGAGCGCGTTTGCCCAGAAATACCACCAGGTCTTCCAGACCGAGATCCTGGCTGAGTTGCTTGATGTTGGCCATCTCCGTAGACATGGAATCTGCAGAGGCGTTTGGATCCCCGCCAATGACGACCAGGCAGTAACAGGTCTCGGCAGAATTGCGCCGCTCGCGGATGAGGGCAATGGCCTTGAGCAAATTTTGAAGTCCCTTCAATGGTTCAATGCGGCCCACAAAGAGAAGTAAGCGGTTGGTACATGGGATATCCACCGCTTCCTTGGCTTCTTGCTGGTCAATGGGGTAAAAACGAGCCGTATCCACACCGGGCGGGATGGTAACGATCTTCTCTTTGGCCAGGCCGTAGAGAAATTCCAGTTGAGCCTCTTCCGCAGGGGTGGCAGCCACCACCAGATCTGCGATCTGCATCACCTGCTTTTCGCCATCTGAGCGGTATGCGCCTTCTCTTTCTTCAGGTGATTGCGCAATACGATTCTTCATCAACCCCAGGGTGTGAAACATTTGCAAAACGGGGACGTTCCAATGTTCTTTCAATTGTTGGGCAGCGATGCCAGACATCCAGTAATGGCTGTGGATCAGGTCATAGTGAATGCCCTTCTCAGCGGCGAATTTTTCGATCTCGCTGGCAAAAGTGGGGATATATTCCACAAGTTCTTTCTTGGGCAGTGGATGTTCTGGCCCTGCGGGGATGTGGACCACGCGGTTGCCATAGCCAAGCGAATGGACCACATGGGGAACATGCTCATCTTGAGAACGGGTGAACACATCTACATGGATTCCCATGCGCCCCAATTTACGGGTGAGCTCGGCTACATAAACGTTCATGCCGCCAGTGTCTTTGCCGCCCAGGGTGGCCAGGGGGCAAGTATGGTAGGATAGCATTGCAATATTCAAAGCGAACACCTTGCCTTTATCGAGTGGGTGCTGATATAATTTGCGCGTCTTTGTAGAAAGATACAATTGCCACCGTAGCTCAGTTGGTAGAGCAGCCGCTTCGTAAGCGGCGGGTCGCGGGTTCGACTCCCACCGGTGGCTCTTTTGTTTTAACTCTGGGTGCCGGTGGTAAAACCGTTTGCTGCCTGTTTCTTCTTCTCCAGCCGGGCCAGGATGTTCTCCGCCCATTCGCGGATATCCGGGCTGACGCCTGGCCACCACTCGTTGCGGGTGGTGTTGACGATCAACTTCATGCTTTCTTCTATCAAATAATAATAGCGGTCGTGCAGAACATTAGGATCGGGTAGTCCTTGTGGTTTTTTTTGGATATAGTGTTTTGTGAGTGCATCTGGCGATTTTACAACCAGATCTTCGATCACTGCTGCACTGTGTGGAAAGCGGCGCACGATCTGGCTGGCGGTAAGGCGGATCATCAGAGGATCAGGCTCTTGAGCACCCAGATGCCAGTTGATGGCTTCATAGCCAAAGAGGGGGTAAAAAACGTTCGGGCCAAACCCGTAGAACTGCTCGATGAGCATTTTGTATTCTTCCAGGTTGTCCAGATACTCCTTCTGGTACTCCAGATCTGAGGCATCCTCTATGTTGTGGGCTACCATTTTGGTCCACATAAACAACCGGATGTTGTCGGATTGGGGGCTCTTGCGCTGGATGATATGCAGAAGGTATTTTTCTGAGGGGGTCAATTTGGGTTGGATCAGTCGCATCAGCAGGATCAATCCCACGATTACAAGGACAATTATGATGATCTGGACAGGGGTCATGGGTTAATTATACGAGAAAATTGCCAACTGAGTGTTTTTATAGTTAATTACGGTCATTTATCCAATTTCTCGGGGGCTGTGAATATCGGTAACAAAATTGATAGGTCTTGCTATAATTTATGTAACTAAAGATAACTGGACTTATCGATGTCGGCTATATGGGAGGATACCATGGCAAAATCTCCATCCCTCAGATCCGTAAAACCTTCAGCTCAAGAAACATCCTCTTCTGAATCAATTTTTTCTATTAAGTCAATCGAACTGGGAACCTGGCAGCACAATCTTCTCACCGGAGAGATGATCTGGTCTGATGGTCTGTACAAATTATTTGGACTTGAACCCAACTCAGTTCAACCTTCACAAAAAATTGTTAAGTCAATGGTCCACCCAGAAGACCGAGTGAGGGTCTTCTCTGAATATAACCTTGCGATCAAAAACAAGCAGTTCCTTAAAACAAGTTGTCGGCTGCAATTGCCCAATGGAGAAACCCATCTGGTCCAGGCGTTGGGGCAAACCACCTACGACGTTGATGGAAACCCTTTGGTCAATTACGGGACATTACAAGACCTGACGGATGAAATTCAAAAAGATAATCAACTCAAACGAAGAACCAGAGGCTTATTTATGCTCAGTCAGTGCAATAAAGCCCTCATCAGATTAAAAGATGAAGTGGAATTACTTACTGAGATTTGCCGCATCTGTGTAATGCAAGGTGGATATAAACTGGCTTGGGTAGGATATGCCGAGAATAACAAAGAAAAAAGGGTAAAGGTCAAAGCCCAATACGGATACGAAGAGGGATATTTAGAGAACATCAAGATCACCTGGGACGAAAGTAAGTATGGGTCAGGTCCGACTGGAACTGTTATCCGAACAGGTAAAACATCAATAAATCAAAATATCCTGACCAATCCGAAGTTCACTCCCTGGCGCGAGAGTGCTTTAAAACATGGTTATCAAGCTTCGATCGCTTTGCCTCTCGTTCGTGATGACATAACATTTGGAGCATTGATGCTCTATTCTGCTGAAACCGATGCATTTGAAGCAGAAGAAGTTGCATTCCTTACCGATCTTGCCAATAACATCTCAATTGGCATCGAATCGATCCGGGCGCGCGAACGGCAAAGCGAATTGGAAGAAAATCTCAGATCCTCTGAAAAGAGCATACGTCAGGCGCAGGAATCTGCTCAGATCGGCAGTTGGGAGTGGAATTCAGAAAAAGATGAATTGATCTGCTCTGAAATGATGCAGAAACTCTTTGATAAAAAGCCTACTGAAATTAAACATTCCATCTCGTGCTTGATGGAAAGTGTTTTTCCTGATGATAAGAACCGGTTAACTAATTGTTTTTCTGAGTGTATAAAACGTGGGGAACCCTTTGATATTGAATTTCGAATTTTCGATTCAGGTTTGAATGTTCGTTGGCTGGAGGCTAAGGGTAGCCCGGCAGAAGGCGTAGATCAAATCTGCAAGGTCCTTACAGGGACAATGCAAGACATCACCGCCCGCAAGAAGATCGAATCTGATCTGGAGAAAGCTCTGCTGGACTATCGCTTTATCACCGATAACTCAGATGATGTGATTTGGATCTTTGATATTGAATCACAAAAATACACCTACATCAGCCCTTCGGTTCAAAGGATGCACGGAGTTACGGTTGAAGAAGGGCTTCAACGAAAATTTACCGAAGTGCTTACACCAGAATCAGCACAGCTCGTTACCGGAATGATCGCGACAAAGCTGCCTTTATTCATTTTGGGAATCCATGTGGATGCAATCACATTAGAGTTGAATCAATACCGCAAAGATGGCTCCATCGTGCCGACTGAGACGACCACAAAACTGGCCCGGAATGCCGACGGAAAAATTCAGATAATTGGGATCTCAAGAAATATTTCTGAGCGAAAACGTATCGAGGATGAATTGCGTATCAGTCTGCAATTCATGTCTGGTGCGGAAAAACAGACTGGTCTGGCAAGTTGGTCGCTGGATCTGCGAACTGGAAAGAGTTGGTGGTCACCAGAAATGTACCGCGTTTTTGGTCTTGACCCGGCAGGGGGAGTACCTTCAGGGGAGGAGTTTTTACATAGAATTCACCCGGCTGATCGGCAAATGCTCTCAGATACGTTGGCCAAATTGAATTCTGGTGAAGAACCTGACCAAAGGGAGTTCCGTACTAACCCGGCAATCCTTCCATTTCGAATTCTCAAACCAGCATATTTTGTGGAGCGAGACAAGAACGGGAAGGTAGTTAGCTTTTTTGGCACACAATTGGATGTTACCGAGAAGAAAAAAGCAGAAGAGGAACTGGAACGGGTAAACACTAATTACCAATTGATCTCCCAAAACACGGGAGATGTGATCTGGGTGATGGATTTTGAATTGCAAAAATATATGTACATCAGCCCTTCCATCCAAAGGTTGCGGGGTTTTTCTCCAGAAGAAGTGCTGAACGAAAGTATTAAGCAATCAATGACCGAAGACTCTTACCGTTTGGTGGTAAAAGAGCTAACACAAGGCCTTCGTAAATTTGAAAAAACAGGAAAACCGCTTTCTACATCAATTCAGGTTAACCTATTGCGGAAGGATGGCTCCATCGTGCCCAGCGAGATCACCGCCACCCTGGCACCTGACTCCAATGGAAAACTACAAGTAGTCGGTATTTCACGCGATATATCTGAGAGAGTCAAAGCTGAAGAAGAATTGCACATCAGCATTGAGACCAATAAAGCCATTCTAAATTCCACTCAAGATTCGATCTATCTGATCGACCCAGAAGGTGTGATATTTGTGGCCAACCTGGTGGCTGCTGCCAGATACAATATGGATACTGAAGAGATCATTGGGAAAAATATCTTTCAGCTCTCCAGCCCCCAGGCAAGTGCAATCCGCAGGAAAATGGTTCAAGAAGTACTTTCTTCAGAAAAAAGTTATTCAGGTGAGTACAAAGCAGATGGGCGGACGTACCAGGCAAACCTTTATCCGCTCTTTGATGACGCTGGCAAGATCAAATTCATAAGTGTTTACTCAAGGGATATTTCAGATAAGCAACAATTGGTCGAAAAGGAAAAGAAAGATACCGAGGATCTGAAATTTATTAACGAAGTCAATGAGTATATGAACAAGGGATTTAGCATCAATGAAGTGACTACCTTGATCCAAAAGCAACTACTGTCTACACTTTCAGCCAGCTTTGTTGAATTTTTTCTGCCGGTGCGAGAGGGGAAATTATTGATGATGACCAATAATTCATTCCTCTCATTTCTCACTCCAGAAATGAAGTCAATGTTTGATGTTGGTAACGAACCTGTGCTGATTGCTCATCGACGAGACGGTTATCTCGAACAAGTGCTGCAGAAAAATTCACCTGCTCTCATCCAAACGTCTCAAGATCTGAAAGACAGGATTTTAGACCTGCTCGTCAGGCTACCAGCAAAAGGGAAAATATACAAATCCATTTTGAGGAAAATGGCCAACCAGGTTTACGAATCTGACAAGATTAGGTCAGTGATCGCTATGCCGATATATGGCAACAACCGGCCATTGGGTGTGCTTGAAATTGGCTCGCAAGACGAATTAACGCCAGCGGACAGCGAACGCGTAAAAAACATGACCAACCAGATCATGTCTTCATTCCTGCGAAAACGAGCTGAAGAGAGATTGGCAGCCAATGAGAGGCGCTATAAGACCATTGTGGAAGCCATGCCAGATCTACTGGTGAGGATCTCAACGGATGGCACCATTTTGGACTACAACGCAAAACCCTGGCATAAACTGTACGCACCAACAGAGGCTGTCATTGGCAAGAGAACTGAAGAAGTAACCGGCCTAGAGTTGGCAGAAAAAATTCTGAGCGCAGTTAAGGCAGCCCGCGAACAAAACAAAATGGTCAGCTATGAAGAAAAATTGGAGGTAAACGGCGAGCTTCTTGAATTTGAGACCCGCGTGGTAAGTAGTAGTGAAGATACCAGTGCTGTAGTTATTGTGCGTGATATCACGGAACAGAAAGCATTACAACGTGAAGTGATCAAAGGTGAAGAACAATATCGCGTGCTGATGGAAAGCCTGGAAAGCGTTGTAGCGGTGGTAGATAAAGAGGGCAAGTTCTTGTTCATGAATGAAAACGCGGCTGGCCAGATAGGCGGAAAAGTAAGCGAACTAGTAGGCAAGAGCATGTTTGAGCTTTTCCCTCCAGCGGTTGCTGATGTACAGATCTTGCACATTAGGAAAGCCTTTGAAGAAGATAAAGTGGGCGTGTTTGAGAATATAAGTATTGTCAAACAAAAACCTATTTGGTATCGGACTTACCTGGTACCCATCCACGATGAACATGGGAAAGTGGCATCTGTTCTGGTTAATTCAACTGATATTGATGATATTAAGCGATCCCAATCGAAGCTTGAGGAATTAAACAAATCACTGGAGGAATTGAACCGTTCTTTGGAAGAACGAGTAAGGGAAAGAACCAGAGAGTATCAAGACCTTTATAACAACGCACCAAGTGGGTATCACTCCGTGGATTCACAGGGGATCTTTATTTTAATGAATGATACAGAACTTAAGTGGTTGGGCTATGAGCGTGAAGAAATTATTGGGAAAAAGCGAATCCTTGAAGTCTTAACAGATGAATCCAAAGAGACATTTAAAAAGAATTTCCCCCGCTTTATGAAGTCAGGCCACCTGAACAATTTAGAAATGAACTTTATCCGCAAAGATGGTACGATCTTGCCGGCTGTAGTAACTGCCAGCGCCATTTATGATGCGCAGGGTAATTATGTTTCCAGCCGGTCTAGCCTGGTGGACAATTCAGAAAGGAGAGCCATTGAGGCTGAAATTCTTCGCATCAATAACCTTTCTGATGCAGCATTAGAGATGGCACAAGCTGGATACTGGTATGTTCCGTTGGATGGAACTGGGATGTACTATTCATCAGACCGGGTTTGTGAAATTGAGGGGGTAGAAAAAAAGCCGGATAATCTTTACTCTCTCAAAGACGGATGGGAACAAAATGTTCGTAACGCAAATCCAATTCTGGCAGATCAGGCAGCGAAATCGCTCGAAAATGTGATGAATGGAAAAACAGATCACCATAATGTTGTTTATCAATTCAAACGTCCACAGGATGGTGAAGTGATCTGGATCCACGCTTTAGGGAACATTGTCAAAGATCAAACCGGACAGCGTATAGGCATTGCAGGTGTATCCCAGAATATTACTCAGCAGAAAAATCTGGAATTGGCACTGCAAAAAGCGAAAGAAGAAGCCGATGCTGCCAACCGCGCCAAGAGCACTTTCCTGGCCAATATGAGCCATGAGATCCGTACCCCCATGAATGCGATTCTCGGTTTTACCCAGGTTATGCTAAAGAGTAAAAACCTGGAAGAGAAGAACCGTAGTTATTTAGAGATCATCAATCGCTCTGGCGAGCACCTTCTTACTTTGATCAATGAGGTGCTGGAAATGTCCAAGATCGAAGCAGGACATGTTTCTTTCAACCCAACCACTTTTGATCTGCCTTTGATGCTCAAAGATCTAAAAAGCATGTTCGATACCCGTGTACAGGCCAAGAACCTGATGCTGACGGTTGATATTGATCCGAATGTGCCGAAATTCATTGAATCGGATGAAAGCAAGCTCAAAGAAATTCTTATTAATTTGTTGGGCAACGCAGTTAAATTCACCCAAAAAGGCGGCATCATCCTGCGTTGTAAAGCAGATGCGCTAAAAGAAGCCAACAAATTTGGAGACATTCGCCTGCAAATTGAAGTAGAAGACACCGGAATGGGAATCGCTGCAAATGAGATCGAGCGATTGTTCCAGGCGTTTGAGCGTTCTGCTGAAGGGACGAAAAATATCGAAGGCACTGGTCTGGGACTTTCGATCAGCTTGAATTATGCACGCTTCCTGGGGGGTGACATCCGCGTGACCAGTAATCCAAAGGTGGGAAGCCACTTCTTTGTTGAGGTCATCGTCAGATCCGGCAACATGCAAGAAAGCGAAACAAAACTCCCGGCCAGAAAAGTGACTGGTATTTTGGACGACGTTGGCAAGGTGAAAGTACTGGTGGTGGATGACCAGCCTGAGAACCGAATGGTGATGAAGGAACTTTTGGAGCAAGTGGGGATCTCAACCGAGATCGCGGAAGATGGAGAGCAGGCAGTCAATTTGGCGCTCACATGGAAGCCGGATCTCATCTTTATGGATTTACGCATGCCGGTGATGAATGGCTATGAAGCCGCTAAAAAGATCGTTAAGAACCCACAAACACAAGATATCCCTATAGTGGCGGTAACGGCCTCAATCTTGGGCTCTGACTGGAGAAAAGTGAAAGCAAGCGGAATGCGTGGATTTGTACGCAAACCGTATGAAGCTGAAGACTTGTTCAGGATCATTGAAGAGAATTTGGGACCAAAGTTTGTGTATGGTGAAGAAATAGTGAATAAGCGGCAAGTATTCCCATCACAGCCCATTTTGACGCGGCAAGACCTGCAGAAACTACCCACAGAACTGATCACCAAAATGTATGACGCTACTATCAAGGCTGACCTGGATGATCTGCTGAAGTTGATCCAGCAGGCTCGTTCACATTCTGAAAAAATTGCAGATCAGTTGCAGGAATTGGCGAACAATTATCAGTATGAAGCCTTATTGATAATCTTGAAGGAAGGATAGAGAAATGGAGCTTGATCTTTCATTGATCGCAAAAAGTGCAGATATTCTAGTGGTGGATGACACCATTGAGAACCTGACCCTGCTGACTAAAATGCTCAAAGATTCAGGCTATTCTGTGCGACCGGTTCCCAATGGTAAATTAGCTCTGCTGGCAGCCGCCACCAAGAAGCCAGATCTCATCCTTTTAGACATCACAATGCCAGAAATGGATGGCTATGAAGTGTGCCAAAGACTCAAGGCAGATGTGAAGCTCCGTGAGGTGCCTGTTTTATTCATCAGCGCGCTTTCTCAAACAGAAGAGAAAGTGAAGGCTTTTGAGGTGGGCGGGGTAGACTATATTACCAAACCTTTCCAATTTGATGAGGTCAAAGCACGCGTAGATGCTCACTTGCATTTGTATCGCTTGCAGCAATATTTAGCAGAAGTTGTGCAAGATCAGGTGCGGGAGATCTATGAACAGCAAATGGGCATGATCTTTGGCCTGGCCAAACTAGCAGAGATCCGAGACACAGACACAGGCAAGCATCTGGAGCGCATCCGAGAGCTATGTAGATTATTTGCAAGTGAACTGCAAAAGATGCCGAAGCATCAAAACCACGTGGATAATGATTATGTAGTGAGAATTTTCCAGGCCAGCCCACTGCATGATGTTGGCAAGGTGGGTATACCAGATCAAATTTTGCTAAAGCCAGGTAAACTGACTCCCGAAGAATTTGACATTATGAAGACACATACCGTGATCGGTGCAAAAACGCTGATGGATGTGCGCCAACGATACCCCAATAATCAGTTCATCCGCATGGGCATTAAGATTGCCCTTTCTCACCACGAAAGGTGGGACGGAAAGGGTTACCCGGAAGGGCTTATTGGAGACAATATTCCTTTGAGCGCCAGGATCATGTCTATTGTTGATGTTTATGATGCAGTTCGTTCGAAAAGAGTGTATAAACCACCGGTACCTCACGAAGAAACCTGTAAGATCATTTTTGCAGGGGCGGGCAGTCAATTTGATCCTGAATTGGTAAATGTTTTTGCTTCACTACGAAGGCGCTTCCAGGAGATCTGGGAAGAGTTGCAAGATTAAGAGCTTCTATTAATATTTGTTTTGAGTGATGACGTACTCAAGTATAATAGGCACATGCCCAGTAAAATTACCCCCATCGTCATTGGTGTTGCCGGCGGCTCTGGCTCTGGAAAGACCACAGTCGCAAATATTGTGCTCGAGCGAGTTGGCAGGCACAGAATAGCCTATTTACCGCATGATGCCTACTATCGAGACTTGACCAGCTTACCCCTCAACCAGCGTATGCAGGTCAATTTTGACCACCCAGATTCCCTTGAATCTGACCTACTGGTGGAACACATTCAACAATTGAAACGATGGGAAACCGTACAACTGCCGATCTATGATTTCACCCATCACAGCCGCACCGGCGAGACCTTACCGGTCAAGCCGCAGCGGGTGATCCTGGTGGAAGGCATTTTGATCTATTCAGAAAAACAATTACGCAATCTATTTGATGTTAAGATCTTTGTGGACACCGATTCTGACCTGCGTTTTATTCGCCGGCTGCAACGTGATATTTCGGAGCGCGGCCGCACCACTGAGAACGTGATCAACCAGTATCTCAGTACGGTGCGCCCCATGCATTTGGAATTTGTGGAACCTTCCAAACGCTACGCAGATATCATCATCCCGGAAGGGGGTCTTAATGAGGTGGCCATGGATATGGTCATTGCCCGCATTGAGGCTTTGTTAAAAGAAGAGGACAAAGAGAGCGCATGAAAAGCGGTTGGAAGCTCAACCTCTTACGCATCCTTGTGCTGCTTGCCGTTCTGGGGTTGACCGTTTTCCTGTATTTTAATCGTGAGTTTGTGCGCCAATTAGAAGTACTGGGCTATCCCGGTATCTTTCTCATTTCCCTGTTTTCCAATGCAACTCTTATTTTGCCTGTCCCCGGCGTGTTATTCACCTCGGCGATGGGCACGATCTTTAATCCCCTCTGGGTTGCTCTGGCTGCCGGTACGGGGGCGGCCATTGGAGAGATCTCCGGCTATCTGGTGGGTTTTAGCGGCCAGGCGGTCATAGAAAACAAGACCTGGTACGACCGCATTACCGGCTGGATGAAGAAATACGGCGATGTGATCATCTTTTTATTGGCCGTTATTCCCAACCCGGTCTTTGATATTGCTGGCATGGTGGCAGGGGCGCTTAAATTGCCTCTGTGGCGCTTTATACTGTGGAGTTGGTTGGGAAAGTGCATCAAGATGTTGGCCTTTGCCTATGGGGGCGTAGGGTTGCTGCACTTGTTTGGTTTCCCTGTATAAAAAGCGCTGACATTATTCGTCAGAGCTTTTGTATTCTACAAAGATGCGTTTGGCAACCGCAAAGCCAAGTGTGATTAGGTTCCCATTGACCTCAATAGTGAGGGTGTGGTTAAAAGGTAGGATCTCGGTCACTTTGGCTTTCTTGCCCGGCAGCACTTCTTTTTCTTCCAGGTATTCCAACAATTCAGAATTCTCTTCGGCCAGTTCGTGGATGCGGCGAATGGTGGTATCTTTGCCCACCGGTACCGCAGTCAATGGAAGCCATTGAGCCACATAATCTTCATAGCCGGGTAGGGGGTTGCCGTGCGGGCAGGTTTTGGGATGCCCCAGCGATTCATAGAGCGCATTCTCGGCTTCTTCAGAGATGGCATGTTCCAGGTTATGTGCCTCTGAATGGAGTTTGGACCAGGGCAACATGCGCATCATCATCCATTCCATTAACATATGCTTTCGCATGATCTGGCGAGCCGCATCCCAACCGTGATCGGTGAGGTGGGTGCCGTTATCGGTCATGGAGATGAGGCCGTCGCGTACCATACGTTTCAAAGTGTTGGTAACGGTGGGCGGTGTGACCTGCAATATCTCTGCCAGACGTGCCCCTACAACAGGTTCGCCGTCCCGCTCGATCACATAAATGAGGGAAAGATAGTCTTCAATTGTCTGGCTGAGTTTGATTTGATCGGTCATTTTTGTCCGTCTAAATATGAGTTAAATATCTATAATACACTTGCGTAATTATACTTATTAGCATATACTAATGTCATAAACTAACTAACTGATACTATTATATCAATTCTTTTATTGAGGCTGCAATGATGATCAACCCCCAATCCAACCTACTCAGTGATGTTCTCCCAGGCCAAAAGGCCAAGATCACCTCATTACAAGAGGGAAACGAGATCAACCGGCGTCTCACCTCGTTGGGCTTTACCCCCGGCGTTGATGTGGAAATTGTCCAAAATTACGGCCGCGGCCCGATGATCGTCTCAGTGCGCGGCATGCGCGTGGCGCTCGGAAGGGGAGAAGCCGCAAAGATCTTTGTGTATAAGGAAGAAAAATGAGCGATTGTCATCCCAGCATCTCTGCAGCAGAAACACAACCACGCTTTGATGAAAACCATTTTTCCACATTTGCCCTGGCCGGACAGCCCAATATGGGCAAATCGACCCTATTCAACTTACTCACAGGTTTGAATCAGCACGTGGGCAACTGGCCTGGCAAGACCGTTGAAAAACGCAGCGGTGTATTTTCCCTTGATGGAAATTCTTACAACTTAGTGGACCTTCCCGGCACCTATAGCCTGACGGCCAACTCCCCTGAAGAGGTGATTGCCCGTGAGTATATTTTGCGTGAGAAACCCGATGTGGTGATCGCAGTGGTCAGCGCAGCTAACCTGGAACGCAGCCTGTATCTGGTCTCAGAACTGGTCAGCCTGCCTGCCCCTGTGGTTGTGGCCCTGAATATGATGGATGTAGCCGAGCAGGAGGGCATGGTGGTGGATGCCAAGGGGTTGGAAGAAGCCTTGAACATCCCCGTGGTGGCCATTACCGCCACCCGTGCTCAGGGCGTGCGCGAACTGCTCAAGGTGGCCATCAATTTGGTGGGCCAGCCCGAGCATTGCCAGCCGCAGCGTCCAGAGATCCGCGCCGATGTACGCAGCGCCATTGACCAGGTCGAAGCGATGATTCGCGCCTATGTGCCGGCCGAGTATCCCACCGAGTGGGTGGCCATGAAGCTGCTCGAAGGTGATACCGAGATCACCAGGATGTTCAAAGAGCTTCTGCCCGCGGATAAATGGCAGCAAGTGCACGACATCCTTAAACAAAATGATGATGCCATGGTGGTGGTGGCCTCCGGCCGCTACGAATGGATCAGCAACATCGTCCGCAAGGTGGTGCAGCGACCCAGAATTGGACAGATCAGCCTGACCGAACGATTGGACCGGGTGGCAGCTCACCCCGTGTGGGGACTCATCGTTCTGGCAGCCATTCTTGGTCTGGTCTTTGCCCTGACCTTTGCCATTGGTTCGCCTCTGCAATCCTTGTTGGACGAAAAAGTGGGTGCTCCGCTGGCAGATTGGGCTCGGTCCAGTTTGAGCGGAGCCCCTGTTTGGGTGCAAGGCCTCGTTGCGGACGGCGTCATCGGCGGGGTGGGAGCGGTCATCACCTTCCTACCCATTTTGATGATCTTCTTCGCCTCCTTTGGCCTGCTGGAAGATATTGGGTACATGGCCCGCGCAGCTTACGTGATGGACAACATCATGCACATGATGGGTCTGCACGGCAAATCGTTCCTGCCGCTCTTCCTGGGCTTTGGCTGCAACGTCCCTGCCATTATGGGCACGCGGGTAATTGATAGCTGGCCGGCGCGCTTGCTGACCATTCTCATCGCCCCACTGGTGCCTTGCACGGCGCGTATGGCCGTCATCGCCTTTCTGGCGCCGGCGTTCTTTGGCGCCAACGCTCTGTTCGTCTCCTGGGGCATGGTGCTGCTCTCCATATTGCTGCTGGTGATCCTGGGCACTCTGTTGAACAAGATCATCTTCAAGGGCGAGCGCTCGGCTTTTATTATGGAAATGCCGCTTTATCACATCCCCAATCCGCGCACGGTAGGGCTGTTGGTGTGGCAGCGCTCTCTCTCCTTCTTAAAGAAGGCGGGCACTACCATTTTGGGCATCTCGGTGCTCATCTGGGTGCTCTCCTACCTGCCCGGCGGTTCATTGGATAACAGTTATCTGGCCAGCATTGGCAAATTCCTGGCCCCTGTGGGCAATTGGATGGGCTTTGACTGGCGCCTGACCGTAGCCCTGCTCACCAGCTTCCCGGCCAAAGAGAATGCCATCGCCACCCTGGGCGTGCTTTTTGGTAATGGCGGAGGGGTTGGACTTGTGCAGGCGTTGACCTCCACCTTTAGCACAGCCACTGCACTCTCGTTTATGGTGGTCACCATGCTCTTTATCCCCTGCATGGCCACTGTGGCGGTCATCAAACAGGAGACCAACTCCTGGAAGTGGACCTTTGTGAGTGTGGGCATGTTCCTGGTCATTTCGGTAGTATCTGGCGTTTTGGTTTATCACGGCGCAGTTGCTCTGGGAGCTTAAGTATGTTAGAAAAATTACTGGTAGAAATTCGCGAAGGCGGTACATTGGAAACAGGTAAACTGGCGGCCAAGTTGGGAACCAGCCCCGCCATGGTGGAAGCCATGCTGGACCATCTGCGCCAGATGGGCTACATCCAGGCCTATGAGACCTGCGGGGATGGTTGCGCGGGGTGCTCGCTCAGCAGCATGTGCAAAAAAGATGCACACTCCGGCCAGGTCCAACTCTGGCAGTACAACGAGAAAAAGTAAAAGTGAGAGACCGGTTCCGCAAGAGGAATCGGTCTTTGTTGTTGTGCGAGGCATAATTCAATGCTAAACTTGGAACAAAACAATATCAACTTGCATCTTACTTTGTAGAAACATCGGTTAATTTCTAAAAGGTTTTTATTATGAGGTGGGAATTGGAATCGAAAAAACCATATATGCAAATGAAACCAGTTTCGTTTGTTTTGTTGTTAATCATTCTTGGTTTGATCATCACAAGTTGTGGCAAACCAGAGAATAAGAATGTTATTACTTCTGCGACTTTACGTTATGAATTGACCCATGCCTTCACAAGAACGCCAACTCCTTCTTATTCAAGAACTCCCACACCTTCTGTTAGCAAAACTCCAAAACCGACTCAAAAATTGATCACAGCCAATCCGACTGCGACCTATGACTTTTATCGCAAGCAGGAAACCCTGGCATATACGCAAGGTCCAATCCTAATCTCTACCGATAAAGCGCCAGGCAATGAGTATCTTTACAAATTTGCGACAGTAGCGTTTACAACACCCTGGCGGGATGGTCAAAATTCACTAAATTTGGATAATTTATTGGATAACGGACCCGCCAACAGCGATATTGAAATTTCACATTCTACCGGATCGGCTGGTATATTTTACAATCTGTATGCTGTCAATAATTCTACTTATTATTTTTCTGATCAGCATGGGATGACCTATGATTCCTGTCTTACACACTACCCATTTACCAACATGGATTCAATGTATTACATATTTCAAAGTGATGGGGTCCCGACGGGCAGGGATTATTGTGTAATTACAAATGAAAATCGATTATCGATTGTCAGAGTAATTTTGTCCAACGAGCCATCTGATGCCAATGGAAACGATACGATCTATGTAATTGTTACGACTTTTGCACATATTATTCCAGATGAATTTCTCCGAGAGAAGACGCCCACACCCGGACCAACTCCAACGCCAAACAACTATACAGGCTACAATTTGACTGATTCTGATATTAAAAGGTTGGACCGGTCTGGACAATCTTTCTTTGATGCGGTAAAGGCTGATGATCGTAAAGCCGTGGCAAAAATGTTGGAATATCCGTTTACCTACTCGATTGGAACTCAAAATAGCGTGCAGGTCGAAAACGAAGAGGAGTTCCTGTCAGCCTATAGTTTGATTTTTACCCCTGGATTTGTAAAAGAACTTTCCCAGGCTACCCTGGCCCACAATATGGGTGGAAATTTGCGAACTTTCGTTATATGGGTAGAGGGCGCACAGGTCTTTTTCCATAAAGACGGAACGATCTATCAGATTTACAGAGACGAGGACCTGTAATAAATCGCCTTTCAAAATTTCTACGTAAACGAAGATTGTCCAAGCAGGGAACTTTTTAGTACTAATTCAGAATTTGATAGCCTACCATTTGAAATTTTAAATCGTCCGAAAATAGGGAGGATAAATGAAAGCCAGAATAGTAAAAATTCTTTTTGCAAGTATTTTCATGTCTGGATTAATTCTGTCAGGTTGCCTTGCTCCAAAAGATTCACAGCCGATTGCAACATTCACCTATACACCTGCTCATACCAACACCCCGTTTGTGAAATATACTCCTCAACCAACCCGGGATTTGCCTACCAAGACACCATTTTCAACTGTAGATCCATCAACATATTCACGACCCACAAGTACTCAAGCGCCTATAATGATTTCATCTGCTATTCCTTCAGGTGATGAATATATTTATCAATCAACGTTGTTTGGGGTGATGAATACTTGGAACGGGGGCGAGGATTATTTTAACCTGGATGATTTGACAGACAACTCTGCAGGCGCTGCAGATGTTCTTTATTCATTTTCTGTGGGTTCAGGAGGAATTTTTGCAGATCTGTATGCGATTAATGGGGCAACATATTATTTTTCTGATTTTCATGGAATGACTTATCAATCTTGCATGGACCATTACCCGTTCACGAATATGGATGTTAATTACTATAATTTTCAAAGTATTTCCGCAGGCGGCGGACGAGATTATTGCGTAATCACAAATGAAGGACGGTTGGCGATCTTTCATGTCGCCTATGATTCATATAGAGCTTGCCAGGAATGGGATTGTAATATTCAGTTTGTTGTAACCACTTTTAAGAAACCAATTCCGCAAGCATTTCAACCATCACCAACCATTACACCTGGGCCTAGCCCCACGCCGGGTTATTTTGATGGGTTCAATTTAACCGATTATCAACAAAAGATCATTGTAAAAGCTGCTCAAGAGTTTTTGGATGCAGTAAAAGCAGATGATCGGGAAAAAGTGTCAGAATTGTTGGAATATCCATTTTCTTACGATATTCAAATGAAACTTTATCCACTTGAAGCCGAAAATAAAGAAGAATTGTTTAAGGTGTATGGCTGGGTATTCTCACCAGGTTTAAGGAATGAATTGGCAACTGCTACCGTAGAGAACAATTTAGAGATCTTTTATTCTTCCATAGCAATCGTTGTTGATGATTGTGAGATATTCATTCGACCAAATGGAAAGATCTATCATATTTCGAGGGATCCAGATTTGTAATATTTGGAAATGGTTCCATCTCAAATTTAGGTTGTAAACCTTTCTTTTGGATTTTCCCCTGTCTATTTACAGGAAGAAATTCAACCAGGATATATTCTACTAAATTGAAATTTTGTTGATTTTTTGAAAAATTGGATGGACGTTTCAGGGAGGATAAATGAAAGCCAGAATAGTAAAGACCCTTTTCGCAAGTATTGTTCTGTTGGGGCTATTTCTTAGCAGTTGTATTGGGACGAATCCATCTGATTCCCCCGGCCAGCCAACTAATTCACCTGAATCGGTTCTCGTAACTTCAAAAACTTTGACTTCTACGGCAACACAAAAGGTAAAAAACACTCCTTTGCCTTCTTTGACTCCATATTTAACTAAAACACCAACACGAACCGTTCTACCAAGTATGACAATAACTGCAACTTATCAATTTCCAACTGATGTTCCTTATTCTGCGTCAATTTCAACAGTGGAACCAACGAATCCTGACTTGCTATACCAGAATGCAACTATTGGAGTACTTACTGCCTCGAATTATGGCAATTTTGATATAAATCTGGATGATTTATCTGATAACTCTCCTTCTAAAGCTGATTTACACTTTCATTTTTCGCATGGGTCAGGAGGATATTTTGCGAATTTAGATCCCATTCCTGGGGTCTCTGTTTATTATTATTCAGACCTTTATGGAATGAACTATGAAAAGTGCATGGAGCATTACCCCTTTGATAATATGAATCAAGATTTCTATGAAATGCAATCATCATTTGTTGGGAGCGGACGAGATTACTGTGTAATTACAAACGAAGGAAGACTCTCAATCATTCGGTTTGTAGTTGACTCATTATATACAGGAAGTCTGGACACAAAAATAGTTCAATTTGTCGTTTCAACCTATAAAAAACCAGTCCCTCAGGTGTTTTTACCAACGCCAACCATTACCCCGGGTCCAAGTCCGACGCCTGGTCGTTACACAGGTTGGAATTTTACAAAAAAGCAAGAAGAGAATTTAGACCGAGCTGCACTGACTTTAATTAATGCCGTGGCATCGGGTGATCGTGAAACAGTAGCAACATTGATCGATTTTCCTTTAGGCTATCATACTGAAGGGGATCGTTATGAATCTGAAATTGAAGATAAGGACCGGTTCTTCTTTCTTTACAATGCAATTTTTACCAAAGAAATTCGAGAAGAATTTAAGAACGCGACTTTAGTAGAGAACATGGCGCTTTATCCGTCGGACCCCACTATTCTTATATTACCTAGTTGTGCGATTTTTTTCCGTTATGATGGTAGTATCTATGGAATTTCTATGACCGATTTTTGGTGGACATATTATCATAAAGATAATTAAACAATTGATTTTGCTAATTGTGACTCTTAGTTGGCTTTATAATTGGCAAAAACTTGAGAGTATATAACCATGACCCCAACTCTTCTTCCCTTCCGCCTCCGACCTCAATATCGCAATTATGTATGGGGCGGCAACCGACTAAAAAGCTCTGCCAAACCCGTGGCTGAAGCCTGGATCGTGCACGAGAGTGATGCTGTGGTTTTAGGGGCATGGCGCGGACGTAGCCTCAAAGAGGTTGCCAGTGAGCTTGGCGGGCGGTTGCTGGGGAGCGCAGTGGTGGCGCAGGGGACTGCAACACGTTTTCCGCTGCTGATCAAGCTGCTGGATTGCGCTGAGTGGCTATCGCTGCAGGTGCACCCCAATGATGAGCAGGCCGTCGCGCTTGAGGGGCAGGGGTATTACGGCAAGACGGAAGCCTGGTTCGTGTTGGATGCTGCCAAAGACGCCAGACTCATTGCCGGGGTCAAACCGGGCACGGATGCCGGCAAGCTACAGGCGGCCATCCGCGACGGATCGGTGATCGAGGCCTGCCAGTACCACGCCGTCAAAGCCGGGGAGACCATTTTTGTGGAACCGGGCACCCTGCATGCGCTTGGGCCGGGGCTGCTGATCTATGAAGTGCAACAGTCGTCTGACCTGACCTACCGCGTTTACGATTGGGGCCGTCCGCAGACCGAAACGCGCAAGCTGCACATTGATAAATCTCTGGCCGTGGTGGATGCCGCCAAATCACCGCAGGCAGTGCCTGTGCCTGCCTTTGATGAAGGCAAAGAGCAAGTGCTCTGCCGCAGCCGCTACTTTACGCTTTCCTGTCTTGGCGCTGAAAAAGTTACAACCGCATTTGATACGGCGGGCAAATCGTTTCATTGCCTGACGGCCATTGAGGGCAGCGCCTGGGTGAAGGTGAAGAATCACAAATGGCACCTGGGGCAGTACGAAACACTGCTGGTTCCAGCAGAATGCGGCGCCTATCAGGTGGTCCCGGAGCACAAGTTCAAGATGCTCAAAGCCTGGGTAGAATAAAACGTAAAGAGCACAGATTTCTGTGCTCTTTTTTTGCATCAAAGTGCCAGGCCGGCCGATAAGCCGCATTCTGTGCCGCAGACAGGTATGCTTGCGCACGGTGCCTGCGGTGAAGGTTATCTATCTGGTTCGGATGTTACCATCCGACTCAAGCAGCCTACCCGAGACTCAAGGAAAACGAGCCGCTTCCCGCCTTCCGAAGAAGGCATTGCCTCTGCTTGGCTTTGCTCCCACTGGGGGTTACCTGGCCGCCGCATTACTGCGAGCGCCGGTGGTCTCTTAAGCCACCATTTCACCCTTGCCCTTGCGGGCGGTATATTTCTGTGGCCCGATCCGGCAGGTTGCCCTGCCCCGGGTGTTACCCGACAGTGTGCCCTGTGGAGTACGGACTTTCCTCGGAACGATCGCTCGCCCCGCAACCTTCTGGCCAACCTGGCAGATTCATAATACCTGCAATAAAGCGCTTCGTCAACACAATTGGTCAGCGGGCGTGCTGCTCCAAAAAGCCAAACAATTGGGCGTGAAAGAACTCCGGGTTATCCAGATGTGCCCCGTGCAGGGCGTTGGGAATCACCACGTACTTACAGTTGGGGTCATGGGCAGCCCAGATGGGTGCGACCTTGCGGATATTGCCGGTCACATCGCCATCTGCCACCAGTAACAAAAAGGGCACAGGAATCTGGTAATTGGGTTCGGTATGCAGGCATAAAGTGGCTTCTGTCATGATCTGCACGATCTCTTCACGTGTAAGGTCGGCGCAGATCTCAGTCATCATGGCTTTATCTGCCGGCTTGCTAAAGGTGACGGCCACCATCTGCTTGATGAGGCTCTTGTAGGGATACCATTGGAATATCTTGGTGCCGTAGCGCAGGCTCCACTCTTCAAAGCGGGTCATCTTCTGGAAATTCCAGGTGCTATCCAACACCACCATGGATCTCACCCTTTCCGGGTGGCGGAAGACAAATTCTTGATGCAAATTTCCACCCAAAGAGTGCCCGATGAGCGTGGCCTTGTCCACTTTGAGGGCATCCAACAGGGCCAACAAGTCTTCCACGGCCTGCGAGAAATCAAAGAGGGTAGGTCGCGATTTGCCGTGGCCACGCATGTCCCAGACCATCACGCGATATCCCTTCTCTACGGCCATCTGAGGGGTAACAGTCCATTCCTGGTGGTCAATGAGGGCGCCGTGAGTAAAGACCAGCAGGGGAGCAGTTTCAGCGCCGCCCAGCCAGTAATGCAGGGTGCAGCCGGCAGATTCCAGTGTAGATTCTTTGAGTTCAACTTTCATTTTTTTCCATCCTGTTCATTTTGAGAAAGCATCAGATCCAACATTTGATAAAGCATCTCTTTGGGTAGCGGCTTTTCGCCGGCCGGGCTAATCAGCCCGCCTTCGACCATGGCGCTCATGGCGCGGATGGTCTCCTCCAGCGGCGGAGCTTGCTCAGCGCCAATGACGCTGCTGATACTCATCAAGCCCAGGGCCATCAGGCTGAAGAGGTAGGCGATCGAATTGGCGGGCAGATCGGCGCGCAGCAACCCGGCTGACTGAAAGTAACGGACGGCCTCTGTACTGAGCATCAGCCGCCGGGTGTAGCGGTCTGGATCCTGCCGGGCCACGAAATCTCCCAGGATCTTCCCATCGTGCAGATACAAGGCACTGATCAGCGGGCTTGCCTGCAACGCCAATAGCGAATGGGCGTACAGGCGCGTGAAAGTGCAGCCCTTTGCTTCGTTCTCAATGCGGGAGCGCAGGTCCAGAAGCAGCTTATTCATTTCGTGTTCCAGCAGGGCGTCAAAAAGGGCTTCTTTGCTGGACCAGCTCAGATAGACGGCTCCTTTAGAAACGCCTGCCTGCAGGGCGATTGCTTCTATGGTTGTTCCGTTGTAGCCCTGGATCGTAATCAAAGAAGCAGCCGCTTCCAGAAGGCGCTGTGGCCGGTCAATACGTTTGGGGGAAAAGCGGGTAGTTTTCATTATTTGACTAGAATAGTAAATCTGGTCAAATAATAATCCTGCTCAGTTTAATTGTCAATAGATGTTTTTCTTACTGAATGTAAGCCCTGTTTAAAATTAATCCACCTCTCATATATTGGGAGTATATTCATACGTTTTAGAGAGAAGATTTACGCTGTAATAAAAACCAAGAGAGAAGAAGTTGTCGCTTTATGCTCGCCCTAAAAATTTTATATACTAGTTGTTTGGTACTTTTGTTCATGTTCAGCATGAACAGTCTGATCCTGAGTCTGCTTTACCTGATCAACCGTAAAAAAGTCTGGGGTGTTCCCACCCCTGAGATGAAGCAAGATTGGCCGCAGGTAACCATCCAGTTGCCGACCTACAATGAACGTTACATGATCGACCGTTTGTTGCAAGCCGTTACACGCCTGGATTATCCGGTAAATAAATTGCAGATCCAGGTCCTGGATGACTCCACTGATTCCACCAAAGAGGTCATCGCTAAAGCTGTACGTCACTACCAGGGCATCGGGGTGAACATTGAACTACTGCATCGCAACGACCGTAGTGGTTACAAAGCCGGCGCCCTGGAAGCCGGGCTCAAATCTGCCACGGGCGAGTTTGTGGCTGTCTTTGATGCCGATTTCCTTCCGCAGCGCGATTGGCTGCGCAAGGTGGTGCCGTTCTTTCAGGATGACAAAGTGGCCTTTGTGCAAACGCGCTGGGGACATCTTAACCACGGTTACAACATCATCACCCACCTGATCGGCATGGCGTTGGATGCTCACTTTGTCATTGAGCAGACTGCCCGCGCTGGCTCAGGGCTGTTGATGTCTTTCAACGGAACTGCCGGCATGTGGCGTGTCAAAGCCATTGAAGAAGCTGGCGGCTGGCAGGGTGATACCCTCACCGAGGATATTGATCTCAGCTTCCGCACTGAATTCGCTGGCTGGAAGTACATCTACGCCCCTGATATTGTGGTGATGAGCGAACTGCCCGCCCAGATGGACGCCTTCAAGAAACAGCAGGTGCGCTGGGTGAAAGGCAATATGCAGGTCTCCCGCAAGCTGATGGGCAAACTGCTGCGTGCCAAAATCCCCTTCTGGACCAAGCTAATGGGCGTGATCCATCTGCTGATGCTGTTTATGCCCTATCCGGCCACTGTAATGACCATGTTGCTGACCTTTCCCATCTCGCTGTTGGCGCCCAAATTCCTGACCCTCTTTGGGTGGACCATGTTGGGCTCCTTTGGCCCGGTGGTGTTGTACAGCCTGGCACGGACGGAATTCAACCCCCATCTGATCAAACGAATTCTCACCCTGCCTTTCCTGACCCTCATCGGTATCGGTATCTCCATCAACTGCACCTGGGGCATTCTGACCGGTTTCTCTTCCAAGAGCGGTGTATTTGAACGCACCCCCAAGTACAACATCACGGATACCAAAGCCTCCTGGGCCAGCAATTCATATTCTCTGCCCATTTCGCCTATCACGGCGGTTGAACTCTTGATGGGCAGCTACATTCTTGCTTCTTCTCTCTGGCTTTATCGCGAGCATGGTTTTGGCTTCCCTTACTGGCAGATGGCCTCCGCCGCTGCTTACTTTTTGGTGGCCGGTGCCAGCGTCTGGCAATCGGTACAGCGGTCAGTTTTGATCGCCAAAGAAAAAGAAAAATCGTTGCCGTCAACGATCTTCCCGAACTAACCTAAAAGGTGGAGAAAACAATCTCCACCTTTTTATTTTTCGTCTATAATCAGTAAAGTTGGTTCTAAACATGTAAATTTGGCAGGTGAGCTTCCCAAAAAAGACTCGCGGCCATAAAAAATCTCAAATGCGAGGGACTTATGCGAAAACCATTAGTTGCAGGCAATTGGAAGATGAACAAAACCGTCGAGCAGGCCAAGGCGCTTGTAGAAGAGTTGCTGCCTGGTTTGAAAGCAATTAGTGATGTAGAAAAAGTGATCTGCCCGCCGTTCACTTCTCTGCAGACCCTTTCCGGGCTGTTGGCAGGTTCAGGTGTTGGTCTTGGCGCCCAGAACTTGCACTGGGAAGCCTCCGGTGCCTATACCGGTGAAGTCTCTGCGCAGATGGTGAAAGAATTCTGCGAATATGTCATCATTGGCCATTCCGAACGCCGCGCCTATTTTGCTGAGACAGATGAAACCGTCAACAAGAAGCTCAAAGCCGCTTTGGCCATTGGGCTGACCCCCATCGTCTGCATTGGTGAGACACTGGCTGAGTATGAAGCTGGCAGCACCCAGGCTGTGGTGGCGCATCAGGTCAAGGAAGGTCTCAAAGAGATCGACCCCGCCATTGCCGCCAGGATCGTGGTTGCCTACGAGCCCATCTGGGCTATCGGCACTGGCAAAGCCGCCACCTCTGAGGGCGCGAATGCCGTCTTGCGCGATTCCATTCGCCCGGCGCTGGCTAATCTGTGGGGCACTGATGTTGCCCAGCAGGTGCGCATTCTGTATGGTGGTTCTGTCAATGCCGCCAACGCAGCCGAGTACTTTAAGATGTCCGATATCGATGGTGCCCTTGTGGGTGGCGCCAGCTTGAAGGTAGCTGATTTCACCGCCATTACCGCGGCCGCAAAAGCGTAAATAAGTTCCGTAAACAACATAAAGCCCTGGAGTAAAAATCCAGGGCTTTTTCGTTGTCTTGAGGAGGGTTATGCAGTGCCGAACTGGCGATCGCCGGCGTCACCCAGACCAGGGACGATATAGCCGTGCTCGTTCAGATGGTCATCAATGGCAGCCAGGTGGATGGGCACATCCGGGTACATCTTGTTCATCAGGGCGATGCCTTCAGGGGCTCCGATGAGGCCGACGAACTTGATGCGTTTGACGCCCCAGCGTTTGAGCACTTCCACGGTGGCCGTGGCGGATCCGCCAGTGGCCAGCATGGGGTCCAAAATGAAGCACATTGAGACGGTGGGCTCGGTTGGCAGTTTGTTGTAGTATTCCACCGGCTTCAAAGATTTCTCATCGCGGTAGATACCAATGTGCCAGACCTCGCATCCGGGTACGAGTTCCCAGAAGCCTTCCACCATGCCAAGACCTGCACGCAAGATGGGCACAAGACCGATCTTGTCTTTAAGAATGGAACCGGCTGTTTTGGCAATGGGGGTCTGCACTTCAGTCGGTTCCAATAACATATCAGCGGTGGCTTCATACGCCAGAAGAATGGCGATTTCGCGAACGAGTTCGCGGAATTTACGGGGATCAGTTTCAACATCCCTGAGTTTTGCCAGCTTGTGCTGGATCAATGGGTGATTTGAGGTAGTAACATTTGGCATAATTGCTCCTTGAGATTTTGACTATTATAGCGTGATTATCTTTTTCTGCAATAGTCAGATTTGTATCGTGCGATCCACGAAATACACTAATTATTAGGGCAATTTCACGAAAAGCATTATTACGTGCTGCCCACGAATTACACTAATTTCACTAATTTTAAAAACCATAAATGCACTTCTTCGCGCAATTCGCGCCTTCACGTGAGAAAGTATTTCCCACGAATTACTCTAATTTCTCGAATTTTTAAACCTTAAAAGCTCTTCTTCGCGACCTTCGGGCCTTCGCGTGAGAAGGGCTTTCCCACGAATTACACTAATTTCACTAATTTTTATAAACCATAAAAGTACTTCTTTGCGACCTTCGCGCCTTCGAGTGAGAAGGGCTTTCCCACGAATTACTCTAATTTCACTAATTATTAAAAACCATAAATGCACTTCTTCGCGGTCTTAGCGCCTTCGCGTGAGAAGAGCTTTCCCGCGAATTACACGAATTTCACTAATATTGAAGACCTAAAAAGGTCTTCTCAGCGAACCCCGCACCTCTGTGTGAGAAATGCCTTTGAGGTCCAGTTACGGTATAATCATGGGTATGGTGAACCAAGAAGAGCGCATTACCGACCCCGAATTGAAGCCAGATGACCGCTTGGATACGTCCATCCGTCCCGGCAGCCTAAAAGAACTGATCGGGCAAGACCAGGTGAAGGAAAACCTGGAGATCCTCATTTCTGCCGCCAGGCAGCGGGGTGAATCACTGGACCATGTGCTCTTTTACGGCCCTCCAGGGCTGGGCAAGACCACGCTGGCCTATTTATTGGCCAACGAGATGGGCGTGAACATCAAGATCACCTCAGGCCCTGCCATTGAGCGGACCGGCGACCTGGCCGCCATTCTCACCAACTTGCGGGCGGGGGATATTTTGTTTATTGATGAGATCCACCGTTTGGGCCGTGCCGTAGAAGAGGTGCTTTACCCGGCCATGGAAGATTATGCCCTGGATATCATCATCGGCAAAGGCCCTGCAGCCCGCTCCATCCGTCTGAAATTACCCAAATTTACCGTCATCGGCGCCACCACCCGGCTGGCCCTGGTTACCTCCCCTTTGCGTGCCCGCTTTGGCGCAGTCTACCGCCTTGATTATTATGACCTCTCCGCCATGCAGCAGATCGTGCGGCGTGCGGCAGGTTTGTTGAACGTAGAAGCAGAATCTGATGGCGTGGCAGAGATTGCCCGCCGTGCCCGCGGAACTCCCCGTGTGGCATTAAGGCTGCTGCGCCGCGTGCGCGATTACTCTCAGGTGCGTTCCACCGGTCGCATCGATTTCGGCTGCGCCTGCGATGCGCTGGACCTGCTGGCCGTGGATAAACTGGGACTGGATGACGTGGACCGCCGCGTGTTGGTGACCATCATCGATAAATACAATGGCGGACCGGTTGGTCTTGCCACCATTGCCGCCTCCATCAGCGAAGAGCCGGATACCATCATGGACGTGGTGGAGCCGTATCTGTTACAACTGGGCTTTCTGGACCGCACCCCGCAGGGACGTGTGGCCACACAAAAAGCGTACGAACACCTGGGAAGGAAGTACGTCTCCCAGGAAAAACAACCCCGATTGATCGAGTAGAACCATGCAAACATCTGATTTTCATTATGACCTGCCGTCTGAGCGGATTGCTCAGACGCCCATTGAGCCCCGCCACAACTCGCGATTAATGGTATTGCGGCGCGGGCAGGAGGGGCAGGAAGATGCTGTCTTCAAGAACATCGGCACCTACCTCAAAAAAGGCGATCTGCTGGTCATCAATCAGACCCGCGTCATCCCGGCCAGGATCTTTGCCCACAAACCCAGCGGCGGCAAAGTAGAACTGCTGCTGCTCAAACGGCTCAGCCCGGATACCTGGGAAGTGCTCGTTGGCGGCAAAAAGATGCTGGTCGGCGCCACGGCGCTGATCGAAGGCGGCCCGCAGGCAGAGGTGATCGAGGTACTGGATGGCAGTCACCGCGTGGTGAAGTTCTCCGCGCCGTTGGAAGGGCTGCTGCCCAATGTGGGCGAGATGCCCCTACCACCTTATATTCCCGAAAAGTTACGCGACCCGGAACGGTATCAGACCGTCTATTCCAATGCCGCCCAGAGCGGATCTGCCGCAGCGCCGACGGCCGGGCTGCACTTTACCCCTGAGCTCATGGCTGCTTTGGAAGCAGAGGGCATCCGTTTTGCTAGAGTGACCCTGCATGTAGGGCTCGATACTTTTGCACCTGTGACAGAAGACGACCCAAGCACGCATCAGATCCATTCTGAATGGTGTGAGGTGACCCCAGAAACAGCCGGGCTGATCAATGAGACCCACCAGAACGGCGGGCGTGTCATCGCAGTGGGAACCACTAGCGTGCGCACCCTGGAATCTGCGGCTAAAGCCAGCGGCAAAGCACGCACTGCCGCCCCCATCAGCGGACCGACGCAGCTCTTCATTTTGCCCGGATACGAGTTCCAATTGGTGGATGCCATCATCACCAACTTCCATTTACCTGAATCCACCCTCATCATGCTGGTCAGCGCCTTCGCCGGCCGCGAGAAGATACTGGCAGCCTACCGGGAAGCGGTGAAGCGCGAATACCGCTTCTACTCCTTTGGTGATGCCATGTTGATCCTTTGATATGAGTTCCCTTCCCGAACCCCTGCAACGCATAGAAGACCAGGTCATCGCCTGCCGGTTGTGTCCGCGCCTTGTGGAATACCGTGAAGAAGTAGCGCGGGTCAAACGCCGCGCTTACCGTGATGAACCCTACTGGGGCAAACCCGTTCCCGGCTTTGGCGACCCGGCGGCACGTATCCTCATTGTAGGGCTTGCGCCAGGTGCGCATGGCTCCAACCGCACCGGCCGCATGTTTACCGGGGATGATTCGGGCAAGTTCCTGTACAGCGCTCTCTTCCGTGCCGGCATGGCCAACCAGCCCACCGGCATGGACCCCAAAGATGGGCTGGAGCTGAAAGAGGCATTCATCACGGCTGTGGGGCGTTGTGCCCCACCGGATAATAAACCTCTGCCCGCCGAATTGCTCGCCTGCCGACCGTATCTGCTGGCAGAGTTGGCTGCCCTGACGAACCTGCAAGGGGTGGTGGCTCTGGGCAAGATCGCCTATGATATTTGCACCCAGATCCTCAATCAGCGCGGCAATACCCTGCCCAAAGTGGAATTTGGTCATGGCGCACTGGCGCAAGGGCAGATGGATGCCCTGTGGTTGCTGGGGTCCTACCATCCCAGTCGCCAAAATACCCAGACGGGCAAACTGACGCCTGCCATGTTTGACAGCATCTGGCAAAAAGCCCACGATCTACTAAAATAGTTTTGTTGTATAAGGTTGCTCAGAGACTGGTTTGAAGTTTGCC
>JAYFNV010000053.1:0-8022 GCA_034933225.1 Anaerolineaceae bacterium | reverse complement strand
CACGGCGGCGATTTAGAAACGAAAATGCAGCCCGTTTTTCGCGAGGGCAGCTTAAGTGAAGGCTGGACGCTGTATGAAAATGGCGTCAAAGTGGAACAGATCATCACAGATAGTGAGATCTTTGGCTGGGAAAGACCCTTGCCCAGACCCAGGATCAAGCAAAGCCACCAGGCCCCAGAAGCGACCTATGCTGACCTTAAACCGGGTGATTGGGTCGTTCACGTAGATTATGGTGTTGGTCGGTTCTCAGGGCTGGTAAGGCGTACCCTGGAAGGCACTGAGCGCGAATTCCTGTGTGTTGAGTATGAGAATGGCGATCAACTTTACGTTCCCATCCACCAGGCAGACAGGCTGACGCGTTATGTAGGCCCAGAAGGCTCAACACCGCAGCCATCTCGACTGGGCAGCCCGGAATGGGCTCAAACCAAACAAACAGTGCGTGAGGCCGTCATCCAGGTGGCGCAGGAGCTTTTAGAGCTTTATGCCAGGCGTGAAGAAGCGGTTGGCTACGCCTTCAGCCCTGATAACACCTGGCAACAAGAATTGGAAGCCAGCTTCCCTTATGTGGAAACCGTTGACCAATTACGCGCCATCAAAGAAGTGAAGCGAGACATGGAAAAGCCCAAGCCAATGGACCGGCTCTTGTGCGGGGATGTGGGTTATGGCAAGACAGAAGTCGCTTTACGGGCGGCCTTTAAAGCCGTCATGGATGGCAAACAGGTGGCAGTGCTGGTTCCGACCACTGTACTGGCTCAACAACACTTCGAAACATTTAAGCAACGCTTATCCGCATATCCCGTTTCGGTGGAGATGCTTTCACGGTTTAGAACGCCCAAACAGCAGGATGAGATCATTGCCAAGCTGGCGATAGGCGAAATGGATATCGTCATCGGTACACACCGCTTATTGACCAGCGATGTGGTATTCAAAGATCTTGGACTTGTCATCATTGACGAAGAACAACGCTTTGGTGTAACGCATAAGGAGCACTTTAAGAAGCTTCGTACCGAAGTGGATGTGCTGACCTTGACGGCTACCCCCATCCCAAGAACCCTCTACATGGCCCTGACCGGGGTGCGCGATATTTCTGTCATCAATACACCACCTGCTGAGCGTTTACCAGTGATCACCCATATTGGACCCTATTCTCCGAAGTTGGCGAAACAGGCCATCATGCGCGAAATGGAACGCGGCGGACAGGTCTTCTTTTTGCATAACCGGGTACAGACCATTTATGCCATGAAGAGTCACATCACTAAACTTGTGCCGGAAGCACGGGTGGGCATTGCGCATGGTCAGATGGCCGAAGGCGAACTTTCCAAGGTCATGGCGCAGTTCTCCAGAGGCGAGATCGACGTGTTGCTGTGTACCTCCATCATCGAATCCGGGCTGGACATCCCCAACGCAAATACCTTGATCGTGGACCGTGGCGATACGTTCGGGTTGGCCCAACTTTATCAATTAAGGGGAAGGGTCGGCCGCGGCGCTCAACGGGCGTATGCTTACTTCTTCCGTCATCGCAAGAAGGCGCCCACGCCAGAAGGGCAAGAACGGTTGGAGACAATTGCAGAGAACACCCAATTAGGAGCGGGATATTCCATTGCAATGCGCGATCTGGAGATGCGTGGCGCAGGCGAAATGTTGGGCATCCGTCAAAGTGGGTACATTGCATCTGTTGGTTTCCATTTATATGCCAGAATGCTCAACCAGGCTGTTCAAGAATTGAAAAAGACGCAGAAATCGGTGGATGCGAATGTGGACGAGGCGTTCGGAATCTCGGCGGCTTATATCCCCGTCAGTGTGGATCTGCCTCTGGCGGTGGCATTGCCGTCTGAATATGTCACGGACCAGACCTTGCGACTGCAGCTTTATCGGCGTATGGCCAACTTAAGGGACGAAACCGAATTGGATGCGTTGGAGGAAGAATTTATTGATCGGTTTGGACCTTATTCGGAACCTGTGCAAAACTTGCTTTATCAGATCCGCGTCAAGCTGAGAGCTGAGAAAGCTGGCCTGGCTGCTGTAAGCGTGGAAGGTGACCAGTTGGTATTGCGCTTCCCCAATCTGCCGGCAGGAGTCAGCTCAAGAGATTTAAAACAGTTCCGCTCCGATGTTCGGGTGGGCAAAAATGCCTATTGGATGCCCTTCAATGAACTTACTGAAGGTTGGCGTGAACACTTGCTAGATGTACTCTCTGATATAATGCCAAAATGAATAAAATCCTGGTCATAGAAGACGATCCAAATTTAGCTAGAATCATTATCTCCTATCTCGAGCGAGATGGCTTTACTGTTTGCAGCTCATTAAGAGGAGATACCGGGTTGGAAATGGTCTTCAGCGAAAAACCTGATCTGGTTCTCCTGGATCTCAATCTGCCTGGAATGGATGGGATGGATGTTGCCAACGAGATCAGACGGGAAACGGATATTCCCATAATCATGGTAACCGCCAGGGTGGAAGAAACAGACCGGCTGCAGGGGTTCAGTACTGGAGCTGACGATTACATCAGCAAGCCGTTCTCACCGCGAGAATTGGTGGCCAGGGTGAAAGCAGTGCTTCACCGCAGCAATAAGCTCTCTTCAGCGCCTTCACACATCGTAATTGGATTGCTGGATATCAATCATGAATACCATGATGTAAAGATCGGGGAGAAAGAAATTGACCTTACTCCTACAGAATATCAACTTTTATATGCCATGGCTGTGAATCCGGGCCGGGTATTTTCCAGATTGCAACTATTAGAAGCGCTCGATAAGGGAGTTTTTGATGGTTATGAACGAAGCATTGATGTTCACATAAAGAATTTACGAAGTAAGATCGAACCTGATCCAAGAAAGCCCAGGTTCATTGAAACCGTTTTTGGCGTAGGGTACCGTTTTTCAAAAGAGAAGTAGGAAAATTATGTCGTTGAGAACCAAAATGATCCTGGCTTTCGTCCTACTCGTTTTTTTGGTGACGGGGAGTCTGATCATTTTTATCGGAATAAATAACACGCAACAGGTAAAAAACTTCATTCTCCGTGGCGGTGTATACGGTATTCAAGATACAGTCGATAATTTGGAAGCTTATTATGAAGAGCATGGGTCCTGGACAGGTGTTGAAAGTATATTATCTGTCCAGACGCCATCTATGCCGATGATGGAAAATGGTACTCCCTCGGCTGGCCCGGGAAACGGAAATGGTATGGGTCCCGGCAGAAAAGAACCGTTTACGCTAACAGATACTGAACTGGTAGTGATCTGGAGTGCAAATGGGGGGACGGTTGGAGAAACAATCACCGACCAGACAAAGAATAATGCGCTTGAATTGACCAACAGTTCTGGTGAGACGATCGGGTATTTGTTTGTGTCCGGAAGAAGTGCATTGCAAGCCTCCGAAGTCTCCCCGCTGCTGATCTCCTTGCGGAATACATTGATCCGCGTCAGCCTGATTGCTGTCTTTTTGGCGATTCTGTTTGCAATTCTCTTTACAAATCGTTTGACCAAGCCAATCAATAATTTGACCAATGCGGCAAGGACGCTCTCGCAGGGCGATCTATCGGTACGGGTTAATGAAACAGGCAAGGATGAGATCGCAATATTGGGTAGATCTTTTAATGAGATGGCCGATACGCTGCAAAAATCGGAAGAGCGTAAAAAAGCCATGACGGCAGATATCGCGCATGAACTGCGATCGCCCCTGGCTGTTCAGCGCGCTCAGATCGAAGCTATGCAAGATGGTATTGTGCCATTGACGGTGGATAGTCTACAAACTGTATTGGATCAGACCAATTTCCTGGCTCGCCTTGTAGACGATTTGAGGACTCTGGCCTTGGTTGATGCAGGTGAACTTCCCTTGGAAAAGAACGAGATCGATTTTGTTGAACTGGTGGAGCAGGTGGTAGAACGGTTTCAACCCAAGGCGGCTCAACAACACATCGATCTACGCATCGCTGAGATAACTTGCTGCAAAGACACTACCATTTTTGCCGATTCTGACCGGATCGTGCAGATCTTTGGTAATTTGATCAGCAATGCTTTGCACCATACGCCTGAAAACGGCAAAATCCTCATCTCTGTTTTCGATGATGATTCTGCCATATACTGTTCGGTGTCTGATAGTGGCTGCGGCATCAAAGAAGCCGATCTACCGCATCTGTTTGAACGCTTCTACCGGGGAGACAAATCACGCAATCATGAGTTCAGCAGCACAGGACTGGGGCTCTCCATCGCGCGCAACTTGGCAAAAGTACATGGGGGAGATCTGACAGCCGCAAATGGTGAAGTGGGTGGAGCTGTGTTTACCTTGAAGCTGCCAAAAATCGTTTGATACAATATAGTTGAACAAGTGTGCTATAATAGCCTTGATTGATCAGCGATCACAAGGATAACTTATGGAATTTAAATTACATGCTCCCTATAAGCCCACCGGGGATCAACCGGAAGCAATCCGTCAATTACTCGATGGCCTAAAATCAGGCTACCGTGATCAAGTCTTGTTGGGTGCTACCGGCACCGGTAAGACCTTTACCATGGCAAACATCATTGAAAAAATGCAGATGCCGGCCTTGATCATGGCGCATAACAAGACCCTGGCTGCACAACTCTATTCAGAGTTCAAAGAATTCTTCCCGGACAACGCGGTTGAATACTTTGTCTCTTACTATGACTACTATCAGCCTGAGGCTTATGTGCCAAGGCAAGACCTGTATATAGAAAAAGAGACGGATATCAATGAAGAGATCGACCGGTTGCGGCTTGCAGCCACGACCGCTTTGATGTCTCGCAAGGATGTGGTCATTGTGGCATCTGTCTCGTGTATTTATGGTTTGGGAGATCCCGGTAATTATGCTGGCGTGGTGATCCGGTTTGACGTTGGCGAGATATACAGACGCAACGCCCTACTGCGTAAGCTGATCGAAGGGCAATATCAACGAAATGATATGGAATTGAGACCAGGCGTGTTCAGGGTGCGCGGCGAAACTATTGAGATTTTCCCGGCTTATGAAGAGAAGAAAGCTGTGCGAGTCAGCTTTTTTGGTGATGAAGTGGAGAAGATCGTTGAATACAGCCCTGTAACCGGGGAGATCTTCAGCGAACCTCAGAGCATTGAGATCTATCCCGCCAAACATTACATCACCAACGAAGAACGACTCAAGAAAGCGATTGGCGATATTGAGCAGGAATTGGAAGACCAGCTAAAGTATTTTAAGGACGCCGGCAAATTACTGGAAGCCCAAAGGATCGAACAGCGTTGCCGATATGACCTGGAAATGCTCAAAGAAGTCGGGTATTGCTCCGGAATTGAGAACTACAGCCGCCATCTGGACCAGCGTCCGGCTGGATCCGCGCCGTGGACGTTAATGGATTATTTGCCCAGTGACTATCTGCTCTTCCTGGATGAATCGCATATGACGGTTCCCCAGATCCGCGGCATGTTCCATGGTGACCAATCTCGTAAAGGCACCCTGGTAGAGTACGGATTCCGCCTGCCTTCGGCCATGGATAACCGTCCACTGACCTTTGATGAATTTCAGGCCCATATGGGCTATACAATTTACACCTCTGCGACCCCGGCAGCATTTGAAATGGATCGGGCCAACCAGGTGGTGGAGCAGATCATTCGGCCAACCGGGTTGATCGATCCGGAAGTGGAAGTACGCCCCACCAAAGGGCAGGTGGATGACCTCTACGGGGAGATCAAGCAACGTACAGAACGCGGTGAGCGGGTGCTGGTGACCACATTGACCAAGCGTATGGCTGAAGATCTGGCCGATTATTTGACGGAACTGGGAGTGAAAGTTCAATACTTGCATTCAGAAGTTGAAACATTGGAACGTGTAGGTATTTTACGCGATCTGCGCCTGGGTGTTTTTGATGTACTGGTAGGCATTAACCTGCTCCGTGAAGGGCTTGATCTGCCAGAGGTATCCATGGTGGCTATTCTGGATGCTGATAAGGAAGGGTTCCTGCGCTCTGCAACCGCACTAATTCAGACCATTGGCCGTGCTGCCCGCAACGTAAATGGCAAGGTCATCATGTATGCAGATAAAATGACCGATGCAATGACGAGGGCTATTGAAGAAACCAATCGGCGCCGCACAAAACAGGTGGCTTACAATGAGAAGAACGGTATCAAGCCGTATACAATCATCAAAGCGGTGCATGATATCACCGAACGCCTCACACTGGCTCCATCCATGGCGGCAGAAGGACGGGGTGAATATAAGGCAGGCAAGGGAAGCCCAACCATTCCAGAAAAAGAGATCAAGCGGCTGATCGACGAAATGGAAAAGCAGATGCATCAGGCAGCCAAAGACCTCGAATTTGAGCAGGCAGCCGTCTTCCGCGATCAGATCCTGGATTTGCGTAACCTGCTTGCCGAAGAATCAAATCTACCACCCTGGAAAAAGGCAAAATTAATGGCCGGTGAAGTGGAGTAAAACATTTACATGGTGTTAACAATCATTTAAGCAATCCTAAATCATCACAGAGTATGCTGTATACAAGAAAGCATACAAGATGAAAGGAGAAAAATAATGTTAGCAACCATCAGTAACAGCGAAAAGTTCTGGAGTACCCTTCAGCAGCCGGTCTGTTCTTCAAATCATTCCACAAACACCCTGCGGTTCTTATCGGCGCTGGATAACGAATGGAAGATCATTACCGTGCAATTGAAACCCACCTGGGATCAGTCCGGCTTTGTTTACAGAATCTTATTGAGTGACAAGAGCAATCGCAAGATCGAAGAATTCATCTTGCCGAGAACAAAAGAAAACGAAGTGATCCTGGAAAGGTACGATTTACTCCCTTGCGCCAAGTAGGCAAGGGAGTTTGCTTATTCAGTGGGTAAAAAACTAAATTGATCATACAAGCCGAGAGAATGTGACCACTCGGCTTTTACATCGGTGACAATGGAACGGCTGGGACCGGTGTGTAGCAAGGCTACAAATTGATCCAGTTTCGCTTTCTCTCCCTCTGCAGTAACTTCCACAGAACCATCATAGCGATTGCGCACCCAACCGGTCAGGTGAAATCTATCAGCGCATTCTTTTACAAAATAGCGAAAGCCGACTCCCTGTACGTGACCTTCCACTATGACATGCAAACAATTGATCTCATTTGATTCGGTCATTGTCTTCTCCTGAGCGATGTGAACTACGCTTATGATTGCGGATCAATACAAGGGGAACAGCCAATACAAGAAGTAAAAGTAATAAAGGCCAATAATCCAGCCAATTAGAACGTGGCTGGCCCAGCAACAATGACTCATTATGCCAATCGGAATTCAAGTCATTCAGCTCTCTTGAAAAAGTGTTATTAACGAGCTGTTGACAACTCAAACTATTCCCTGAGGTGGTTAACATTGAGGTCACTTTATCAAGGCCATATTTCTGAATCAAAAACTGTGTAAAAGATGCTGATTCTGCATAGGCTAACGTTAATTGGCCTGGGTCAGAAGGAAATGAACCGCAAAGCTGGTCCAATTTGATCAGAGAGTTGCCATCCAGGGCTTGTTTAAGGATCCTGGCCTGGTCAGCATCCTTATAATTCTCGGATAATGTGGCAAGCCCTTCCAGCAACCAGGCCGGAACAGCCGAGTAATTTGCCTGGCTGAGCTGATATTCCAATAAATGTGTAATCTCATGAGGTATTTGTCTTTCCAGGTTGGCTGTATTGGTCAGATCAGTTGAGGTGGAGACCAGTATTGTGTTGGAGACCAACAAAGCCGTGCCAGAAAGGCTTTCTTTTGAAGTGCTACCAGCAGCCTTTTGTAAGGATTCTGTATCCGGGTAAACATAGATTTTTATGGGAAGCAGCGGGGATATGGGGAGAAGGGATGTAGCGCTTTTTAACCCATCCAATGCGATGGATTGGATCTTTTCACCAGTGTTCGTATCTTGTGTAGACCAATACACTTCGAACCATTTTGACGAGGCCGAATTCCACTCAATTTGATTATCCAGATAATCAAACCAATAAGATGAACTGGTAAAGGAAGAGCCATCCTCAAAGGCAAACACAAACCAGTAATAGATCCGTG
>JAYFNV010000052.1:0-6624 GCA_034933225.1 Anaerolineaceae bacterium | reverse complement strand
CGCTGCGTCGCAGCGCCCCTACGGTGAAATTATTAGTATTGTTTAGACGGGTTGATTTTCCAGACGGATAAGGGAAACGTTGGCATTTTGTAGACGTGGTTGGGTTCCATTGTGTGTAGGGGTTCGATATGTCGAACCCCTACGGAGGAACGATTATTGCTGTGAAGAGGGGATGAATTGTTTTTCGCAGGTATTTCTTTTCCAATTAATTATTTCTTTTTAGCATTGGTAGTAGCACAGCGCCCTGTGGCTTTAGGTGGGAATCACTGGCATTTTGTAGAGGTTGTGGGTCTGTAAATATGCTGTACGAAATAATCTGATATTAATTTATTTATTTTGATCAATATGGAAAATGAGACTTTTGATGTAGCCAATCTCAGACTTCAGACTGAGGTCTTAGAACTCTCTTCTATTTACACTGGTTAAAACTTAGATAGAAGAGGAATAAATGGAACAGCAAACGATATTAACTGTGAATGATATCCATCGTGATCTTCCGATGGGAGGCAGAACCCTCAATATTTTGAACGGGATCAGCTTCTCGGTTAAAAAAGGGGAGTGGATCGCTTTAACCGGGTCTTCAGGCTCGGGAAAATCCACATTGTTGGGAATCATGGCGGGAATAGACCGGCCTACCTCAGGGTCTGTGGTGCTAAATGATCTTGTCATTAGCATGCTTCCAGAAACCCGTCTGGCCAGCTCAAGAAACCGGCTTATTGGCATTGTTTTCCAGGCTTTCAACCTTATTCCCACCATGACGGCGCTTGAGAATGTGGAAGCACCTTTATATATTCATCCGCAATGGCGAGAGGCGAAGACCCTGGCCGCCAATATGTTGCTCCAGGTGGGGCTGCAAGACCGCATGGATCATTATCCGCATCAACTTTCGGGTGGGGAGCAGCAGAGGGTGGCGTTAGCGCGTGCCCTGGTGACCAGCCCGCAGGTCTTGTTTGCCGATGAACCTACCGGAAACCTGGATAGCGTTACGACCCGTCAGGTATTGAAAACTCTGCAATACTTGCGCGAAAAAATGAATTTAACCATTGTAATGGTAACCCACGATCCAAACGTTGCGGCGTACGCAGACCGCCGCCTCAAAGTTTTGGATGGCAAGATCGTAGAGCCTGAAGCAGCCAACGGCTGGACAAACCAGACTGTGGGAGCAAGCGCATGAAGGCAGGCAAATTCTACTTACAGACTGCTGTTCGCCACCTTTGGCGCGGCGGCTCTCGTAATTTGATCGCATTTCTCTGTGTTGTGTTTGGTGTGATGTCTCTGGTCTCCATGAACACTCTAGCCCAATCCATTCAGCAAATGCTTTCGCTGAAGCCATTTGAACTTATCGGAGGAGACCTTACCCTGGATCGGGTCAGCGAAAATATCATTTCAGCTCAAGAAGAAGCCGGCCTGCAACAGGCAAAAGAGGCCGGGATGATCAGTGATTACACGTTGATGGATTACTCCACTTCACTGGCCTTCCATTTGCCAGGGTCCAGCCAATTGATCTACCCCTCCTACGGCATGGGGGTGGATCCGGCTAAATATCCTTTGGCGGGCAATTTAACTCTTGCGTCTGACGGAGGGCAATCTCTAGGTCAACTATTAGGCAAAGCAGGGGACATCATCATCACCAAAGATATGGCATTGAACGAGAATCTGAAAGTGGGCGATCAGGTGATGCTTTCAGATCTGGATTATGGCAATGCCGTACCAGCCATCATTACTGCCATTGCCAGTGATACCCCAAACCACCAGGGGAGCAAAGTGTATTATTCGCATCAGACGGCGCAATTGCTGATGGGCAGTGAGCGAACCTCCAATACAGTGCTGGTGAACAGCAAAGATCCTGATCAGGCTCAAACAGTGTTGGAAGAGCAGGGTTGGCGAGTTTTTACTGCTCAAAATTTAGCGAATGCAACAGAAGCCAGTCAGAAGACTCTGGCAATGGCAGTAAATGATATTGGCTTGTTGGGTCTATTGGTGGGTGCTATAGGGATTGCCAACACCATGCAGGTGTTGTTAAACCGGCGCCGCAAAGAAGTGGCCATCTGGAAGACCCTGGGTTATACGACGCGTGATATCTTGAATCTGTTTGTGTTGGAGGCAGGGATATTAGGCATCACAGGTAGTCTGGCGGGGGTAGGGTTGGGAGTACTGCTTTCAAAGTTGATCACCAGCCTGTTCAGCCGGGTTACGACCGTACTGGTCATCTCTTCACCATCAGGGGTAGTGATGGTCAGTGGATTTGTCATTGGCACGGTCATCACAGTCGTTTTCGCGCTATGGGCTATTGTCTCAACCATCCAGATTTCACCCTCCTCTTTTCTGCGTAATGAAGAGATCAGCCAGGCAAAACGGCCTCTGGGCAAGTTGGTGGCCTTGGCCATTTTTATGGCAGCAGTTTTTTTGCTGGTGGCCGCCTGGGTGCTTAAATCGTTTGTTGTGGGCATCGTTGTTCTGATCGTTTCTGTTCTGATGTTGTGGGTGGTCGGTCTTGTGTTGCTTGGATTGATGCGCCTGGTATTAAAGATCTTCCCGATGAAACACATGCCTTTGGCAAAAATTGCCCGCAATAATTTGCGTAAACGCAGTACCTCTTATATGATGGCCATGATCGCCCTTTTTATTGGGGTGGTCATGTTAACCCTGGGCGCGGTCATCACCGAGAGTGGTTCAAACACCGTTGCCAGCTTAAGCGCTTTGCCAACGGCCGAGAACCTGGCCATCTATGTTCCCGCTAGTCAAGAATCAGCTGTAAAAGAGGCTTTGACTTCGCTTGGAATTCCAATCGGTGCAGTGAACCATCAGGTTCAGGTCACGCAAATCTCATTTGATAAACCGATAGTGAACACCCTCTCGCCCATGGTGTTGGGCCGGGCGACAACGGACGCTTATACCCTCAGCGGTGACGCCTGGAATAGTCGACCAGATGCAGCCTACCTGCCAGCTTATATAGACATTGCAGTGGGTGATTCGCTGAAAGTGCTCACAAAGAGTGGCGAGACTGTATCCCTCACGGTGGCTGGCACCTACACCCCTGTAAGTGATACTAACTGGCCAGGTAGTCTGGACCGGGTACTGGTTTCTGAAGAGACTGCAAAGTTGCTGGGTGAACCGGATAGCAGCCAGTTTTACCTAACTTTAGATAATGATCAGTTTAACGATCAGATGAACCAGTTACAGGCAGCGCTACCGCAGGCTACCTTTATCTCTATGCCTGATTACCAGGAGCACTATTTGCGTGTCTATTCAAACCTCTTTTGGTTCATTGCCGTGTTGGCTGGTCTGGCGGTTTTGGCCGGGCTCTTACTTGTGGCCAATTCAGTGAACCTAACCATGCTTGAGCGCAGGTTTGAGATCGGGGTTTTTAAATCAATCGGGTACTCACAGAGGCAAGTGTTGTTTACCCAGGTGTTAGAATATGGGTTAATGTCTTTAGTTGTGAGTATTTTTGCCTGGTTCTTTATCTGGGCTCAGGTGATGATCGCAAAAATTGCTCTAGGAGACCTCTCAACATTGTTGGTGGTAAAACCGCAGACAGGAGCGGCGATTGTCTTCTTGACTGTTTGCCTGACGGCGATGGTTGTTGTTGCATCTTGCTGGAATTCCACCAAAATTTCACCCGTCCTTACCTTTAATGATCGGGAGTAGGGGGAGACCATCTTTAAATTCTTCTTTAAGAACTTGCGCAGGAAACTGATCTTTTCGTACACAGCGGTCACAGTGCTGGTCTTATTGTCTCTTGAACTGGGGCTCTTGATCCTGGGTGCCATTCTCTCTGGATTTTGGGGGAATGACACTCAGGAATACCTGGCTGATGTCGTTTCCACCCTCGTACCTGATGCTCGTGTCTACCTGCAACCTAATGCAGATATTGCCGGATTACAGGTTTGGCTGGATACGGTCTACCGTAAAGGGTATGCAAGCCTGGAGCCACAAAACAGTTTTGATAGCCCGGCAGCGAAGATCGTACCGGACTCGTTGATGACCGTACTTTCGCCCAGCGGAGAGATCCTGGCCCAATCTCCTGCAAGTAATTCCCCTGTTTTTACGGCTGTCTCAAAAAATGCACTACAGAATGCTTTGCAAGGCGATGGTACGATAGCCGATCTGTATGCGAGGGATGCGCAGGGGAATTTTTGGATGGCAGTCCCGATTTTCCAGAAAGACCATAAGTTGCCTGTGCTGGGGGTGATCACCCTTACTCTTGAACCGGCTCCGCAACGCGGTGCCCAACAGTGGCTGATCATCATCGGTATTCTGGCCATAACCGGTTTGCTCTTGCTCATGGCAATTGCACCATTGGGGGCGGTTTATGGATTCGTAATTTCTCGTGGCCTGACCATGCGACTGGATAAGTTGACCACCGCTGCTGAGGCCTGGGGAGATGGGAACTTTCAGGTTCTTCCACCAGTAGATCCTTCATCGGATGAAATCGGCATTTTGAGCGTAAAAATGCGTCAAATGGCTGAAAAAATAAACAATTTAATGCAAGACCAAAAGGCTCTGGTACAGATTCAAGAACGAAACCGTCTAGCGCAAGAGTTACACGATACGGTGCGGCAACAGAACTTTGCCACGCTCTTACAAATTCGCTCGGCCCGAAACCAGATCAGCAAACATCCGGATGCTGCCGAAAAAGCACTGGTCGAGGCCGAAAACCTGTTGAAGAGCACCCAGGATCAGTTGGTGGTGCTGATTAAAGAAATGCGTCCGCCAGAATTGGAAGGGAAGGGGTTGGCGGATGCGTTAAAAGAGTATGCAGAGACATGGAGCCAACAAGCCTGTATTCCGCTTGAGTTTCAAGTTATCGGTACATGGCAATTTCCTTTTGAGGTGGAAAAAGGGCTCTTCAGGGTGGCGCAAGAAGCGCTCTCTAATGTATTGCGGCATAGCCGGGCAAGCTCTGCTACGGTCTCTTTGGTTAATCTGCCCATGGAAACCCGTCTTATCGTCCGAGACAATGGTGTTGGTTTTGACTTTGAAAAGAAAGAGAAGACCTGTTTTGGCGTTTCTGGGATGCAGCAACGTCTTAAAGAAATGGGGGGATTCCTGGAGATCAAAAGCGCCCCAGAAGGTGGCACCAGTGTCATTGCGGTGGTTCCACACAAGCTTGATCTAAAGAGAGGAATGTAATGCCGCCTATTCATGTTGTGATTGTGGATGACCATAGTGTTGTACGTATCGGCATCAAGACCTTTCTGGATACGGTGGACGGGATTGAGGTGGTAGGAGAGGCTGGGGGTGGAGAACAGGCATTGCAGGTCATTGAAGCAACAGGTCCGGATGTAGTGTTGATGGACCTTCTAATGCCTGGAATGGATGGAGTAGAAACCACTCAACTGGTGAAGAAGAAATTCCCCGCTGTACAGGTGATTATTCTTACTTCTTACCATCAAGACGAAAACATTTTTCCGGCCATTCGCAATGGGGCTATATCTTATGTATTAAAAGATATTGACCCAGATGATCTGGCCGAGGTGATCCGTAAAGCGGTAAAGGGGCAGGCTGTGCTTAACTCGCGAGTGGCGACACGCCTGGTCCAGGAGTTCCGTGGCGAGCAGCACGATGAGCAAAACCTGTTCACCGAACTGACAGAACGAGAGTTGGATGTGCTTCGTCTGATTGGTCAGGGTAAGAACAACCAGGAAATTGCCAACCAGTTGTTTATTAGCGAAAAGACCGTAAAGACTCACCTAAGTAATATCCTCAATAAGTTGCATCTAAACGACCGCACTCAGGCCGCAGTATTGGCCTGGCAATCGGGTTTGATCCAACGAAATGAAGGTTAACCGATCTTCTGTCAGTTAACTTTGTTGTTCAGGGGGTTTTTCTACGCCCAAGGCCTGGGCCTGGGCTTTACGCCATTTTGCCACTCGATCTGAGACTTCTGCCTCGTAACCTTGATTGGAGGGTTTGTAAAACTCGTGGCCAAGCAGGTTGGTGGGCAGATATTGCTGGGGAGTAAAGTGACCTTCGAACATATGCGGATACTGGTATCCCTTGCCGTGGCCAAAGCCTTTGGCGTCGCGGTTGGCGTCCATCAGATGGGTAGGCACTGGCCCGATGCCATGTTCTTCGATCTCTTTACGCACGGCAAAGTAGCTGCCTGCGCTGTTCGATTTTGGTGCAGTAGCCAGGAATAGCGTGGCTTCCACGATCGGATAAATGCCTTCCGGCATGCCAATATATTCAAAAGCATAGGCGGCTGAGGCTGCCACCTGGATGCCGCGCGGATCGGCCAGACCAATATCTTCACCTGCCAGCACGATGAGACGGCGCAGAATGAAGCGTGGATCTTCGCCGGCCAGGACCATCTTGGCCAGCCAGTAAAGGGCCGCATCTGGGTCAGAACCGCGTACAGATTTGATGAATGCCGAAATGGTGTCGTAATGGGCATCGCCCATGCGGTCGTATAAAATAGCACGGCGCTGAATGGACTCTTGAGCAATATCCAGGGTGATATGAATGCTGCCATCTGCTTCTGGTGGGGTAGATTCCACCGCCAACTCAATAGCATTTAGCAGATTGCGCGCATCTCCCTGTGCTACTGCCGCCAGGTGATGGCGGGCATCGTCGTCCATGACCACTTTCTTCTTGCCATAACCCATCTCAGGGTCAGTG
>JAYFNV010000051.1:0-21818 GCA_034933225.1 Anaerolineaceae bacterium | reverse complement strand
AAAGCGTAAGGCAATTTCTCCTAATTTGCGTGCGATCGGTAAAATGACACGCTCGGAGAAGGGTTGAGACATTTCAAGTTTTTCAAGATCAATTCGTTCGGTAGTCTGTGAAAAAGCTTCCAAACGATCTGCGATCATCTTTTCAGATTCAGCTTCGGGATTGCGAATACCAACATAAACAAGAGTGGCGGCAATTACCACTACTATACCCAATGCGATCAGTATTGCAGTCATAATAAATCCTCTTTCCTAAACCTCAATGGTAGCCATCTTTTGCATCACGATGTAACCAACAACGATGAGGACCACTGCGCCACCGATTGCGATATAACCACAGGGTAAGGGTTGGTTTGCTTTGGGATCAACCAGGACCATGATGTACGATTTGTTCAGGACATACAACAATAAAGATAAGGCGATGGGCAAAATCGATAGGAATTTGCCAGAATACATCATTTGGGAGGTTAAAACACGAATCTCACCTTTGAGACGCACACGATCACGGATGGTGTGAGAAATGGTCTCCAGGATCTCGGCCAGGTTACCACCGACCTCGCGTTGAACATTCATAGCTGTGATCACCAGATCAAGGTCATCACTGGGAATCCTGCGTAAGAGGTTATCTAGCGCCTGTTCAGTGGTTACACCCAGTTGGATCTCTTGAACAACTCGGCGGAATTCATCGCAGATAGGAGAAGGCAATTCTTTACTGACCGCTTCCATTGCTTGCAGAGTAGAAAAACCGGCACGCAGACTATTGACCATCAGGCTGAGCATATCTGCCAATTGATCATTAAACTTGATTAGACGTTTTGATTGTTGGTTCTTGACGTACATTCCAGGTAAGAACGGGCCAAAAACAACACCTGCAGCACCCAAAAGCCATGAGTTTTGACCAATAAAGAAGCCCAGGACGCCAACCGCAAAAGAACTGATGACCATGAGGGCGACGTATTCGCCGGGCTTAAATTTTAGATCGGCACGAGCCAGATCTCTGGCGATGCGATCTCCATATGAAGATTTTTCAACTCTCTTGGTCAACCAATCTGTAACAGGGGATTGTGCGGCTTTTTTTAGATCAGAAGGTTTGACTTCTGGTTCAAGGTAATCGCCAATGCGCTCTTCTTCTTCTGACTTTTGGCCTGAAATGGTAAAGTAAATACCCACTCCGATCAAGATCAGAATGAATACACCGCCAAGCCAGAGGATCAAAGTAGGGTTCATTTCTAATCCCTCTATCGTTTAATTCCGATTCCAAATACAGATTGGGGCAGGTGAATGCCTGCTGCCTCGATCTTGGCCATAAATTTTGGCCTCAGACCCGTGGCTCTCATTCGGCCAACGACTTTATTGTTTTCAAAGCCAACCTGTTCAAAAATGAACAGATCGGTCATTGTAATGACATCGCCTTCCATACCGGCTACTTCAGTAATATAGGTGACTTTACGCGTACCATCACGCATACGTTCCTGATGCACGATCAACTGGATAGCGGAGGTAACTTGCTCACGGATGGCGCGCATAGGCATGTCCATACCGGCCATCAGGGTCATGGTCTCGAGACGAGCGAGTGTATCGCGAGGACTGTTAGAGTGAAGGGTGGTCATAGAACCATCATGACCGGTGTTCATAGCTTGCAGCATGTCCAGAGCGGCCGCGTCACGAATCTCACCGACGATGATGCGGTCAGGACGCATACGCAGGGCATTAACTACCAGGTCACGAATTGTGATCTCGCCTTTTCCTTCAATATTTGCCGGCCTGGACTCAAGTGTGACCACGTGGTCCTGACGCAATTGAAGCTCTGCTGCGTTCTCGATTGTTACAATGCGTTCATCCGTTGGGATGAAGCTCGAAAGAACATTCAAGAGAGTTGTTTTACCTGAACCAGTACCGCCCGAGATAACGATGTTCAACCTGGCTTTTACGCAGGCGTCCAAAAAGGTTAGTGCTTCAGGGGTGATAGAACCAAATTGTACCAATTGATCGACCGAGATAGGTGTTTTCGAGAATTTACGAATGGTCAATACCGGTCCGACCAATGAAATTGGAGGAATGATGGCATTGACACGAGAGCCATCTGGCAGACGGGCATCAACGTAAGGGCTGGATTCATCAATACGGCGACCTAATGGTGCCACGATCCTTTCGATAATACGCATAACGTGTTCGTTATTCTCGAAAGAAAGGGGGACTTTTTGCAGTTTACCGCGGCGCTCTACATAAATACTTTTTGCACCATTCACCATGATCTCAGTTACAGTTTCGTCTTCAAGAAGAGGTTGTAATGGACCAAATCCCAAGATCTCAGCGGCAATTTGTTCAAAAAGACGCGATTTTTCAGAGCGGGAAAGAATGAAATTCTCTTCGATGAGAATTTGGTCGAAAAGATCTTGAATCGTTTTTCTTACCTCAGAGACCTGGGAAACATCAACGCTTGGGTCCAGCTCAGATAAAAGTTTGGTCTGAACCCGAGTCTTTAAGTCTTGATAAGTGTCCAGGCTCGCCTGGCCTGTGTTGGAGTTGATGCGGCGTTGGGCTTGCATGGGGTTATTTGGTGTGCCACCGCTATATTGTTGCAATGGACCATTCCCATTGGGTTGGGTGGTTGACGGCTGTTGATTATTCTGAGAGTTCCCCTGATCACCGGATTGAATTCTTCGTAAAATTGACATAATAGGTTATTCCTGCCTGATCTGATACGCTATTCAACTTCGCTTAATTTCTTGATCTTTTCACGAATATGATCGGCCAGAGCGACAATTGATTTTGCAGCAGGGATCATTTTGTTGTCGATCATAAATGGAATACCGCGATTAACTGAATAACTAACCGCTCGATCTTCATAAGGAATGGCAACAATGACAGGCTGCTTGAGACTTTCGCCAACACGTTCCGGCGAAATGGAAATTCGTTTGTCATAACGATTCATGATAAAAACGATACGATCGCGGCCTATACCAGATGCATCTGCCAGTGAGAGGAATTGATTTGTGTTCTTGATGGCAGGAATGTCCTGGATGGTTACCAACACGATGAAATCAGCGATGTCCAGACAGTTTTGGGCAACCTCGGTTAAATAGGCGGTTGTATCCACGATCACATAATCGTAGAGGTTCTGTAAAAATTGCAGAATCTTGGCAAAGGACTCACCAATACCAGCATCCACAAATTGACTGGAGTTTGGGGCGCCGAGGATTTCGATTCCAGTAACTTTATTCTTGATCATGACATCGCTGATGATCTCAGCGTCGAGATCATTAATTCGATCAATCAGATCTAATGCGCTGTTTTTTCCATGCTCATTGAAGAATACCGCCACATCACCAAACATGAGGTTGGAATCTACAAGAGCTACTTTGTGGTTTGCATCTTTCAAAGCGACTGCGAGATTGGTGGCAATTGTTGTAGTTCCACTACCACCTTTAGGGCTATATACCACAATGGTTTTTCCGTTGACCTGGGGCATGTAGCCGGGTACTGTAGGGTTCAACGGTCCAGTGGCGTTGTAGACAGCCGTCATTTTGGCTTTTTCTTCTTTGGCCATTGTGCCGGCACGGCGGATGGCAGCGGTGAGCTCATCGATCATGGGAGGCTTGGTTAGAAAGTCACGAGCTCCAGCTAACATGGCGCGGCGCATATAGTTTGCGTCACTTTGAACAGAAAGAATGACAACCTGGATGTAAGGATTCTTTTTACGGATATTCTCAGTTGCAGTGATGCCGTCCATATCTGGCATATTGATGTCCATAACAATGACATCGGGCTTTAGCTTTTGGGCCAGATCAACAGCCTCTAATCCAGTCTTGGCAGTACCGACTACTTCAATGCTTGAATCAAATTGAAGCATTCGCAAGATCATCTCGCGAGATTCATCGGTATCGTCTACGACTGCAACTAATATTTTTTCCTGTGGCACTTTTAACTCTCCATTGGAAGTTTGAGCGACGAAATTATTTCGATCAGATTAGGGCTGAACGAGATAATCATTGAATGTTGGGAACAAGAGCGAGTCAACGCGGGGTTCTGTGGCGTATGGCAGCTTCACAGGTGAGGGGATGTTCTTAGAATCCATCACATATTGGAGAGTCACAGGATCGGTTGTGATCACACTGGTATCGCCTGCTCCGCGTAGCGCCAGAGAGAGCGTAGTACCGGAGAGAGCGAGATAATTCAAAATAACAGTGTCCTGCGGGGAGACAATTAAGGTAACTGAGCCCGGGTAGGTGGTGGTACCGGCAGTTGTATCCTGTACGGTTGCAACCACAACGGGCGTTGCCTGGGTAGTAGTTTCAGTGCTTGTAAGCGGGAAGAAGCCAACATTCAAAACTTCTGCATCTTGAATGATTGTCTGGCAAACCAGCCGACTGCGCTGAACTTCTGAAGGCAAGACATATAGAGGGTCGTTGGTTGTGGTTTCTAATTCGTAACGACCCTTTACAGAATCAGCTCCATTGGGCATGATGTTCATGGAGCTGGAAGGAGCGCCATCTGGTTGAATTGGGTATCCATCAGCGAAAGTAATAGCGGTACGGTTTGGAAGAATTGTCTGAAAATTGGTGTCTACATCTATCATTAGCATACACCCAACTACCATGACATGATCCCCTTTTTGAGCGGCATAAGCCACTGCTGTTTCAGGGCTAACGGCGATCGAATAAGCTGTCATGCCGCTGGGAACGTCGAAAGAGGCTAATGAGCCTTCTCCAGAGTGGACTACCATGCTGGTGGTTAAAGGAACGCCAGAGTCGATGGTGTATTTTGCTTTTGTGCCGACTGCATCTTCGATGCTTTCAAAGAATGTATCAGCGGGCATTTGGCTCTTGGGGTATTCAATGGTCGTTAAAAAATCGCTGGTGATGATCGTTCCACGTTGGATTGTCTGAGAAGCAACAACGATCTGCACTAATTCAACATTGGGGGTGGGTGTGGGAGCAGGAGCGGCATTGCTATTCGCATTATTCTGTCCACTTCCGGTGAGTAAAAGGTAGACGAGAACAACACCCACAATCGCAATTAGGGCAATGATGATGATGATCCGTCCACTTTTCTTTTTGGCTGCTGCCATAGTTTCCTCCTGCTTAACCTTTTCTTAATAAGTCAGATTTATTATACGGCAACAAAAACCAATTCCCACACGTTTTGTCCTTACAAATAAGAAAGGCTCTGATATCAGAGCCTTTCTTATTTAGGAAATATTTGCGGGTTCTAGCCAGCGGGGTTTGAGATGGTGGAGTTAATGTTACTGAAGATCCCGCCGATCTGCGGTCCAAGAAGACGCAGAACAACAATAACAACAACAGCGATCAAAACCAGAATCAATGCGTATTCGATCAAACCTTGACCTTTTTCTTTCGGTGCAAATAACATATAAATTCTCCTTGGTAAATTGATAAAAAAATTATATAGTCCAATTTGGTAAACCAAACTAAAAGTAACATAAACGAACTTAACAAAAAAGAAAGGCGATTCTTCGCCTTTCTTTTTTGTTTATGATTTGGATCTAGCCAGCGGGGTTTTCAAGATTGGAATTGATATTGCTGAAGATACCGCCGATCTGCGGGCCAAGAAGGCGCAGAACAACGATGACGACGACGGCGATCAATACGAGAATAAGAGCGTATTCGATCAAACCTTGACCTTTTTCTTTCGGGGCGAACAACATAGTATTATCTCCTTGGTAAAATAATGGTTACTAATTCATTATAGGAAAGTATTTGATTTTAGCAAGAACAAATAACGAAAATCAGTTAACAAAAAAGAAAGGCCATAAAATGACCTTTCTTTTTTTTGTCGAACTACTAAATTAGCCAGCGGGGTTTTCAAGATTGGAATTGATATTGCTGAAGATACCGCCGATCTGGGGGCCGAGGAGCCGCAGTACAACGATAACAACAACAGCAATCAAGACAAGAATCAATGCATATTCAATTAAACCTTGGCCTTTTTCTTTGGGAGCGAATAACATAGTTTATTCTCCTTTCATATGATATTTTGAAACTTGATTAAATTATATAGCAATCCAAATTCAATACAAGCGGGGAGAGTGCATTAATACCTTACAAAATAGTTAGAATGGTTATGTGGGTCAATTGGGCGCATTTTGGAGGAATGAATTTATGTTGCTAAATACTCCACCAATGCCAGTTCCAAGAATACGTAAAACGACAATAACAAAAATTGCAATAAAAACTAAAATCAACGCGTATTCTATCAACCCCTGGCCTTTAGATAAAGGCGAAAAAAGCATGTTCTCCTCCTTTCAATAAAATCCATATTAAATAATTATAAGAATATCAACGGATGAATACAAGTAAAAAGGTAATAAATTATTCATAGCGAATCGCGTCCTTTTTAAAAATTCTTCGTATATAAATAGAAAAAGATGACAAATATTCGCTATAATCAAGGAAAGAAAAATGATGGAGGAATACGATGAGTGATTTGTATGACAAGGTAGTCTCGCAACAGGACATATTGAAGAAACTGATTGCCAAGATCCCCGGTTTCAAAGGTTATTTTGAGATGGTGGACCGCCGGCAGGCAGATAAAGTGCTGCGAGAAGTCATCGCAGATCGCTTTCAAGCCCAGTGGGTGCGTTTATCAACCATTCAACGGGATATGGTCAAAGCTGGAAAGATCGACACTATAGATGACCTGGAAGAGGCTGCGATCAAGTTACGGACTTTTGTGGATCGTGTCAAAACCGCATCTTACGGGTATACCGGGTTCTTTGATGCCATCAAGATCAACGAAGCTGAATTAACCCAGCTCTACCAGTACGATTTGACGATGGTTGAGCTCGGCGATGCCGTCAGCGCAGCAATTGATAACCTGGAAGCTTCTGTAGATACAGATGGTTTCCCTGCGGCAGTACGAAATACCGTACAGAAGGCTCAGGATAGCATTGATGCTTTCAACAAACGCAGCGAACTCATGAAAATGGGTCAATAAGTAAACAAGCGATTTTTTATCATAATTGGAGAATGCGATGGCTAGAATTTTTGATGTAATAGAATACCCAAATGAGATGACGGATGAACTGGTTCACCGTTTCCCTGAGACCGGTATTGCAGACCTGCGCATCGGTTCACAGGTGATCGTACGTGAATCTCAGAAAGTTGTCTTTATGCGAGATGGTCAGGCTCTGGATGTTTTCGGGCCTGGACGGCATACGATCACTACTGCAAACATCCCTTACCTCATCAACCTGATCGGTAAGGCATTCAATGACCGAACTCCTTTCACCGCTGAAGTGTATTACGTCTCGATGAAAGAATTTCCCGATCGCAAATGGGGCACGGCCCAGCCGATCATCGTCAGCAACAAGGGTGTGGGTTTGGGCATCGCGCTGTTGCAAGGATACGGAACTTATTCCTTCCAGATCAGTGATCCCCAGCAGTTCCTGACCCAGATCGTCGGTGCAAAAGCCAGCTTCCGTTTGGCTGATATCGAAGATCGCTTCCGTGGCATTCTTCTCTCCAAATTGCAGGATATTTTGGGTGAGACTGGCAAAACCAAGAATGTCCTCGAACAGATTGCTCTGACCGAAGAATTAGGCGCAGCCATCCGTGTGAAAGGTCAGGATGATTTTGCTGCCGTTGGATGTATGTTGAAATCCTTCTACATCACCAGCATTAAACCTTCTGAGAAATCCGCTGAAGATTTGCGAGCCATGGGCATGCTGGATATGCAGACGTATGCTCAATTGCAGGCTGCTGATGCAATGCGTGACGCAGCCAAGAATCCGAACGGTGGTGCTGGCTTAACGGCTGGTATCGGCGCTGGTCTTGGTATTGGCAATGTTTTGCAGCAATCCCTACAAGGGATTGGTCAGAACCAATCTGCTCAGGGTGGCCAGGCTGCCGCGGCCGTATCCATGCCCGCAGTGATGACCACATCTGAAGCTGCCAGTGTTTTGAAAGTGGCTGAAGCAGATGTTCTGGCGGCAATCACCGCTGGTGAACTGAAAGCAAAAAAGATTGGTGAATCTTACCGTATCAGCAAAGAATCACTAGAAGCCTATCTGAAAAGCTGATCGATTTCGTAAAATGAACAACCTGGTTGAAAAACCAGGTTGTTTTTATGTGCGGCGATGTATAATTTTATCGGCGCTAAAAACATCCTAATTCTTTGAGGGAGAGCAATGAAACTTCATGAATACCAATCCAAGCAAATATTTGAACGATTTGGTATCCCGATCCCGAAAGGTAGAATTGCCAGCACCTCAGATGAGGTAAAGCAGATCAGCGAAGAATTAGGCGGAACGGTTGTGATCAAATCGCAAGTGCTGGTAGGGGGAAGAGGAAAAGCAGGCGGCATTCGCCTGGCTAAAAGCCCTGAAGAAGCGCATGATCTTGCTACAAAGATTCTCGGCATGGAGATCAAAGGATTGCCAGTCCGAAAAGTACTGGTAGATGAAGCCATTTCAATTGAGCGGGAATTTTATGTTGGCATTGTCAATGACCGCAAAAACCAAACACCGGTTCTGATGGTTTCTGCCGCCGGCGGAATGGAAATTGAAGAAGTTGCCCAGCGAAACCCTGAAAAGATCATCAAAGTCTATATTGATCCGTTGTTGGGACTGCGGGATTATCAACTGCGGGATGCAGCAATTGCGATCGATCTACCGAAACCTCTGTGGAAGTCATTTATTGAGATCGTTCAGGGATTGTGGCGGGCATACGAATCGAGTGATGCCACTCTGGCAGAGATCAATCCACTTGTAATTTCCGCAGAAAACAAGTTGGTGGCTCTTGATGCCAAAATGGTCATTGATGATAACGCCCTGTTCCGACATGCCGACCTGGCCGATATGCGCGATATGGATCTGGAAGCCGCCTCAGAGGTGGAAGCCAGGAAATATGGCGTTACTTTCATCAAAATGAACGGGAACATCGGCTGTATGGTAAATGGAGCTGGCCTGGCCATGGCCACAATGGATATTCTGGCGTTGTGTGGCGGCGAAGCTGCTAATTTTCTGGATATCGGCGGTGGGGCATCTGCAGACAAGGTTGCTGCCTCCTTAAGGGTGATCATCTCTGACAAGAATGTCAGATCAATTTTAGTAAATGTTTTCGGCGGCATTACCCGCTGTGATGAGGTCGCCAAAGGCATTTTAAGCGCCTCCAAAGAAGTAGGCGTAGCCGTACCCATGGTGGTTCGTCTGGTGGGTACCAATGAAGAAGAGGGACGCAAATTGTTGAAGGAAGCCAATTTCAACCCCGCAGAAACCCTTTACCAGGCAGCCCAAATGGCAGTGAAGCTTGCTGTAGGAGAACAAAAATGAGCATCTTAGCCGACCACAATACCAAGATCCTGGTCCAGGGTATCACTGGCAATGAAGGGTTGTTCCACACAAAGCAGATGCTGAACTTCAAGGCAAATGTTGTGGCAGGGGTATCTCCGGGCAAGGGTGGAGATTGGGTGCTGGATGGTAAAGTGCCTGTCTTTGACTCAGTGAAATCAGCCATCGAGATCACCGGTGCAGACGCCTCAGTGATCTTTGTGCCGGCCCGGTATTGCGCCGACGCCATATTTGAGGCGGCAGACGCTGATATTCCGCTACTGGTATGTATAACTGAAGGAGTCCCCGTTCAGGACATGATGCGCGTCAAACATTATCTACAAAATAAAAAGACATGTTTGATCGGCCCCAACTGCCCAGGATTGCTCTCCCCAGGGGAGACAAAAATCGGCATCATTCCTGGAAATATTGCTTCAAAGGGCAATGTGGGCATCATCTCCAAATCTGGCACACTCACCTATGAGGTGCTTTACGCGTTGAACCATGAGGGCAGAGGGGTCTCTACCTGTGTGGGCATCGGTGGTGATCCTATTAAAGGGTTGGGTTTTGTGGATCTTCTGGCAATGTTTGAAGAAGACGCCAAGACCGACCAGGTAGTGATCATTGGTGAAATTGGCGGTACCGAAGAAGAACAAGCCGCCGAATATGTTTCTCGGTACATGACCAAACCGGTGATCGCTTTTGTAGCAGGGGTGACTGCGCCTCCAGGAAAACGGATGGGGCATGCCGGCGCCATCATCGAAGGCAAAAACGGAACCGCACAGGAAAAGATCAAAGTTCTGGAAGCTGCTGGGATTCGAGTGGCTCAACACCCGGAACAGCTACCTTCCATGCTTGCTTAAAAAGAAAAGAGGTGTAAGTGAATGATCACTTACACCTCCATTTTTGTTTTTACTTATTTCTTGTGGCTGTCAATATATTTGACGGCGTCAGAAACAGTTTTAATGTTGCGGGCATCTTCATCGTTGATGTTGATGTCAAATTTCTCGCAGAAACCATCGATCAGGAAGAACTGATCCATCGAATCGGCTTTCAGGTCTTCAACGAAGCGGGTATCCTCTTTGACCTCTTTTTCATCAACTTTCAGCACATCAACAATAACTGCTTTGACCTTATCGTACGTGTCGCTCATGTGATCCTCCTGGCCATTTCTTATAGTCGAAATTTAATTTGAATTGTAGCTTTTGTGATTATTCTGTCAAGGAAAAATCAACTTCAACTAACATATCAACCTTTATAACACCAAATATGCAAATTAGGTCTGGTATACTTTGAATCAATATGATGAGCGACGCTTCGAACATTTTCTCTCGTAAAAACGACCATATTCGCATCAATTTGAATGAGGATGTGAGCTCTGGAGCGGCTTCAGGGTTTGCAGATTTTACCCTGCAGCATTGTGCTTTACCCGAAGTTTCACTCAAAGAGATCTCCACCAAAACCAGTTTTCTAGGCATGGAGTATGAATTCCCCTTCCTGATCTCCTCCATGACGGGTGGTACAAAAGAAGGCGCCATCATCAATGAAAATGTTGCCAGGGCGGCTGAAGCCAGAGGCGTTGGCATGGGGCTGGGTTCTCAACGTGCTGTTCTGGAACAAGAATCGGTAGCTCACACATTTTCTTTGCGGAAGTTTGCTCCAACAATCCCAATCTATGCCAACATTGGCGCAGTACAACTAAATTATGGGGTTTCCAGTGACGATTGTCTTCGTCTGGTGGATATGGTGGAGGCGAATGGCCTCATTTTCCATTTGAATCCACTGCAGGAAGCCCTTCAACCTGAAGGCGATACCAACTTTGCAGACTTACTTTCCAAGATCGAAGTTGTTTGTAAAAAAAGCAGCAGTCCTGTGATTGTAAAAGAAGTCGGCTGGGGAATTTCGGCTGAGATCGCCCAGGCGCTGATCTCGGTGGGTGTTTCTGCCATTGATGTCGCAGGCTCGGGAGGAACCTCCTGGAGCCAGGTAGAAATGTACCGCTCAAAGGACGAACATCAAAAACAAATTGCCGCCGATTTTCGCGATTGGGGATTGTCAACTGCCTACGCCCTTTATGCCCTCAAGAATTCGAAATTCAATTCACCAGTGATCGCCTCTGGTGGATTACGGAACGGCATTGAAGTGGCCAAGTCTCTGGCGTTGGGAGCGGACCTGTGCGGAATGGCAGGGCGTCTGCTGAGATCTGCTACCATCTCTGCTGAAAAAGTGATCGAAGATCTGGATGAGATCATTCAGGAAACCAGAATTGCCATGTTTGCCTGCGGCGCCAGTACGGTGGCCCAGATGAAAAACACCCCAATATTCCAAAATAAATAGAGCAGGTACCCCGTGATCAATATTGCTGAATTGCAACAGGCCGTTGATGAGGAGCTGAAAGCTGGGTTGCTTCAATCAATAGAGCCTGGACTGGAAGTTTATTATGAAATGTTCTCTTATCAGTTTGGGTGGGAGAAGGCTGTTTCATTGGGCAAAGGAAAACGCATCCGCCCGCTGACCACGTTGTTGGCGGCGCATGCCGTTGGTGGTGACTGGCGGAAGGCATTGCCGGCCGGAGCCGCCCTTGAGATTATGCACAATTTCTCACTCATCCATGATGATATCCAGGATAAGAGCTACACACGCCGTGGTAAAGAGACTATCTGGGTAAAATGGGGAGAAGCGCTTGCTATCAATGGGGGAGATGCTTTGTTGGCCTATTCGCTATTGCAACCCATGCGCATGGCCAGGAATTGCTCCGCAGAATGTATCGCAACCATTCAAAATTGGTTGAGCGCAGCGTGTATCCAACTAACCAAAGGGCAATTTTTGGATATTCACTTTGAGAACGACCAAAGTGTTTCTATGAAGATGTATTTTGAAATGATCGGAGGGAAAACCTGTGCTCTTCTTCAAACGGCCATGAAGATGGGGGCTTTCATCGGCGGAGCAGACGCCACAACGGTGGCAAAATTTGATCAGGTTGGTTTGCTGCTCGGACAGGCATTTCAGGTACAGGATGATTGGTTGGGAATTTGGGGCGATGATGCGCTGCTGGGAAAATCAACTGCCAGCGATCTTATCGATCGCAAAAAGTCTTATCCTATCCTGTTGGGCTTGAGCAGGAAGAGTGAATTTGCCGGTTTGTGGAAAAGCCATGGCGTCATTGACGCTGAATCGGTACCCCAGTTTGTGAAAGCGCTTGAAAACGACGGCGTCAAACAGGAAACAGAAACCGCTATGAATGAGCTGTATCAGCAGACATTTTTAGCTTTAAAATCGACGGGTTGTGAGGAAGAAAGGGTTACACCCTTGCGTGAGCTGATGCAGGGGCTGATCTCAAGAAGCGTGTAATTAAACGATCAATTTCCCGATCTTTGTCGCCGGAGAACTTTTTAAATATTCTGCGGCGATTTCAATTAAGGGAAGAGAAGACGGGTCCTCTCGAAGATTCGGCACCAACTCAGAAAGGGGGAGCAGGAGATGGTCGAATTTGAATAACATCACATCCATTACCTGATCGTTGAATAACAAAATATCCAGGTCTATAGTGCGGGGGGCGTTTTTGTTGACAACACGCACGCGCCCCATTTCTTCTTCGATCCGGCATAAATGGTCTTCTTTCAGTGAGTGAGCGTCAAGATCTGTGTTGACACAGATAACGGCGTTCAAAAAATTGGGACCATCGTAACCTACGGAGGGAGTCTTCCAAACAGAAGAAGCCCCGCAAATCTCTACAATGCCGGAGAGCCTCTTCAGTGCATCAGGCAGGTTCTTTTCAGGCTCAATATTCGAGCCTAAACTCAAATAAGCCGAGTTCATCATTAATTCGATCTTTCTATCTCCACCCCTACCGATTTGGAGAAACGAACCGCTCCGGGTTTTTCAACTTTAACCCGAACGCTGACCACTTGCGGTTCCACCAAAACCAGGCGGGCAATATCAGTAGCAAGGGCTTCAACTGTGTACCGCTGTACTTTTTCTACATGGGCCAGGATCTTTTTGGCTACAGTGCGGTAATTAACGCTGTCATCCACGTTGTCAGTTTCGCCGGCTTTGCTGATATCTGCAGATATGACCACGTTCACCAGGATGTCCTGGGGTTGCTCGCGTTCTTTTTCTGAGATGCCAATCACGCCGCGAATAAGTAGGTCTTTGATGAAGATCTGATCCATGGGTCGCTCCTAAAAGTATTAAACAAGATGCCGGCCGCCATCCAGGTGAATGATCTCACCGGTGATGTAGGCAGGGCCTGTGAGTAAGAATAACACCGTTTCTTCCAACTCAGAAAGGTCTGCCCAGCGCTTTGCTGGTACGGGTTGGAGGATATTTTCGCTGTTGCCATCTGATGGGGGAAGAATGGCACCGAGTGCAATGGCATTGACAGTAATAGCGGGTGCTGCGGCCAAGGCAACAGATTTTGTCATGGCTGCAAGTCCCGCTTTGGCAATTGTATAGGCAAAGTGGTCACGGCCAGGGCGCAGCACACGCCAATCGAGCAGGTTGATGATGCGTCCTGCCTGGTCCTTGGTGTGGGCTTTTACAAATTCCTGGCTCAAAATGAATGGAGCGGTCAGGTTGATGTTGATATTCTCCTGCCAGGTTGTCAACGATGTTTCTAGAAATCCACCCGGCGTAAAAATGGAGGCACTGTTCACCAGAGCGTAAAGGGGGGAAAGGGCATTGGCTTTTAAGACCAACTGTTGGGTTTCGTCAGGAAGGCTCAGATCAGCCTGGAGTACCCAGGCGGACCGACCCAGGGCACGAATCTCATTAGCAGTGGCTTCTGCTTCTGCAGGAGAATGGCCGTGATGAATGATGACATTGGCACCTTGCCTGGCGGCGGCAATTGCCATCACTTTACCCAGTCTGTAAGCTGCGCCGGTAATGAGTACTGTTTTGTCCGTAAGATTTTCCATTTTTATCTCTTGCCTTAATAGTAAGAACAATTAGGGGACTCGTCAAGCGGTTGTAGAAGATACTTGACAATAATGGTCAGAAATACTATACTCAATTTAACCACCCCCCCTGGGGAGGGGATAGGAAAGAGAACATGAAGAATCAAAATGCATTGGACCGACTTCGAACGATCGAAGGACATATACGTGGAATTGAGCGGATGGTTGAAAATGGTGATTACTGCATTGATGTCATCCGGCAAATCCAGGCAGTACAGGCTGCCTTGAACAAGGTTACCTCCACTGTGCTGGATAACCATCTAAGTTCATGCGTCGTTACCGCCATCCGCGGTGAAAACGTGGATGAGCGAGAACGAGTGCTAAAAGAAATTGCCGAGATCTATGAAGCGGCCACAAAAGTCTAAAGGAGACCTGAATGAATACCGTTAATTACAATGTTCCGTCCATCCACTGCATGCATTGCGTGCATACCATCAAGACTGAATTGTCTGATCTGGAAGGCGTAAAGACCGTTGAGGCAGATGCAGCCACCAAGAAATTGGTAGTTTCATTTGAGGCCCCTGCCACTGAAGAAAAAATTGAAAAATTATTGGAAGAGATCAACTATCCTGCTGTGAAGTAAGTTTAGAGGTATTATGGCTGAAAATAGACAGGTCGTACTTCCCGTTACGGGGATGACTTGTGCGAATTGTGTTGCCACCATTGAACGAAATGTAAAGAAATTAGATGGTGTAGAGACAGTAAACGTCAATCTGGCTTCAGAAAGGGCGACGGTCTCTTTTGATCCGGGTAAGTTAGCTCTGGAAAATATTCTGGCCAGGGTTGAACGAGCCGGATATGGAATTGCCAAAGGGGATGCTGTTTACAAGCTCAAACGTCTAGGTGATGCCAATGATGCCAAACGTCTGGAAAGCTCGCTTTCGAAAAAGGAAGGCGTACTTTTAGCGCAGGCGAACCTGGCGACAGAAGAAATTCACCTTGAGTACATTCCAACCATTATTTCGCAGGCAGAACTCAGGCAGGCAATTGCCAGCCTGGGGTTTGATCTGTTGGAAACCGATGGAATGGGTGAGGACGCTGAGGCAAACGCCAGGAAAAAGGAAATTCAGCATCAATTCCATCTGTTGATCGTTGGCTTGATCTTCACAATTCCTCTGTTCCTGATCTCCATGTTGGGTGATTTTGGCGTTTTACCCATGAACGTTGCCCACGCCTGGTGGATGAACTGGCTAAAGTTAGCGCTTGCACTACCTGTGCAATTTTATGTAGGCTGGCAATACTATGTTGGCGCCTATAAAGCCCTCAGAAACGGCTCCGCCAATATGGATGTGCTCATCGCTATGGGTTCCTCCGCGGCCTTTGTTTATTCGTTGCCCGTTCTTTTTGGGTGGCTGAGTGGGCATGTGTTTTTTGAGACTGCTGCGGTGATTATCACATTGGTGCGCGTAGGCAAATATTTGGAAGCCAAAGCTAAGGGTGGTACATCAGAAGCGATCAAAAAGTTGATGGCATTGCAAGTGAAAACCGCCAGGGTATTTCGTAATGGCATCAAATTGGACATCGCAGTAGAAGATGTTCAGAAAGGGGACATCTTGCTCATCCGACCCGGTGAGAAGATCCCGGTGGATGGCATGGTTGTTGAGGGCAATTCCTCAGTGGATGAGTCTATGATCACAGGCGAATCAATGCCGGTGGAAAAGAGCACAGGTAGTTCGGTCACTGGCGCCACGTTGAACAAGCAAGGCTTATTGAAGGTGGAGGCGCTGCGGGTGGGCAAAGATTCCACCCTGGCACAGATCATCAAACTGGTCGAAAATGCTCAGGGCAGCAAGGCGCCGATCCAAAAATTGGCAGATCAGGTATCTGCCTATTTTGTACCGGTTGTAATTGGCGTAGCCCTGGTCACCTTTTTGATCTGGATGTTCCTGGTTCCGGCACCTGCAGCCAGTTCTGGCCTATCCGCTTTCACCCGCGCACTGGTGAACAGTATTGCGGTTTTGGTGGTCGCCTGCCCATGTGCAATGGGGTTGGCAACACCGACAGCAATCATGGTTGGCACGGGTAAAGGGGCCCAAAATGGCATCCTTTTCCGATCCGGAGAAGCATTGGAACGCGCCGGCAAGATCGATACTGTAGTCCTGGATAAAACGGGTACGGTAACCCGCGGGCAGCCGCAACTGACCGATATTCTGGTGAAATCTAAAGATCTGAATGAAACTCAATTGCTCAGCCTCTCGGCTTCAGTTGAGAGAGGAAGTGAACATCCCATCGGCGAGGCTTTGATCGCTGAAGCTGGCAACCGCGGAATGAAATTGATCGAACCGCAAGGATTCAATTCTTACCCAGGACAGGGTGTGAGTGCCACCGTGGATGGGAAGGATGTTTGGGTGGGAAACTCCAAAATGATGGATCGTATTCACTTGCCTGAAAGCACTTACGAAGCTGACGTAGAGCAGTTCCAGGCACAGGGTAAAACGACCTTGATTTGCGCAGTTGACGGAAAGCTGGCCGGAATCATCGCTGTGGCAGATGTGGTGAAAGAAACCTCCCAAACTGCCATTAAAGCACTCAAAGACCTTGGTTTGGATGTTGTGATGCTCACCGGCGATAATGAGAAAACCGCAAACGCAATTGCCACTCAGGTGGGCATAGAAAATGTGGTGGCCAATGTGTTACCAGATGGTAAAGTGGCAGAGGTAAAACGACTGCAGGACCTAAAACACTCTGTTGCCATGGTGGGGGATGGCGTCAATGATGCGCCTGCGTTAGCGCAAGCAGACCTTGGCATGGCAATCGGCACAGGCACGGATATAGCGATGGCCGCGGCGCCTGTGACGCTGATTAGCGGTGACCTCACGGCTGTCGTCAAAGCTTTGAAACTGTCTCGGAAAACGTTGAGGACGATAAAACAGAATTTGTTCTGGGCTTTTATTTACAACGTGATCCTCATTCCTTTGGCTGCACTGGGTTACCTGGACCCAATGATCTCTGCTGGAGCAATGGCATTCAGTAGTGTTTTTGTGGTGACAAACAGCCTGCGCCTAAAGCGGGCAAGACTCTAAAATACGAAGAATAAATAAGAAAAGAGGTTGTCTAGACACAGCCTCTTTTTAGTATTAAAGCTGGCTGGTGGTAAAATTGTAAAAAATTTCAAAAATATTAAGGTAGCCAAAATGAAAGACATTGAGACTAAAGCGATTAATACGATTCGGTTTTTGGCTGCGGATGGTGTACAGCAGGCAAATTCTGGCCATCCGGGTTTACCAATGGGTACGGCAGCCATTGCTTATACCATCTGGTCCCGACACCTAAATTTTAACTCCAAAGATACTGATTGGCCGAACCGCGACCGCTTTATTCTTTCTGGGGGACATGGTTCCATGTTGTTGTACAGTCTGCTCCATCTTTATGGTTTTGGCTTGACCATTGATGATTTGAAACAATTTCGTCAATGGGGTAGCAAAACCCCTGGCCATCCTGAATACGGCTGGACAAGAGGTGTTGAAACTACCACAGGACCGCTGGGTCAGGGTCTGGCAAATGGCGTGGGTATGGCTATTGCAGAAGCGCATCTGGCTGCAGAATTCAATCGCCCTGGTCATTCAATTGTTGATCACTATGTGTATGGTATTGTCACAGATGGTGACCTGATGGAAGGGGTGGCCTCAGAAGCTGCTTCTCTGGCAGGACACCTGAAGTTGGGCAAGATCATATACCTGTATGATAACAACCACATCAGCATTGATGGCTCCACCGATCTTTCATTTACAGAGGACCGGTTAAAACGTTTCGAAGCCTATGGCTGGCATGTTTCCAGTGTAGAAGACGGTAACGATGTAGAAGAAATTGACCGTGCGATCATTGCCGCCAAAAAAGACCCGCGTCCCTCCATTATCGCCTGCAAAACTCATATTGGGTTTGGTCTGCCAACCCGTCAGGATACCTCTAAAGCGCACGGAGAACCGCCGGGTGATGAAGAATTGAATGGCGCCAAAAAGAAACTGGGCTGGCCAGAAGAACCCCGCTTCTTTGTGCCAGAAGATGTTACAGAACTTTTCAAAGATCAGATATTGGCCGGTGAAGCAAAGGAAAAGACCTGGAAAGATGAATTTGCTGCTTACGCAAAGGCATTTCCTGCTGAAGCCAAAGAATTTACCCGCCGCATTGAGGGCGATTTGCCAGAAGGTTGGCAGAGCTCTTTACCTGTTTTCCCGGCAGATCCTAAGGGGGTCGCTACTCGCGTTGCTTCAGGGCAGGCTATCAATGGGGTAGCTGCTACTTTACCCGAACTCATGGGCGGTTCAGCGGATCTGACCCCATCAAACAATACCTGGATCAAAGAAAGTACTGGATTTCAACCAGGCAATGAGATAGGCCGTTATTTGCACTTTGGTGTGCGAGAGCACGGTATGGCCGCCATCGTCAACGGCATGGCCTATCACAAAGGATTGATCCCATTCGGGGCAACCTTCCTGGTATTTACTGATTACATGCGTGGCGCCATGCGCGTCTCCGCTTTGTCTCACCTGCAAACCATCTGGGTGATGACCCACGATTCGATTGGGCTGGGTGAAGATGGCCCGACCCATCAGCCTGTGGAACATTTGGCAGCCTTGCGCGCCATCCCGAACCTGATTGTGCTACGCCCGGCTGATGCCAATGAAACTAGCATGGCCTGGCGCGTAGCCCTGGAGCACAAACACAATCCCAGCGTGCTGGCGTTGACCCGTCAGGCATTACCCACCATGGACCGCACTGAAGTTGCCTCTGCTGAAGGGGTCTTGAAAGGTGCCTACGTTCTCAAAGATTTTGGTCCCAAAGAACCTGAGATGATCCTGATGGCATCAGGGTCTGAGGTTGCCTTGATCTTCGAAGCAGCTAAAACACTGGCTGCTGAAGGTCATTCCGTTCGGGTCGTTTCCTTCCCGTCCTGGGAATTGTTTGACGAGACTGATGCAGCCTACCAGGAAAGTGTTCTGCCCAGAAAGATCACAAAACGTCTCGCAGTTGAAATGGGAATTTCTCAGGGCTGGGAACGTTGGATCGGCAATGAAGGCAAAATGGTATGTATGCACGGCTATGGTGCCTCAGCACCAGCTAAGATCCTTTTTGAGAAATTCGGTTTTACAGTTCCGGCAGTTTTGGAAGTTGCCAGAGAGTTATTAAAATAGAGGTAGCGCAACGATGAAAATTGCAGTTGCCTGTGACCATGCAGGGTATTCGTTAAAAGACGAGATCATAGCCGCAGTTCAGCAAAGCGGTCACGAAGTCATTGATCTGGGAACCTACGGGAAAGAACCCGTTGATTACCCGGATTATGCAGAAAAAGCCAGCAAGGCCATTGTTCAGGGTCAAGCGGATCGAGCGATCATCCTATGTGGGTCCGGGGTGGGAGCAACCATTGCTGCCAACAAGATCAAGGGTGTATACGCCTGTCTTTGCCATGATACCTACTCGGCTCATCAGGGTGTGGAACACGATAAAATGAATGCCCTTTGCCTCGGCGCCAGGATCATTGGCGGTGAGTTGGCCAAGGAGATCGTAAAATCCTTTTTAGGTGCTTCGTTTTGTGCAGAAGAACGTCATATTCGACGGACGGACAAGATCCGCGCCATCGAAAATAGTTATTCTGCCAGTAGTAAATAAATATCTCCCGGCGGAAAGTTCGCCGGGAGAACCATTTTTTATCACACAGGTGTTTTTATGAAATCTTACGAAAAAGTTCATCAATTAGGGCAATCCCTCTGGTACGACAACATTCAGCGACGCATGCTGCGAAATGGCGATATGGCTGAAATGATCAACAAAGGCGAGATCTATGGTGTAACCTCTAACCCGAGCATTTTTCAGAATGCCATCGCCAAATCAAATGATTATGATTCCGGCCTGAAACCCATGGCGTATGCCGGTTGGTCCAGTGCCGATATTTTTTGGGAATTGGCTGTGGAAGATATTCGCGCCACGGCTGATCTGCTGCAACCGGTTTATCGCGGGACCAGCGGGGAAGATGGCTACGTGAGCCTGGAAGTAAACCCCAACCTGGCCCATGATGGTGAAGGTACCTTTGCAGAAGCCGTCAAATTATGGAACCGGGTGAACCGCGAAAACTTGATGATCAAGATCCCGGCCACCAAAGAGGGTGTTGGCGCCATCCGTAAAGCCATCGCGGCCGGATTGAATATCAATGTGACCCTCATCTTTTCTCTGGATCGGTATCAGGAAGTGATGGAAGCCTACATCTCCGGCCTGGAAGACCGACTGGCCACCAAACAACCCATTGATGCGATTGCTTCTGTGGCATCATTCTTTGTCTCCAGAGTGGATTCTAAAGTCGATTCCGCTTTGCAGAAGATCATTGATGCTGGGAATGCGGATGCTGCCAAAGCAAAAGGCTTACAAGGCAAGATCGCCATTGCCAATGGCAAATTGGCTTATGAGTTGTTCAAAAAGAACTTTACCACAGCGCGGTTTGAAAAATTACAGGAAGCGGGCGCTAAGGTACAACGTCCATTATGGGCTTCCACAAGCACCAAAAACCCGAATTATCGTGATGTGATCTATGTAGAAGAGCTGATCGGCCCTGATTCTGTAAACACGGTTCCACCGCAAACCCTGGCAGCTTTTGCAGAGCACGGCAATGCGGAGCTAACTATCGAAAAAGGGTTGCCAGAAGCAAAGACTCAGTTGGAGACCTTAAAAGCACTGGGAATTAGCATTGATAAAGTGACCGACGATCTGGAAGTGGAAGGCGTAAAAGCCTTTATTGATGCCTTTGCAGCACTTCTGACCGCCATCGATGAAAAAGCTGGCAAGGCTGTTGCCGAACTTGGCTCACTTGAAAAAGAAGTCCGTGCTGAGGCCAAACGGCTGGAAGACATGGATGTTGTCAAGCGCATGTTCGAAGTGGACCCAACCCTGTGGACGAGCGACCCGGCCGGACAGGCTGAGATCAAAAAACGCTGCAACTGGTTGTTTGCTCCCTGGGAGAAAGTGTCAGAATTGGATGAGATTGCGGCGCTGCGTAAACATTGTCAGAGCAGCGGCATCACACATGTGCTTTTGTTGGGCATGGGTGGTTCATCGCTGGCACCTGAGGTGATGCGCCTCATCAATGGCATGACCGAACTGGATGGAATTCAGGGGCTGGATCTGGCTATTCTGGATTCAACCGACCCTGGCCAGGTGAAAGCCGCGTATGACCGGTCTCCGGTTGAAAAGACCCTGTATATCGTCTCCAGTAAATCGGGCGGAACCGCCGAAGTGAATGCCTACTCCGATTTCTTCTGGGAAAAATGCGTTGAGAAATTTGGGAAGAAAGCTGGTGAGCATTTCATCGCCATCACGGACCCCGGTACCGCGCTTGAGAAAGTAGCCACCGAAAAAGGGTACTGGCATATCTTCAAAGGCGATCCGATGGTTGGTGGGCGTAATTCTGCCCTTACCATGTTCGGTTTGGTCCCGGCTGCTTTGATCGGCATGGATGTAGAAAAGTTGTTGGCCAATGCCAAAGATCTGGCAGATCAATCCGTCCCTGAAGTTCCCTTCGGCGCCAACCCGAGTGCCATGCTGGGAGCGATCATGGGAGCCGCCTGGAAGGCAGGCAAAGATAAATTGAC
>JAYFNV010000050.1:0-35454 GCA_034933225.1 Anaerolineaceae bacterium | reverse complement strand
CCTACCATTAAGAATTTATTCGTTTGGGCCAATAGTTTCTGTGCCGATTCCACAAAGTCCGGGAAAAGGAGTATATCTGCATTCACGTAAGCTAAAAGGGGACTCTGGTTCAACTTGCGCGCTTCTTCGAACAAGGAGCTTACCAGCGGGGTATTTTGATCGTTACGCTTGATTTCTGGCAAGTGGACCATCCCCAACTCTTTAGAAACCTCAGCCAACCCTTCTTCTTCTCCCAGGAGCACGATTTCTACACCGTCGCCAAGATTCTTCCAGGATTGCAGAGCATTGCGCTGAATGATCGCAATGTGCGAATTGGTAAATGGCTTGGGACAGGTAAATAAAGTTAAGATTGGTTCTTTGACCATGAGGTTCTCCTGGAATTTTTGAGAGTTTTCATTATAAAGCAGGATTTACCTTACTTCTTGTTTCTTTCGTCCACATCAAACATCGTCTTGTGCTGCACCCCTGAATTAATAGCTGCCAATTCAGGATGCGCGCTCACCAGCTTGAGGACTTCCAGCCAACTGAAATCATTGCGGTTGTCCAGGTTTGCATACACAGCCCGCACAAATTCCAGATCCTGCGGGGTGTCCACCGTCCAGCGCAGCTCGCCCAGATCCTGGTTGTGATCGATCTTGACCACCTTGAAGCGTCCTTCCTGTTCGTACAAGTAGGGCATTACGTGTTCACGTTCGTGCTTCTCTTTGGCTTCTTTCCAGGTGCGTTCAAGGGCTGCAAAAGTACACACTTCCACATCCAAACCGATGGGGTAGGTTCGCTTCAGCGGAGGGGGCAAGCGGTTGCAGGAAAAATCAGCGTGGTTTTCCAGCAAAGCGGTTATGGTCTTGTCGATCAGATCCGCATCAATGAAGGGGCAATCCCCCGTGAGCCGAACGATGATATCGGCATGGGTGTGCAACGCAACCTGGTAATAGCGGTCCAGCACATCCAGCAGATTACCGCGGAAGTACTTGAGCGCGTGGCTTTCACAAAAGGCAGCCAACTCATCATCGCTGGGGTCCACCGTGGTGGCGACCCAGGTTTCATCAATGAGGTGAGATTTCTGCACCCGCTCCACCATCCGCTCTAAAAGTGCACGATCGCCTGCTTCTTTCAACACTTTGCCGGGAAGGCGGCTGGAGCTCATGCGTGCCTGAATAATGGCAACGATCTTTTGTTGGGGGTTTTTAGGGTCACTCATTTTTTCACCAATTGAACAGCTTCTTCATAGGCTGCCAGTAATTTTGCAAAGTTCTGTGTCCAATCCGCTTTTTGTTCTGCCAGGCTGCGATTGTTTATTCCGATCTCTGCCAACTTCTTTGAGGCGGCTGCTTGCAGCATCTTTTCTGCCAGGTCCGGTACATTGCCATCTTCAAAGACCCAGCCCTGTTTACCGGGCTTGACCCATTCCAGATTGGAGGGGATGTCTGAGACGATCACCGGTCGGGCGCAGGCCAATGCTTCCATCAAAGAAACGGAGGAGCCGTCGCTATGGGAAGCGCTCAGGTACACATCTGCGCTGGCGTAGATGGCAGGCAATTGTTCCAGATTGGCAAACCCGCCAAAATGCACGCGGTCGATCAGGCCGGCCTTCTCAAACAATGCCTTGAGCATGCCTTCTTGAGACCCCTTACCGTACACCAGCAAACGCAGATGTTCATTGCGCTGGCATGCCTGGATAAACGCCCAGGCAATGACTTCTACACCGTAAAGCGGTTCAAGGGTACGGTTGCTCAGAAAAACAAATTCCTGCTGCCAGCCCAATTGCTCTCGAAGTGTACTGCTTGCCGCAGGTTTGAAATGCTGCAGATCCACACCCCACGGGAAAACCACGATTGGACCGTGGTACCCCAGCTCGCTGGCCCTCTTGACCACGGTAAAACAATCCGCAGCCAACAGGGTGGTCTTGCGCAGGGTAAAACGCGCCAGTAAATTGGAGTGCAGAGAATCCCTGGCATCCATGAGCAGATCGGACCCCCACGACATGGCCAGCAGGGGTTTAACGCGGGCTCGGGCAGCGATGGACGCCACCTTTTGGATCGGCCCTGCATGCACCACATCTGGTTTAAAGGCGGCCACCACGGCAGCAAAGGCTTTCACCTGGGCGCGTTTGTGTTTTTTTGGCAATTGAATGTAAAAATCGGGCCAACCAAGTACTTCAACACCCGCCGGCCAGGACTTGCCAGTCACATCATCCAGGCAAAGCACGCCCAGCTGGTGCCGGGTGGCAGCCAGAGCGGTTAAGAAGCGCATATCATGTGGGGATTGCCCCTGGGTGAAGTAAAGGATTCTCATAATAAATCCGGCCGGTCACCCGGCCAGAGACGTTTATTCGCCAAGATCCGTCCAGCGCAATTCTTTGCCAGCGGGCGTATCTTTTAGGATGCGTGTGCCGATGACCAGTTGGATCTGATTGGGTTTGATGGCACCTGGGGTGGCCGGCCGCAAGACATCGATGCTCTCACGGGTGAGCACCTCCCCTGCCTTCAGGTCACGGGCAGCGCGTAAGCAGCGACGCTGAACCACGGTGGTATCCAGTTCATTGCCGGCGATGCTCTTATCTGCCGACCCCAATGCACGTTCCAACTCGCGGGTGCGGTCTACCATGTTCTTCCAGGTGGCCGGGGTCATAGAGAAGGGATGGTCAGGGCCTACCCGGGTGTTGTCATCAGTAAAGTGCTTTTCAATGACTCTTGCACCTAATGCCACAGCGCCCAATACGGTGGCGTGGCCGTGAGTGTGGTCTGAAAGGCCAACGATCACCTGTGGAAACATAGTCTGGTAGGTATCCAGCACGCGCAGATTGATGTGATCAAAATTGACCGCCTGAGCGGTGTAATTGGTGTTGCATTGCATCACTACCAGTTGAGTGTTGATGGGCAGAATAGTATGTACAGCTTGCTGCACGTCACCAATATTTGCAGCGCCAGTTGCCAGCAAAACGGGTTTACCTTTGCGGGCAATGTGCTCCAACATCTCCAGCCAGTCTACATCACCTGAACCGATCTTATGCGCCGGTACGAAGGCATCTAAATAGTCGACGGCTTCAAAATCGTAAGGGGAGGAGAAATAATCAATGCCAACCTTATCGCATTCCGCTTTGAGGACAGGCGTCCAATCAAAGGGGATGGAGGCATCAGAATAGACCTGAAAAACCGATTTCTTCCAGGTAGCCTGGTGCGATACCTGAGCGTTCATGTGGGTGAAACCGTAATCTGAAACGATCTTGGGAGCGCGGAAGTTCTGGAACTTGGCGGCATCCGCGCCGGCCTCTTTGGCAAGGCGAATGAGCGTTTTGGCGCGGTCCAGGTCTCCATCATGGTTGGCCGAAATATCGGCGATAAAATAAGTGGGATGATCTTTACCGATCACGTGACTTCCAATTTTTATCTCCATTTTGTCTCCTTTCAAACCAATTGAACCAAAACTCGTCCTAGAAGAGCTTCTTGATCAGTTCAGGGTAGCCGTGACGATACTGGTTATAGAACTTCTCCAGCCCACCATCAAAATCTGGTAAAGGCCGTCCCAACGCTTTGACCAGCTTCTCGGTAGAGAGGGTCAGTTTTGGCGAACGGGCAGCTTTCAGACCGGCATCATTGACCGATGCGGGGGAGATCAGGGCTGGATCAAAGCTAAATTTTTTGGCAATGGCCTGCCCGAAATCGTATTTAGACATCACTTTAGGCCCCACCATATGATAGGTGCCCTTCAGGTCCAGCCGGATGGCTTCCATCATCGTGTTGGTCAGATCCAGCACCATCATCGGACAGAAGGTAATATCGGTGAACCCTTTGACGGCGTTGCCGGCTTTGAGGTTGTTGACGAACCATTCGGCCAGGCTGCGGTTGCCCGCCATGCTCCAGCCGTAAAAGTTGACCCTGGTGATGAGCGCATCGGGATTGGCTTCTGCAACCGCCTTTTCCCCGGCCAATTTGGTGCTGGCATATACGCTCAGCGGATTGGGAACATCGGTCTCTTTGTAATTGCCCACCTGCCCGTCAAAGACTGCATCGGTGGAGATTTGTACCATCTTGATGCTGTGGCTGGCAGCCGCAGCGGCGATCTCGCCTGGCAACTGAGCGTTGATCTTCTCAGCAACGTCGGGACGGGTCTCGCAATCATCCACATTAGCGATGGCCGCGCAGTGAATAATGACCTCAGGCCTATGCTCTGTGATCAGTTTTTCCACAATGCCTGGCTCGGTCAATTCAGCTTTGACGCTCTTGAATCCAACCCAGGTAAAAGGCTGCGTGTTGGCAACACCAATGATCTGGTGCTGTTTGCCATCCACAGCCAACGCCAGGTTGAGACCTAATAATCCGCTCGCACCGGTGACGAGAATTCGCGTCATCCCAGCTTTCCTGCCAGATAATCCGCTTCAATGGGGGCGATAATCTTGCTGATCTCGTCCACGTTCAACCATTGATCGTTGGTATTGCTGGCGTATCTAAAACCATCTTCGCACAACTTGCCCTTCGATTCCCAATCGCGGCCAAACCACATGGCCTCGGCAGGCTGCACCACATACATATCGTCCAACTCCACCGTCTGGCGCGATTCATCGTCGCCGATGAGCACTTCGTGCAGTTTCTCGCCGGGGCGGATGCCGATGATTTCAATTTTTGCTTTGGGAGCAATGGCCCTGGCCAGATCAGCCACGGTCATAGAAGCGATTTTGGGAACAAAAACTTCGCCACCGTGCATGTTTTCAGCCGCGCGGACCACAAAGCGCACGCCCTGTTCCAGGCTGATCCAGAAGCGGGTCATGCGGTCATCGGTGACGGTCACCTTACCGCTCTCGCGCTGTTTGAGGAACACGGGCACCACAGATCCGCGGCTGCCCACCACGTTGCCATACCGTACGCAAGAGAAGCGCACATCGCGCCCGCCAGCATAGGAGTTGGATTGGATGATGAGCTTTTCAGCGGCCAGTTTAGTGGCGCCGTACAGGTTGACGGGGTTGACCGCTTTATCGGTGCTGAGGGCAACCACACGCTTCACACCCATATCAATGGCAGCGTCTATAACGTTGCTGCTGCCCAGGATGTTGGTCTTGATGGCTTCCATGGGGTTATATTCGCAGGCAGGAACCTGTTTGAGGGCGGCAGCGTGGATGACCACATCAACGCCTTCAAAAGCGCGGTTCAAGCGTTCCTTATCACGAATATCGCCGATGAAATAGCGCAGGGTCGGATCTTCGTAGCCAGCCACGCGCATCTCATGTTGTTTGAGCTCATCGCGGCTGTAAACAATGATCTTGGCAGGATGATACTCTTTGAGCATCATCTGAATGAATTTTTTTCCAAATGAACCGGTGCCTCCGGTTACCAAAACTACTTTTTTAGACCAATCCATAATTCACCTTCCAGATCAGGAATTTAGGTTCAATATACTATACCCTGCAATCAAACCGTCTTGCCAATTACTGAACCAGACCGCTCAACCTTTATGGTTAAGTTTGCCCCAATCAATGGGTTGTCCGGCCAGATATTTGAATGAGTTTTCGTATTTCTTGCGGCCATCAGCGCTGAACACCTGGTCCAGCTTGTGAGCCTCATAATCATGCACCAACTTGATGTGCCATGGGAAAGGCAGCGGGAAGGTGTAGAAAAAGTGATAGGCGTACTTCCAGCCTAGTTCGATCTCCTGTTTACCCAGGTGATGTTTGGTTGGATTCTCCAACAAACTACCCAGCATTTTGAAGTAATCCACCCAGGAGTTGGGATCAAAGGTAAAGCCAAGTCCGCGATAGTGCGTTTTGCCGGCCACGATGACCGGAATGCCCTTGAGGGCCATTTCCAGACCCACAGTGGTGGTGTAGACCAGGCCAATATCGGTGATGTCCACCAGGTCGTAGGTGTTGATCTTCTCTTCCGGACCGATCACATGAATATATTCCGGTAGCTCCGGCAGGGTCTTGCGCACCACATCCAGCATGGAGTATTCGCGGGTCAAGATCTCACCCGGATGAATGCGGATCACCAGTTGGATATCAGGCCGGCCAATGAAGTACAGAATGGTACGGCTCACCCACTCGGCCATGGTCTTTGAAAAGACCTGACGGCCCAGTGTGAGGCTATCGCCCAGTACATTGGTGGGCAGCAGTACAATGGGGCGGTTATCCAGCTTGAGCTGGTCACGCACGCTTTCAGAACCCTGTGCGGGGGTATTTTGCCATTGGCGGGTGAAGTTTTCGGTCACTTTGGCTTTTTGGCGGGTCTCAAACATGGCGTGAATGCGTTTGCGCTGTGTTTCAGTGAATGAGGTGTCTTTCTGTTCATTCCACATCGCAGAGGTATCCTGGCGCATGATCTCTGTGTTCTGACCCAGCCAGAAGGCATCATGTTGATCGCTGAACTCATAGGTGTTGGTGGGGATGTTCAAAAAGCGAGCTACCCGGTACACAATGCCGAATTCCAGGATAGTACCATTGGGCACCACCACAACATCCGGCTTGTTGGCGCGCAGGTAAGAATAGACCGATTGGGCGGCTTCAAGGTTGCGGGCGTAACGGAATTTATAGGTGGGGCTGTTGGTATCTACATCTTCGATCTGCAGCGTGTATTGGGTGTCAAAGACAGAAACCTCTTCAACCGCATCCTTTAACTGTTTGGGTAAAGGCACGTACGGGGACCGCAGAGTCAAAAAGGAAGTCGGATGGATCAGTGCTTCAGCCGGTTCCAATACTTTGAGAGCGTAAATATTCTGACGGCGCAAATCAAATTTGGGAACATCCGTGAACCAATCGCCATAAGGGTAAAAACCAAAGGTCACATCGTTGCCCTCGGCAGCAAGGCCTAGTGCGGTCACTGCGGTCTGCTCGATCCATCTGTGCATGGAAGCAAAGATGAATACTTTCTTTCCAGGGGCAGCCTTCTTGCGAACTGCGGTGGCCTGCTGCACCATTTCGCCAATGGTTTCCTGCAACAACTTCAGGCGAAAACGTGTCTGGATTGGCGCACCATTCTGATGGCTGAGCCAATAGAGTTCGGCGGTAAACGGAATTCCGCCCAGTATCTTCTTTAATGTATCGTTTTTACCACCAGGCATAGCTACACTTCCTCAATAGTCCAATTTAACCGAGGACGAATTACACCCTGACGTTGTTCCGGCCACTGCATCCCAGGCGCTCCAGAAGTGTTGATGGTGAAGATGACAGCACTTTCTTCCTGGAAATAACGCTTGACGCGATAAGAGCTGGCATTTACGCCGATAACAAAGCGCCCTTCGCTGAGGAGGTCCCCCGGGAGGATGCACTTGCTGACGTAACGTCCTGCTTTACGGTCGGAAAAACGAGAATATCTCTCGGGTTCATCTGTATCAAATGAGGTGAAAATAAATTCACCGCGCATGGTGGAAAGATATATCCCCACCCGCAACCCCACAATGGGGGAATCCAGCTCGTACTCAAACTCAACTGTGATCGGTTCGGTAGAGCGCAGAGAATCGGTCAGTACGCCCTGCGGGTTGCGCAAGCGTAAAGCGACCGGTTTGAATGGCGCTGCCTCAGCCGAAACTTCACCGGGCTTCCAGTTGCGTTCACCACCTTGCTCATAATCATGAGAGAGGTAGTAATCCACGGCATCCTGAGTCTTGGCACGTTTCACCAACTGACCCTTCTGCAAAATGACGCATTCTGAGGTCAGACGTAACACTGCTGACATATTGTGTGAAACAAAGAGCACTGTACGGCCTGCGCCTGCCACATCGCTCATTTTGCCCAGACACTTCTTTTGGAACTCGGCATCACCTACGGCCAGCACTTCATCTACAACCAGAATTTCCGGCTCTAGATGGGCCGCCACAGAAAAAGCCAGGCGCATGTACATACCACTGGAATAACGCTTGACTGGCGTATCCAGAAATTGTTCGATCTCAGAGAAGGCCACGATCTCATCAAATTTTCGGTTGATCTCGGCGCGCTTCATGCCCAGAATGGCGCCATTTAGGTAAATGTTCTCACGACCGCTCAACTCAGGGTGAAAACCGGTGCCCACCTCCAACAATGAGCCCACCCGCCCGCGGATCTCTGCCCGGCCTTCGGTGGGTTCTACCACACGGGAAAGGATCTTTAGCAAGGTAGATTTACCCGCACCATTTTTGCCGATGATGCCCAGTACCTGGCCTTGCTCTACATCAAAAGAGATGTTGCGCAGCGCCCAAAACGATTCGGTTCCGGTGGGATTGAGCAAGGTGCGGATCGGATTTTTAATCACATCCGAGATCTTATCTCTCAAGGTGGTGTAACGGTTGGCCTCAGAGAAGATCTTGTATTGTTTTCCGATGTTATCGACATTAACAACAATGTTATTGTTCATTCGTTTTTCCAAAGCGGATCAGATCATATCCGCAAAAACTTTCTCCATACGGCGGAAGTAGAACATGCCGGTGACGAACAAGACGATAGAAATCGTCGCAGAAATGCCAATCATCAGAGGAGTGGCAACACCCTGTGAGCCCAACAGTGCCCAGCGGAAGCCCTCGATCACCCCCGTCATAGGGTTGAGCGAGTAAAGCACGCGCCACTTTTCTGGGATCATGCTGGAGGAGTAGACCACAGGGGAGATGTACATCCAGAAGGTGGGAATGAAGGTGAGAATATAGTTGAAGTCACGGTACATAACCACCAGTGCTGACAGCCACAACCCTACCCCCAAGGCGGTGATCATGGCCAGTAGTAGGAAGAGCGGCAGCCAGAGAATGTTAAGCGTGGGAGTGATGTGGTAGAAAAACATCATGGCAATGAGGATCACAAAAGCCACCAAAAAATCTACCAGGTTGGCCAGCACTGAAGAGAACGGCACGATCATACGCGGGAAGTAGATCTTGGAGATCATGTTGCCGCTGGTGAGCATGGAACGCGCCGAAATGCTCAACGCCGCGGCAAAGAACGCCCACGGCACTGTGGCGGTAAAAGAAAAGATGGGATACGGTAAGCCATCTGAGGGAATCTTGGCAAAGTTGCCAAAGAACACGGTAAACACCACCATGTTCAAAAACGGCTGCAGAATGGCCCATAACGCGCCAAGCACCGATTGTTTGTAGCGCACTTTCAGATCGCGCCAGGTCAAGAAATAGACCAGTTCACGGTACTTCCAAATATCTTTGAGGTTGAGCGCCACCAGACCCTTGACCGGTTGAATGACAACCACGTCTTTATTGACCGGGGCGGCCGGGAGAGTATTCGTCATTTAGAAGCACTGTCCTTTGCGGTTTTCTGAGCATACCAGTCGATGGTTCGGCGCAGACCTTCTTCAAAACCCACCTGAGCTTTGAAACCGAATTCCTGCTCAGCCCGGCTTACATCCAGGCGGCGACGCGGCTGACCGTTGGGTTTGCTTGCGTCCCAGACGATCTTGCCAGCGAACCCGCTCAGTTTGGCGATGAGGGTCACCAGGTCTTTGATGCTGATCTCCATGCCAGAACCCAGGTTTACAGGTTCCGACTTGTTGTAGCTTTCGGTAGCCAGGCAAATGCCCTCAGCGGCGTCTTCCACATACAGGAATTCGCGCGTGGGAGAGCCATCGCCCCATACCTCGATGGTATCACGGCCGGCCTGTTTGGCTTCCAGGCATTTGCGGATGAGCGCCGGGATCACGTGCGATGATTCCGGGTTAAAGTTGTCGCGTGGCCCGTAGAGGTTCACCGGCATCAGGAAGATGGAGTTGAAATCGTATTGCTGGCGATATGCCTGAGACTGTACCAGCAGCATCTTTTTGGCCAGACCGTATGGAGCATTGGTCTCTTCAGGATAACCATTCCAGACATCGTCTTCTTTAAAAGGGGTTGGGGTGAACTTGGGGTAAGCGCAAATGGTTCCAAGCGCCACCACTTTTTCGATCTTGCGTTCATACGCCTCATGGATGAGCTGCACGCCCATCATCAGATTATTGTAAAAGAATTCAGCCGGGTGCTCCCGATTGGCGCCAATACCACCTACCTGGGCTGCCAGGTGAATGATAATGTCTGGTTTGGAATCATCCAGCATCTTCTTGATGGATTCCATCTTGGTGATATCGTACTTTTCAATGGTCGGGATAAAAACTTCTGCACCCCGGGCATTAAGCTTTTCCACCACAAAAGAACCTAAAAATCCTGCGCCCCCGGTCACACAGACTCGCTTGCCATTCAAATTGGAGTTACTGCTAGTGTTCACGATGATCCTCCTCCATTTCCAAAAATACTTTCAAGCCCACAATCTTTAATAGCGGAGCTTTCGGATCAGTGGTCACAGAGACGTTCTGTTCCAAACAGGTTAAACGACAAATCTCCGCTACGTCTCCGGCTCCTTCGACGCGGGTTTGATGATAGTTTGCTTTCTTAAGTTCATCCAAGGCCACGATCACCCGTTCACGTACCAGGCGGTAGAGGTTGAATGAATTCTGAATGTAATCCAGGGTCAGGCGTGTACGCAGAGCGATGCCTTCGGGGGTAATGATGTACTTCAGCTTGCGCCGCTCTACCCGGCTGACCTTTACGTATCCTTTTTCAATTAGTCGTTTGAGATGCCAGTTGATGGTACCGACAGCCACTTGAAGCCCTGAAGCCAGTGCGGCCTGTGTGGTATCGGGGTCCTGTTCTATTTGTTCGAGAATGACTAGATCACGTTCAGCGCTGTTTTCTAAGCTCATCTATCTCCAATATTCAAGTGTTGAATTATAATCCAGCCCGGCGGGAGGGTCAAGCCCCTCCCCTACACGATCTATCAAAAGTCATTTGACAGAGCACCACAAGCATGATAAACTGGCTTTTAATTGAACAGCCCCAAAACGGCAACTTCTATCCAGAGAGGCGGAGGGACCGGCCCGATGAAGCCTCGGCAACCAGGATCATACCAATGATCTACGGTGCCAATTCCGACAGAGGATCTGGAAGATAGGAGGGCAGCCGCAGTCTTTTCTGCCCCTTCGTGTATCTCCGGAATGGGGCATTTTTATTTCTAAGGAGACAAAGTATGGCAAAAAGCTCGTTTATGGATAGCGCAAGCTACAAGTTCACCTCTGAGTCCGTTACAGAGGGTCACCCCGATAAATTATGCGATCAGGTCAGCGACGCAGTTTTAGATGCCTGCCTTGAGCAGGATCCCCGCTCCCGTGTAGCCTGTGAGACCGCCACCAAGACCGGTTTTGTAATGGTCCTGGGCGAGATCACCACCAACGCCTTCGTCAACTTTGACGATCTCATTCGTAAAGTGGTCAAAGGCATCGGCTACGATAACAGCGACAAAGGCTTTGATGGCAACACCTGCGCCGTTATGAGCGCCATTTCCAGCCAATCCCAGGATATTGCTTTGGGCGTGGATAAATCACTTGAGGTCAAAGACGGCGAGGTCAGCGAAAAAGAACTCAATGAGATCGGCGCCGGCGACCAGGGAATGATGTTTGGCTATGCCTGCAACGAAACCCCCACCCTTATGCCCATGCCCATCTATTTGGCCCACAAGCTCACCCGCCGTCTGGCTGAGGTGCGCAAGAGTGGTGAGCTGCCCTGGCTGCGCCCGGATGGCAAGAGCCAGGTGACCGTGGAATACGCCTACGGCAAACCCGTGCGCGTCGACACCGTCCTCATCAGCACCCAACACGCCCCGGATGTCTCTCACAACGAGATCGAAGAATCCGTGGTGGAATACATCATCAACCCCGTCATTCCCGCCGAACTGCTGGACAAATCCCCCAAGATCTTCGTCAACCCCACCGGTCGTTTTGTGGTGGGTGGCCCGATGGGTGATGCTGGCGTCACCGGCCGCAAGATCATCGTCGATACCTACGGCGGCATGGGCCGTCATGGTGGCGGCGCCTTCAGCGGAAAAGATCCCACAAAGGTGGATCGCTCCGCTGCATACGCCTGCCGCTGGGTGGCCAAGAACGTGGTCGCCGCCGGCCTTGCCGACCGCTGCGAGATCCAGGTCTCTTACGCCATCGGCGTAGCCCACCCCCTCAGCATCAACGTTGAGACCTTCGGCACCGGCAAGATCGAAGATGAGAAGATCGCCAGGATCATCGCCGATAACTTTGACCTGCGCCCGGGCGCCATCATCCGCGACCTGGACCTGCGCAAACCCATCTACCAGAAGACAGCCGCCTACGGTCACTTTGGCCGCGACGACGTCAAGTTCACCTGGGAAGAGACCAACAAGGCCGACGCCCTGCGCAAAGCCGCTGGGTTGTAAGAACCAGTGATCAGAGATTAGTAATCAGACACCCCCGGTTGGAGTTTTCCGCCGGGGGTGTTTGTATTAATAATTTTTTCGGATATTAAAAAGCATTAAGTAATAGATAATTTTTCATATTTTTCATTTAATTCGATCAATAATTGCTTATCAATATTTTCAAGACTTGAATTATCAATGGTGTTAAATATAATTCTGAAACCACGGTTTGCACAATTTTCCACGTAATCATATACAATATTTTTTTCTGCAATATCATTAATGTTATTAAATTTTTGAAGAGCTACAGCATACAGTAACGACTCATCGAAAAAGTCCAAATCCTTGTCGAGTAGTAGACCTTCTTTTTTCCCACTCATCTGAATTGGAGCATCAACCCCTAAAGCAACTGCGTAAAGGAATATTTCCTTATTTTTAGATTCACCCATATTAAGAAAGTTGTAATTTTTAATCTGTTGATTAATTTTTTCTCTGAGATTATCTTCAATATAAAATCGGTCTCTTTTAGGCATAGCTCAAATCCTTATATGGGAAATTCGTTCATCTTCTGAAAACAGAGAATACTTTGTACTATTGCATCCATCAAAATAAGAGGAGATCTCTTGCGAATATTCAGATGGAGTAAATAAAAGGATTAATTGTTTTTTTTGGCTAATCTCCTTCAAAACTTCCGCAAATTTTCCTCTATTAATGTCTGAAATTCTCGCCACAGGTGTATCAATAACTAATGGAGAATCAAACCCCGAAACCTCATGCAAAGCGAGTGTAAAAGACAGGGCTAATAAAGCGCGTTCAGCAGCGCTTATAGATCCTAAACATTCATATCCATCTTTGTGAATTAAGCCCATTGTATAATCATCAGCGAGGATTACCTCTTTATAAGTATTTTCTCGCCATGTAAATTTCAAAAATAATTCTTGCATTCTGGTGCGGATTTTTTCTCTCATTTCGTTCATTAATTCATTTTTTATTTGACATGCGAGGTTAAGCGCATTTTCAGAAAATTGCTTATTTTGTATAAGCTCATCATGATCGCCACTTTTCCTTAATGCATTTTCATAATCTTTTGTGACAATTTCCAAATCTTGATCGGCACATTTTAATCGTTCGCTATTTATCGCCATTTTTTGAATGTTTTCGATTCTTAATCTTTCATGTTGCTTTCTTTCATTAAGTGCATTTCGGATTTCGTCCTTATTACTACAATTTGATAACCGATTTTCTACATCATTTAATTGGTTATCAAGATTAGCTAATTCTTTCTCAAGTTTACCCAAACTTGTCAATAATTCATCTCTTTTATTGGGATAATTTTTAATATCAATAATTATTCTCTCCAGTGGACCTTTAATTTTTGTAAGAATATGTGATACTTCTGTTGATATCGAAATATTTTCTAATATTCGATTTATATTCTCAATATGAACATCATCAAGATCACATTTGCATATTGAACATTTTTTTTCTTCAATTGCTTTAAGTAAAAGATTTCTGTCGATATTTGGTGGCAACTCCCCATTTTCTTCCTTCTTGGAAATTACATTAATAGCATTTACTATTGCCGGATAAAGAGAAATTTTTATTGTATACTCACGAATAAAATCTTTTAATTCACCTTTTCTATCATTAATTATTGTTTTAGTAGAATTATAAGAGTGTAAGATTTCATTCTTTTTAGATTCCAATTCTCCAACATCTTCCTGGCCTCGCAAAAACTCAGTTCTTCGCGCAATTATTTCTTCTGATATTGCAAGTTGAGAACCACAATTAAAAATTGTTGTTTCAATCTCTTCTTTTTTTCCTTTACAAGTTTCCTGCTTAGAAAACAATTCTGCTAAATCAGGATGCCCTTTTGATGCCTCTCGTTTAAATTCGTTGATTACTGCGTCTAAATGCTCAATAATTTTATTTAATAATCCAACCTGAGATATTTCATATATTGGAGTTTCTATTCTTGTTCGCTTATCAGAAATAAAATAGCCATCTAATTGTTCACCATCAAAAAAGAAAAATTCTTGTAACCCGTGAGGAAAAAATTTATTAAGCAGTCTTACTGCCTCGTCATTTACTTTCCATGAAGCAACCCCTTCTTCAATAGTGTAAATAGCATCGAAATTATTGGAAATAATTTGAATAGTTGTGTCTTCTTTTTTGTAACCAACTTCTCTAGAAAATGTTAACGTGCAATCATCAAATGAAACTTTTATTGAGACTTTAACAGTGATTAACGTACCAATCTGCGCTTCTGAAAGTGTTTTTAGATTTACGACCGGTTGAGCTTTGTATTTTATTCCTAGATGTGGTTCTTCAAAAAATAAACACCAGGCTATTGCATTTAAGAAATTAGTTTTCCCTAGCGTATTTTGCCCAATAATAATATGCAAATCACATTTTCCGTTCTGCGGAAAGATAAATGTTTCATCTCTATATTGACGATAGTTAATTATTTTAATTTCATCGATTCTCATTTTTAATCCACCCTTTTGTGTTTTTCTTTATTAGTTCCTTGTATTCACTTTTAAACCAGCCCAATCCCTCAGATTCTTTATCTAGCAAGTCAAAAAGAAATTGTCTGGTGTATTGATCTTCTTGAGTTTTTTCGTTAATCTTTTCAATTATTCGCTTATTAACATTCATCTACTTCACCTCTCAAAGCCGTATATATTTTCCGTGTTGCATCAGCATTATTGATTGAATTCTGAGCAATTTCTAGAGCGCGCAACATCTCTTTTTCAAAGACCTTTTTTTCAATCTCGATTAACTCTGATGAAAATCTTGAAGAATCAACTGTTACAATAAAATCAAATATCGATGCCGACTCTTTACCTGGGCTTTGCCTAATAACTCTTCCGATTCGTTGGACATACTCACGGGGGTTACTACTCGAAGCTAAAAGTATTTCTTGTCTTGCAGAAGGTATGTCAATTCCTTCATCTAGGCACTTCATTGCTACAAGTGCATTAATTCGATTTGATTTAAAAAGGTCAATAATAAATTGCCTTTCTGTTTTACCGCCAAATCTAGTTTCTTCTTTTACTCCCTCTTTCTCGGTAAACTTGTGGGCTATAAAACCATTTTTAGTTAATATTTTCATTGCGATTGATAATTGTTGCGGTGAAACAAAAATCAATAAATTATTTTTGTCAACAAAAGAGTTTATTAATATTTCAAATTCATTCAATTTATTAATTGCATTCTTGTGAATATTCGCTCGCTGGAAAAGAAAATTTTCCAATATTACTTTATTCCTTTCATCATCACAACCAAACCTAGACATCCGTGATATTTTTTTTGTCAATTCAGCATATTTTTCTAATTCTTGATCAGTCAAAGTCACAAATATCGGATGATAGACATACCCACAAAGAAATGGTCGGTTTGTTAATGGATTTATAGTGCACATTGCTTGTGCTAATGAAAATTCAAACGGTTCTTCTCCAAAAAAATCATAAATTTTCTTCGTTCCAGAATCGTCATACCAACGTTTTGGTGTTGCACTAAGCCCAAGTCGAAAATCATAAAAAGGCTGAAGTGAATTTGATGATTGCGGTGCACCTAATCCATGAGCTTCATCCCCCACAAAAAAATATTTAATTTTTCGTTTATTAAGTTCAAGAATGTTAATAAAATCTGACGAACTACAAGTGTCATGTGTTGAATAAATAATTAAGTTCTTTTTAGTACCTAATGAAATATCGAATAACTTATCTTGAAGGTCTGATCGCCACTTTGGGTTTGTGGAATCAGCAATAATATCTTCTTCAAAAACCACATTATTCTTTAATAACTCATTTTTCCATTGTCTTGATAGAGTATTTTGAGGGCAAGAGACTATGACCACCAATGAATTTTCTTCATCAATCAGTTGAGCTATACAACCAATAGCAGTACGGGTTTTACCTGTTCCAGTAGCCATTTCACAAATCAATTTCTTTCCGTGATTATTCCAAGTCTTTATTGCATCCTCTTGAAATGGGAAAAGACTTAGTCGAATATTGTTACTTTGTATTTTTTTGTTGTATTTGTTAATCGAGATCTTCTCTATGGCTTCGTAATTAGCATAACTAATAAGTCTTTTAGAAACAGCTTCAGGAATTTCTAAAACTTGAACCGATGAATTTCTTGAGTACCAAATATTTTCAAATTTTTGGATGTCAGCCAAACAATAATCCAATTGCCCCACTTCCCAGCTTTTAAAAACCTTAAACTCTTCAATATTGTTTACCCAGCCATTTGCTGATTCATTTAATGATCCACTAAATGATAATATGTTACCTTCCAAATCTCTTAGTACCCCGACCTTTTGATGAAAGATCCCTTTGGAAATAATTTCATCTTCAGTTAATAGAGTATTTTCATTCCCCTTTATTATTGCAACTCTAATTTCGAGTTTCCCACTTTCTATTAGCCAACCCAATGCGCCCAAATGATCTTTTACAAATTCATTTTCTAGATACTCTAATTCAGCATTCAACTTTTTTTCAATGATTGAAGTGGGGTTGATTTTTGCTTGTGAAATTACTTCTACATCCTCTTTATTCAGCTTTGGTGAGGCGATTAAACGAATACTTCCTCCGTTCTTTATCAATCCAGAAATTCCTCTTGCCGCAATTGCAAGGCTCGATGAAGAGAAAAAACCGGCCAATCTATCATATTGCTTAGTTACTTGGAGAACTGGATTATAAAAATCATCCACCAAATCATCGGTACCGGATTCATAACTTTGATTAATTTTTATCGACTGTAAGTTCATATTTCCCGCTATTGAATGGCCATTTCATCAAAACGCAAATCAAAATACTCTTTTGCTATTTCGGGAAATTCTTTTTCGAAATCTATCATGGAATAATATGCGGAACTTCCTTTTGAATTTGAGTGATGCGAAAGTTGATATAACTGATTGGCTTTACAATATTGTCGAAAGGACATTTTTTTAAAAAACTGTGGTTGATTGCACCACCTAGCCAATTGAATATATATTGATTTATATTTGCTGTTAATATAGTTTTCATATCGCATAACGTATGGCACACAAGAATACTTCATTAGAATTTTGATTCTTGCAAATGTGTTCTTTATATCAATCTCATCTAATGATTTATATCCGCATAAAACAAACAGTTTGGTGTTCTTTTTTGAGTACTGCCTCCAAAGTGCAAGTTTCTTTTCAATAAGAGCTGAGTCTTCAATATTATCGAAAGCAAAAATATAGTCTCCATAATATTTAGATTTCGATAACCTCATAGCTTTTTGGTCGGTAAGTAATCGAATATCCAAACCCTGACGAAACTGAAAGTATTTATTTGTTGCGTCCAATTGATCTAGAATGCTCTCCCAACCTGAAAAACCAAGAAAATTATCATCCCACAAATAAATGCCTGGTCTTGAATTATCTAGGAATTCAACCACAGGTGAATGAAGAACAATTTCTGTAAATCGTTTGTTTACACAAAATTCACACTGCCTGAAACATCCCCTTGTGGTAAATCCAATTGAAAAATTGAGATAATCGATAAATTTTTCTTTCTTGACCCCTAGGTTTACTTGTTTTTCAATATAGTTTGAATAAAGTCCATAATCTGGCATATGATGTTCTATTATTCGAGGAAGAGATGGGCCTCCATCACTAAAGAAACCAGTCCCCCCAACTCGAACATGAGTATAGTCCTTTATATCTTCAGGTATTGTCGTAAATGAAAATACTTTAGAAATATAAACTTTATCGAAATATGTCAAGTTCTCATAATTTGTTACTAATTCAACTGAATAACCATTTTCTCGCAAAAATCCACTGAGCTTCATAAGTGCTAAATTTGGGTGTCGAGTTCCATTATCAATAAGATCTGCGTCAATCAATGCGTATTGTTTCCCCATACTTTTCCCCGAATTTTTAATATGAATTAATCTTCCTAATATTTATACAACATTTTAAGGTTAATTTTCAACTTGCAGCTACTTAACATAACAATATTGCTATAATTAGCAGAATTAATATTGTTTCATAAGCCTAAATTTATCATCCTACTCATTCGGAGAATACACATGTCAGAAAAACCATCTTTCAAGGAACGACTGCAATACGCTGTAGACAACACGTTTTCAAAAGGAACAGGCGCACTTATCCTATGGTTGGGCATTCTTTCGCTGGTCATCATTATGGTGGCCGGGGCGGTGGTTTCGCTCTTCAAGATCCCGGTGGGCGATGGCGGTGAGACCATCGGCTTTATGGAGGCGGCCTGGGAATCGCTGATGCGCACCCTCGACGCCGGCACCATGGGCGGAGACACCGGCTGGGGCTTTCGCATCGCCATGCTGCTGGTAACGATCGGCGGCGTGTTTGTGATCTCCACCCTCATCGGTGTGCTCACCAGTGGTGTGGAAGGCAAGCTGGAAGAGCTGCGCAAAGGCCGCTCCCGTGTGCTGGAGACCAATCAGACCATCATATTGGGCTGGTCGGAGCAAATATTCACCATCCTCTCTGAGCTGGCTGCTGCCAACGAGAACCAGGCGAAATCATCTGTGGTGATCCTGGCCGATAAAGACAAAGTGGAGATGGAAGACGAGATCCGCAGCCGTGTGGAGAGCACCGGTAAAATGAAGATCGTCTGCCGCACCGGCAACCCGCTTGAGATCACCGATCTTGACCTGGTCTCCCTCAACAACTCCAAATCCATCATCGTACTCAGCCCAGGCGAGAGCGAAGAAGCAGATGCCGAGGTCATCAAGACCGTGCTGGCAATCGTCAATTACCCCAACCGCCGCAGCGAGCCCTATCACATCACCGCGGAGCTGAAGAAGGCCGAGAACGGCGATGTTGCCAAAATGGTGGGCAAAGATGAGGTGGAGGTCATCCAGACCGGCGATATCGTGGCTCGCATCATTGCGCAGACCTGCCGCCAATCGGGCCTATCAGTGGTCTACACCGAGCTGCTCGATTTTGGTGGGGATGAGATCTACACCCCTGTATTGAAGGAACTGCAAGGCAAGAAGTACGGCGAGATCATCAATCTTTTCAACAAGAACGCCGTCATGGGGCTGGTCAAAGAGGGCTACCCCGCTGCCCTGAACCCCGACATGGATACCGTCATCGAAGGTGGCGACAAGGTCATCCTCATTGCCGAGGATGATGACAAGGTCTTCACCGATGGCAAGCCAGAGGTGGATGAACAGGTCATCGTCTCGCCTGCCAAAAGCAAGTCTGCTCCAGAGAAGACCCTCATTCTGGGTTGGAACTGGCGCGGCGCCCGCCTGGCCCAGGAACTGGATAATTACGTCAGCGCCGGTTCAGAGATCACCATTGTGGGCAATGTGGACGGATTGGAAGCCAAGATCGCCTCTGTGAAGAAAACCCTGAAGAACCAGAAGGTCAATTTCGTTGAAGGCAACATCACCGATCGGGCGCTGCTGGAGTCGCTTAAGCTGACCGAGTTCAACCACATCATCCTGCTCTGCTATTCTGATGATCTGCCAGGCCAGAAGGCTGATTCTCACACCCTCATCACCCTGCTGCACTTGCGCGACATTTCGCTCAAGTCAGGGCATGATTTCTCGATCGTCAGCGAAATGCTGGACATCCGCAACCGCAACCTTGCCGAGGTGGCCCAGGCAGATGACTTCATCGTCAGTGACAAGATGGTTAGTTTGTTGCTCACTCAGGTTTCTGAGAACAAAGAGTTGAACGCTGTCTTTACCGATCTCTTTGATCCGGAAGGCGCAGAAGCTTATGTTTGCCCGGTGTCTCAATACGTAAAGACCGGTACCGAGGTCAACTTCTACACCATCGCAGAATCTGCACGCCGCCAGGGTCAAACCGCCATCGGCTACCGTATTGCCGCAGATGCTCACACAGCCGAGAAAGCCTACGGGGTCACCCTTAACCCGGATAAATCGGAAAAACGCACCTTTAACCAGCATGATAAAGTGATCTTGCTCGCAGAAGATTAGTGCGAAAATCGATTCTTAATGAGCCTCCAGGTCTGGAGGCTCATTTTTTATTCTTTAATGTTATTCTGACAATTTAAGTCTACAATGAATCAAATGAAATCAAGGAGGTCATAATTATGGACAATTCAAAATCGATCAAAACTTACCGCAGCGTCACCATGGGAGCTGTACATACTCTTCTGGCTCTTTTTATCTTTGGTATGATCGCCAACCTGTATGTGGAAATCCCGGAAGAGCTGGTAAGCCAGCAAGCCTGGGCCTGGGTGTTCGGTAATTCAGCCATCATTGCCATCCACGTGGTGCTGGGAACCCTGTTGCTGCTCGCCGCAGTCGCCTCGCTGATCTTTTCGTTCAAGACCAGGCGAACTGCTGCCGTGGTAGCCTCAGTGGCCGGGCTGGTCTTCACCCTGGCAGCGTACTACTTTGGCTCTGACTTTGTCTCTGCGGGAGGCTCTGAATTAAGCTCCCTGCTTATGGCATTTGGCTTCCTGGGCGCGCTGGTGAGCTACGGTGCTGGTGTGTTTAAATCCAAAACAAACTGATAAAAACAAGAGCGCTTCTAATTGAAGCGCTCTTTTCATTTAATTATTCAGTTTCTTCAGGTAATTCTTCACTGGCTTTGGCTTCCTCGCCATAATCCAGAACCTCACGAGTCTGCACACCCATCACCTGTGGGCCGATGATGCCACGCTCCTCCATCTTATCGATCAAACGGGCTGCCCGAGTGTAGCCTACACGCATCCGACGCTGCAGCATGGAGATGGACGCCTTGCCCTCTTTGCGCACAATGGAGATGGCGTCGTTCAGGCTGGGGTCTTCGTTCACCAGTTGGCCATCTTCCCACAGAGCGCCCTGTTTGAGGGGCACGCCGTCTGGCAGCATTTCGTAAGACGCATTGGCGAAGGGGTCCACGGTGGTGCCATCGTTGTAGTTCATGGCAATGACTTTCCAGTTTTCTACCAACCGCTGAATCTCTCCGTCAGAGACATAAGTACCCTGCAAGCGCACCGGTGCGGGTGCATCGGGTGCCTGGTAAAGCATATCACCGCGACCCAACAGCTTTTCAGCGCCAGGCTGATCCAGGATCACGCGGCTATCGACGCCCGAGGCTACCGCAAATGCGATGCGTGCCGGCAGGTTGGCCTTGATGAGGCCGGTCAGCACATCCACGGATGGGCGCTGGGTGGCAATGATGAGATGAATGCCGGTGGCGCGGGCCAGTTGCGCCAGGCGCATAATGGCGCGCTCGGTTTCATCCGGCGCCAGCATCATCAGGTCAGCCAACTCATCGATGACCACCACCAGGTACGGCAGGTGCTCCTCGCCGCGCTTGTTGAACTCAGCGATGTTACGCACGCCCACCTTGGCGAACTTGTGATAGCGAGCATCCATCTCGCGGATCACCCACTGCAGGGCGCCGATGACTTTTTCGGCATCCACTACCACAGGAGCCAGCAAGTGCGGAATGCGGTTATAGCCGGTCAGCTCCACCCGCTTGGGGTCCACCAACACAAGTCGCAGATCGGCCGGCGAATTGGTGAGCAGCAAACTGGTGAGGATGGAATTGACGCACACCGATTTACCCGAGTTGGTGGTACCGGCAATGAGCAAATGCGGCATAGTGGTCAGATCCGCACAAATAGGTTTGCCAGATACATCTTTGCCCAGCCCAATGCGCAGGCTGGATTTGAGCTTGCGGTAAGCTTCGTTTTCGATCACCTCACGCAGCCCCACCACGGCAACTTCCGGGTTGGGTACTTCAATGCCCACATAGCTGCGGCCAGGAACTGGCGCTTGAATACGAATGCTGGGCGCGGCCAGGGTCATGGCCAGGTCATCTGCCACTGAGACGATCTTGGCAACGCGTACGCGTACTTTGCCGCTGCGAGATTCAATAAAATCGGGTTCAACGCCAAACTGGGTCACCGTTGGCCCGCGGTGTATTTCTACCACGTGGCCGGGAGCTCCCAGCGAAGCCAGGGTTTCTTCTATGATCCTGGCGCGGTCTTTATCAACATGACCCTGAATGGAGATCGGGTTGGCCGGATCGAGCACTGCATCAATAGCGGGCATGGGCCAGGGTTTCTGCGGTTTTACCACCCGCGTCACCACTGGTTCGCTCACTACAGGAGCCTCTTGCTGGGCAGACGTTTCGTTCCCTCTGGCAGTTACGGCCGGCCGGCCAGCCACCTGCGGCTCATCCACAAGGTCAGATCCCTTCTGTTTGGGGCTGACAACGAGGGTAGGTGCTGCGGTCTCTCTGCCCGTGGTATTGAGCGGGCTAAAGCCTTCTGGCAATTCCTCGTGCTCTTCAAACGTCATCACCTTGCGCGGAGCTTTTTCTACGGCGGTTTGGATACGTGCGACCGGGCGGGGTTTTACTTCCGTCTTCGAATGCTGGAACAATTTGGAGACGTCGTCTGCCAGTTCCGGCACAGAATGGTCCAAAATAAAGGCAAGCGAAATGATCAGCCAGGCGATGAGAAACACGACCGCACCGGCGTTGCCAAGACCACTGGTCAGGAGTTGGCTAAAGAAAGCGCCTACATAGCCCCCACCCTTGCCGAGCGCCGCGCTGGTGTAGCCACCGCCATCAATGAAGTGGAACCAGGCCAGAATGTTGAAATAAGCCAGGACAATGCCGATGGAGCGACCCGTGGACAGCCGTGGGAACTTTTCTACATTCCGAAAGAGCAGCCACAGCCCTGAAGCCACCAGCGCCAGAGGCAGCAAAATGCCTCCCCAACCCGCAATATGCTTCAAGAAATTGCTGAACCAGGTGGTGAGCATGCCCTGTTCTGTGGAGAAGTAACTGAACAGGCTGATGACACCCACCACTGCCAGCAGACCGCCGATGATATCTTTTTTGGTCTCCGGCGATAAGCGGATGGGCTGAGCGGCAGACTTGGACTTCTTGCCACTGCTGCGACGGTTGGTGGAGGTTGGTTTTGATTTCTTCGTGTGTGAAGTACGAGAATTAGTATAACCAGGCATGGGGGTCACTTTCGAAATGGGTTAATCGACAAGAAAGAGGATGCAACCTCTATACCATTTTATCATTTTTGGATTTTTTAAATTTTTATTCTTTGTTCAATCGGGCGATGATCTTGCGGGTCGACTCAAAAGCCAACTCTGGCAGTTGGTCCAACTGGAACCAATCTGCGCCGTCGGCATCATCCGCCGCCTGGATCTCCCCACTCACTTTGCCGACGTGATAGACCAGAAAAATATCTGCACCGCGCGCGTGTTCACGGCCGGTAAGCATCTCGTACAACCCATCCACCTCGGCGATCAGACCGGTTTCCTCACGGCACTCGCGTACCGCGGCTTTGGCGGGGTCCTCAAAGGCATTCACAAAGCCAGCCGGTATGCTCCACTTGCCGATGAATGGATCCATGGTGCGCCGCACCAGCAAGATCTTGTTGTCTACAACGGCCAATACCCCGGCAGCCACTTTTGGGTCTTCGTAGTGAACCCATCCGCACGCGGGGCAAGTTGGACGCATCTCCCCCATCTGATCACGGATCACCAGGGGAGATGCACAAATTGGACAGAACTTAAAGGGTTTGGAAGGCAATTACCGCCGCCTGCGCAGCAAGAGCGAGATCAACACAGAGAGCAGCGCGACTGCGCCCAGAGAGATCTCAGAAATGAGCAGCCAGGGGGTTACTGAAGCGGTCGGTTCTGAGGCTGACGCCTGGTCGTTCAGTAATACAGTGCCCTGCTCTTCTTCTGGCGCGACACCCAGGATCAAACCCGACGCATCCTCGGCGCTCAGAGTAGCCGTCTCAGGGCTCTCAGCGGTCGGCTCAGGGTTCATTTCTGTGGTCAAGCTGCGGGTCGTATCTGGAGCAGATTCAGCGCTGAAGGTATCTGCGGCCGGCCCTCCGCCAATGCCATAAGCACCGGAATCCCCGCCACCGCCACCCAGCCCACCCACTTGCTGCCAGGTGATCATGGGGCTGATCATGGGATCGGAACTGGAATAATCTGCAGGGGCGGCCGCCATCATGGGGGCTGCTTCCTTGGCCGTTAGGGTACTACCCCCAAAATCAAAGAACTTACTCCCAACAAAGACCACAACCAACATTAGTGAAGCGCCAAGGGCAACAAAATTTAGAGCAGGAACCCAAATGGATTTCCTTGCCTTTTGCGGTACCATGGCGGCTGAAAGCGTAAAGTTACGCGGCGCCCTCTTTTTTGGAATCTTGCTCAAAGCGTACTTGGCGCGTTTGAACTCAGTCACAGCCTGATTAAAGTCTGGGTCTGATTGTATGCGTGCCTCGACTTTTGCAACTTCCCTGGGAGAACAAGCAGAATCGAGGAACGCTGAGATCAATTCGTAATCTTGATGTGTGAGTGTTTTATTCATGGCGTGCCTCACTATCAAGACGAAACTCGGCGGGTAGAAGTTCCTCAAATCCGCGCAAACAATCTCTTAAATGAAGGCGTGCTCTGGCGAGGCGGCTTTTTATCGTTCCCAGCGGGCTGCCCACGCTGCGCGAGACTTCTTCGTAGTCCATTCCCTGCACATCCACCAAAACCACCACGGCTCGGAAATCAGGCGAGAGCCGCTGCAGGCAATGCTCAATGGCGTGCTCGATCTCCGCCTGCTCCATGGTTGTTTCCGGCGAGGGATCATCCGAGGCCAGCCACTCTGAAGAATCCATCTCCTCGCCGTCCTCTTCATTGACAGGTTCCAACGGCGTAGTTGGATGACGTTGTTTGCGGCGCAGCTCATCATAGCAAGAATTGGTGACCATGCGCATCACCCATGCCTTGAAGGAACCGCCCCTGAATGAACTTAAGTTCTTGTAAGCAGAAATGAACGCGATCTGCGTGGCATCTTCAGCCTGGTCCTCATCCCCTAAAATTCGGTAGGCCACATTAAACGCCATGTCCTGGTACGCCAGGACCAGACGGTTGAAAGCGTCCAGCTCGCCTTGCATTGCAGAATTGATCAGTGAGGTTTCATCCATAATATGTTATCAACAATTCTACCCGAAAAAACCGCATAAATAATTGAAGGATCACACAGCCTTGCCACCAGATTCGTTCTCCAATTGGCTGCGATATTCTGCCAGGTTTTCCACCGCGGCCGGGTATTGCAGCTTCAGTTCTTTGAGCTTTTCCGCTAATATCTGAGCCACCACCAGGTTCCTGTACCAATTATGGTTGGCCGGAACAATATACCAGGGAGCGTACTCCGTGCTCGTCTTTGAGATCGCATCTTCATAGGCCTTCATATAATCAGGCCATAGTTTGCGTTCCGCAAGATCACCCGGGTTGAATTTCCATTGTTTCTCCGGGGTATCGATCCTTTCCAGGAGACGGGTCTTTTGCTCATCAACTGAAATATTCAGGAAGAACTTGATGATGGTCGTGCCGGTTTCGGCCAACAGCCGCTCAAACTCATTGATCTGCCGGTAATGCAGTTGCCAATCAGCTTTGGGTTCCAGTTTGTGAACACGCACCACAAGCAACTGCTCATAATGCGAACGGTTGAAGACCACCAGCTCCCCTTTGGCGGGCACCTGGCTGTGAACGCGCCACAGAAAATCATGATCATTTTCGATGGGGGTCGGCACCTTAAAATTGGCCACCCTCACCCCCTGTGGATTGACCCCGCTGAAGATCGAACGGATCGTGCCATCTTTGCCGGCCGTATCCATTGCCTGCAAGATCACCAAAACTTTGTGCTTATGCTCAGCATATAAAATGTCTTGCAGCCTCTCCAACTCGCCCTTCAACTCAGCCAGTTGGACCAGCCCTTTCTCTTTTTTACCCTTCCAGTCGCCGTAATCATCCGGCGAAAAATCTTTGGTCAGGTTCAATTTTTGATTTAACTTTACGCGGTAATCTTCCATTTGCACTCCGTCGCAAACACCCTAAAAATACCTGATGAATACAATTTGATTGATTGTAGATTACTTTGGGCATTTGTTGAAGGGTGCAAACGAAACAGGCTTTTTCTTTACATTCCCCCTTTTTTGAAGTATAAATGGAGAGATTCGCCCCCGTAGCTCAATTGGATAGAGTGCCTGACTTCGAATCAGTAGGTTGAGAGTTCGAGCCTCTCCGGGGGCGCCATGCATTTAAAACGTAGGTTGGAGTCCCCTACGGGGATAATAATTCGAGCCTCTCCGGGGGCGCCATTGATTTAACAAGGGGATAATAATTCGAGCCTCCCCGGCTCCGGCACAACCGTATCTGGCTGGATGAACCTGCCGGTGAAGGCGTCGTACATGCGTGCTTTGAAGTCCATCAAGCCAGTATCGCCTAGGCTACCTCATATTGGCAAAAGTTCTTCCCAAAAGGGATAAACACCGAAGCAACAGTACCACTTTCATGTTGAATTATTCGAACAAATCAAATTAGAATACAGCCAAATTTTCCAATACAGTATCGATTCTTTTTAGCTTGTAATTTGCTCAAAATTAAGATATATTATTAATTCATGTTAATATGTGTTATATAATTGTATTAAATTCGATGTGATAATCATCAATTATTACGGCTTTAGCTTGACATCTATATAGGCAGTTACTTCAACCTCCTTATTGCCCTCCACCATTTTTCCGGAAACATATATCCTTAAATAATATTCTTGATTTATATCTGGTAAATCGGGAAATATTCCAATCATACGAATATTAGAACTCCCATCATTTGGATTAAATTCAAAGTTTCCAGAAGGCAATCTTGTCACTGGTTTTTCAGAAATTTCTTTCCAATCATCATTCAAGTATTCGTAAATCTTAATGTTATAGTTGTTTGGAAATTTAACCTCTTTTCCTGATAAATTCCAAATTTCAGCAGAGATAACATCTTTTGTTGAATAAGTATTGTAATCAGCTGAAGAATAGAGCTTTATTTGCTGGTTTGTAAATTGAGAATCAGTTGCGATTGGATCTTTGACCTTCGGTTTTGAACAGCCAAAAAGTAGAAAGATTATGATAAAAATGATTATTGTATTTTTGTTTTTAATCATCCATTTTTCCATTTCATTTAACATAAAATTGACTCCAACCTTGAAATAGAATAGTATTTTTAGCATAGATACAAGCTCTTGAACATGAATTAGTCGCTCTAATAAAAACATTATATCCATCACTAGGAATATAACTCTGAGGAATATTGAAAGAAGAAGTTTGGCCTGGTCCTGCAGAAATATTCGAAGTAAGATTAGTTCCTCCCCCCGAAATGGATAGGTAATAATTCATAACATTATCCGAATTATTTGTAACCTCAACATCCATTAGTCTTGGAGGAAGATTTGGTCCCCATTGATACGGTTGATTGGATTGGATTGATACAGAAACAACCTGATCGCCATGAGGAAAAAGAATATATAAGATATTTCCTCCGGTTTCAACTGTATCATAAACTGCTTGTGCAATAGAATCTGGCCCAACTTTTTCTAAATCTTCTTTCTTAGAATACCATTTAGGCCTAATAATTGTATTCAGATCGCCACTTCCACTAAAATCTGTGGTGGAATCTTCCCTCTCCATAATTTTAATTGGCTGTGTGGCAAAACTAAAAGTAATAACTTCCAAATCAGTTCTATTGAAGGGCTTTTTTTGAATGGTTTTTTTCCAATCTGGGTCAATCCCACAGTTGCCACTTCCTTCATTATCTAAACATGGACTATGCCCACTTGGGTCCGAGTAATTAATTGGATTGTTTTTTACGTAAGTATACCTGTTATACCCCTGTGAGCTCCCTGGCTCCGGCACAAGCGTATCTGGCTGGATGAACCTGCCAGTGAAGGCGTCGTACATGCGGGCTTTGTAGTCCATCAGGCCAGAGTCGGTCACCACCTTCTGGAAGGTGTAGCCGTAATCGGTTGGGGTGTCGTCTTCACTTTTCAAAAGGACTTCACCAAATGGCAGATAGCGAGCCTCATAGCCCAAACTCCCCGTTGAGTCAGTTACCCCTACCACAGAGCCAAGATGATCGGTGAGGAAGTAGCTGAGGGTCTCTCCCTGGCGCATGCCCACCGAAACTCCGCCAACGGAGTAATACTGTGTGACGGTTGTTTGCGTCCCTTCCACCTCCATCTCGTACGTGCCACCTGCAAAGTAATAGGTGGTGGTTGTCACACTATCCGCAGTGTAGACTTGTTTTACCCTGGTGCCGTCTCCATCGTAGATAAACTGCCAGGTAGCCCCTACCTGCGCGCCCAGGCTATCACAATTGCCTGCATAAACCATGATACCGCTAATTCTGTTTTCAGCATTGTAGGTCTGTAAGTAAGTTACCCCATTTTCCTGGCGGCAGGTCATATTGCCGTTGGCATCTAATTTGTAGGGATTTGGTAAGTTTTTTGTTTCATGAGAATTTCTATCAGTGTCACTGTAATGAACTTCATCGATTTCCAGAAAAATAAACTGATACGATGAATTATCAATTAATTCGCAAGAAATCAATCATTTAAGCATCTCGAGTTATCAAGAATTACTCAATGATCGCAATACATTCTTCATATAAATTAATATCATTACCTAACCATTCTTCACCGGGGCGTTTTTTATGAAATCTCACATTACAATCAAGGAATTGATCATTGGATAAACTAATGATGATTAAATACTTTTCCCCATCATCAAATAAATCTCGAAGTTTTCTACCATACAGGAAACTTTGTTCAAGAAGAGTTTTTTCAGAAAACAGTTGAGAATCTAAATAGTCTTCTATATGGATGTGGTTAATGTCGCATTCTAATTGAGTCTGATCAAATGATTGTTTTCTTGCAATATCTATATCAAACTCGCTCGGTAATAAATTTGCTAAGAAAAAGCATCCTCGTAACTCGCAAATTCCGCCAATTATAAGTTCCTCAAGTTTTGGTGCAAGAATACCATTCTTATCATCAATGCCAAATTGGAATCGAGAAATTACGTCCATCATTGCATCGTTCATTTTCATATTTATTCTCCTAGGTATTTTAACCCTTTAATAATTGCATTTTGAAAATCTTTCTCTTTAAGCAAATCATTTAACCATTTTGGAGAAGAAACATTAGTTCCTTTGGCAGGAAAAAAGGAATTTGTTTTTGGATCATAGATCCATTTATTGTTTCCTTGTTGAAAATGGATCTGTCCTGGTCTCTGCTCAGGGTTTGGATTCTCAACATCTAAACGCCCATATTTATTATTAAAGAGGGTTTTACTTGTGAATTGCGAACCTTTTTGTGAAGAAAGAGGATTCGCAGAAATGTATGCTAAACTCCCTGCACCCCAAGCAGACTCTAGAACTCCTGCAAGGGCAAATTCTCCTTCTACAGCCTCGGTTGCCGCGACTGGAATTAAACAAGCGCCTCCTGATGCCAAAGCACATATACCCCCAACACCTCCAGTCGTTCCCATTGCAGCAAGTACAGCTACAGTTGTTGCCGCTCCTTCAACAGTGAGGTAGGTAGAAACTGCCAAACTGGCCGTCCTTCCGGCCTGTTTACCCAGATTGTACATTGCGTCTTTATTTGAATCAATACTTGATCCTCCAAGTGCGACTTTTGCTATATCTAAAAAGCCAAAGGTCATATCATTTAGAAATTGATCTATCGCACCCTGCTGAAAACTATCAAAAACATGGCCTGATGGATCATTGAAATTAATTACGCGGTTGTTCACATAGCTATAACGGTTCAGTGATTGCGGGTTTGAGAAATCAGGTACAACGGTATCAGGTGAAACAAATCGCCCTAGATAAGCATCGTACATGCGCGCTTTGAGTGCTCAGCGTCGTCTGGCCACACTCGTCCAGAAGGGATAGAAAAGCTCTAGAGGTTCTCCCCGGCTCCGACACAAGCGTATCTGGCTGGATGAACCTGCCGCTGATGGCGTCGTACATTCGCGCGTTGACTTCTCATTTTCAGCGCCGCTTGTGCTGGAATGAACCTGACCAGTATTTTTTACAATAGATAGTTAAATGTCTAAGCTTATTAACATTTTTTGAACTTAACGACATCCCCATGAGGTATCCTGACTATTTAACTGCAGAGTTCTGGGTTAGTTTTGCTTCATTAAGTCTTGTAGGGGTTCTTTCTAAAATCCATCGCTAAGAACGGCACATGCACAATGGGCATTACCTACTTAGTGGCAGTTTCCTTAAGCGAGGGCTGCCGCCTCCATGGTATTCGCCTTGTGGATAATCCAATAACCATGTTATTTTTGTAGAAGGGCATTGGTAAACAATTTGCCAATTTTTTCCTTCTATCAATTTAAGGTGTTGTTTTATGTAATGAAAAGCATCATTACCTTCAAGTTCATTCAATTCTTCACATTTACAGTTCATGGTACTATCCTTACATTAAGGTTTTGAAGGCTACTAATACTAAGATTAGGAATTGCGTATTCATGTGCTCCTCCTGCTGTAAATCCTTGTCCGATAAAGCCCATATTGTTTCGAAAAATTGGCTATGTAATACCATCAACAGCATCAAATTCCAAAACAGCAAAGGGACCTTCTATATATCCTCCAGAAGAATTATATAATGACAGAGTTTGTGATATTTCCACTGATGAAGTTAATCCTGCTAAATCATCAGCCGGAGAAACAAATACATCAGGATTATTTGGTGGCCCTAAACTGGTAGCGGTTTCAAAAATATTTACTGGCATAACCCTTGCTAACCGATTAGGCAATTGCGTAGCAGCAACACCAATACCAGCCCCAGTAATATATCTACAAACCGTACTTTTAAGACAAGCCACGCCTGCATTCCACACTACCGAATCTGCTGTAGCTGCAAGCCCGCCACCCAAAATATATGCTTCTGATGCAGCTCCCGTGATTAAGGAAGTCGTAACAAAGCCTGCAAGTTCTACAGGATGTTGTTCTCCATAAGAACAGTGGGCTGTATCACCTGACTGACATTTAAGGTTTTCTAACCTGGCTTTATCATACCCGATTTGCTCTGCAGTATCAGATCCTCCTTCACCTTGCCAAGCCATATGCCCACTAGGATCCGTGTACCTGATCGGATTGTTATTTACGTAAGCATACCTGTTATACCCCTGTGAGCTCCCCGGCTCCGGCACAAGCGTATCTGGCTGGATGAACCTGCCGGTGAAGGCATCGTACATGCGTGCTTTGGTTGTTCAGCCTCAGTACCGACTGGCTAAGCTCGTTTATAAGAAACTAGACAGTCCTAAGGAGCTCCCCTGCTCCGGTACAAGCGTATCAGGATGGATGAGCCTGCCGGTGAAATGGCATAATTTTCACTCAACAGCAATACACTAGATAATCCAGAGATTACTGGCTGATCAGTGACAGAAAACATCAATGCATCCAAGTAATTTGTCCGCATGTAACAGAAAAATAGTGCCTCAGAATTCTTATACGAAATGAAACCTAGCATAAGTAGCAAATTATTTTACGAAATCTGAAGAAAGAATTTTTCCGGTTATTAAATCAATACGGTCAGAATAACCTAAACATGAATAAGCATAAACCAATCCGTTTTCAATTCTAGAAACTCCAGTATATATATCAACGTCATCGATTTTTGGAGTTCTAATTAATCGATAATTACTTTTTGGAAATTCAACTTGCCAAACAATTATTCCCAAACAAGTTAATCTAATTAAATTTGTTATTCTTTTTTCATTTGCTTCTAGTCCATTTAATAGAACTATGAAATCAGTACTTGAAGGAATACTAATAATTTGATTAACTGAAATGCTTAGGGGTTTCCCCACCCACAACAATTCATTTTCATTAGTTCGTATCTCAATTTCTCCATTATGAGTGAGAATACTTTTTAGATTATTCATGACAATCCTAATTTAAAATTTATTGATTCGAATTACTAACGTCAATTAGTGGAAAGACAGGCACAAAAGGCATAAGGCCTATAGGCAATCTTTGAGGAACACCAAACTCCAATAGAGGGTTAGCCCCCGGGATTTTTACTTGCCATGCTCCGCCAGGTTGCCCAAAAAGGCTACTAACTTGGCTGACTTCTCCATCAACCAGTCCATTTACATTCACAGTTGAGATAAACCTGGCAGAATTTCCGGGTGGAAGTGCTCCTGATTGAATAGCGTTTATTTGATTTCCTGGATTTTGTCTAAATGCCCAGTTACCAATGTTTTGAGCGTCACTTCCCGATATTCGGAATAATTTATCACCCTTCAAAAATGTTTCATTAAATTTAGTACCTTCGACGAAATAATCCGATCCACCCACACCACTTCGTGTAAATGCCGAAATTCCTCTTACAACTTGTACTCCACCCACAATGTTTGCTGCTGTTCCTACCGCAAATAATCCTACGTTTTTTGATGCTCTCCATCTTTCCCCTGAGGATATTGAAGGATCGTTACTGAACACTATATCTGAATCATGATTCAACGAATCAATCTTCTCATGTATATCACTAATTCTGTCTGTAAGCCCAAATGCCGCGCTTGCGAGCTGAAATGGATTTCTTACGCCATTATTATATACATTCAATGTGGTAAAAAAAGCTCTTGTGCAACTTATAATATTTCCAAGCAGGCTTAGTGTATTTGCACAATGCCCACTAGGATCTGTATAATTAATGGGGTTGTTATTTGCATAAGCATACCTGTTGTACCCCTGTGAGCTCCCCGGCTCCGGCACAAGCGTATCTGGCTGGATGAACCTGCCGGTGAATGCGTCTTACATCCGCGCTTTGTAGTCCATCCAACAGATAACCTGGGTATAGCACCTGCATATTTCTTGATAACCGCCCGAAGATATTCTACTACTGCCTTCCGGTTTGGCGTATTAAACACGGATCGAACGTATTCTGCGATTTCTGCCCTCAAAGACTACTTGGGAACATTAGCTCTGCGTTTTACTGTAAATTAAACGACACCACTGCCCAGATACAATTCCAAAGACAGCCCCTCATTTTTCCTCCAGCTCTATATGATCATCACTGATCACTGGCTTCAAATGATTAAGGCTGCAATTTCTTTGACCGTTGAAGATTGTCCTCCAGTGTGCTTCGTGCTGACCGAATGAAGCAGAAATACCAAAAGCTTGCCTTTCACCCTCTGGAGTATTGTCTGTAGCTACTAATATGGTAGTATCACCCACCTATCCCGCTTTCCTCACCTTGTCATAGACAGCATTCACTAAGCGAATAAATTTTCTCCACGTGGCTGTCCTCGCCATTCGAGAAATTATTCATCCAATGAGGTTTGATTCAATTAACCTGGACAGCAGGAATCTCCACCCCACAAAGGCCTACGATGATTGCGTAGACCCTAAGAGTGGAAAATCCCAGAATGTTCATCTTAGCCAGCGCATCCTTTTTATAGGATTGAAACCGCCTTTTCTAGCTTGGAAGACTGTAAAAGATAATTCGCCGACACTGGTCCCGCATGGGATTAGACTTGTACCCATTAGCATTCCCAATGCGCACCTGTGTTCATTATTTTTCACCTAGGTGCGGGTAAGCTGTACTATCTGTGTGTATAGAATTTGTATTAAAAATTGCATAAAATCTTTTTATACATTTTTGCTAGTTTTTACAACCAGGTTCCGCAACCTGAACATTCTGTACGACCTGATTTGTTTTTCTTTCCACAAATCGGACAATTTATCCCCTGACCCGATCCTGATATTAATTTGATCAGTAAGGCAAGAATGCCTAGTCCACCCAATCCAGCAAGTACAGGTAGGAGAATGGAAGATGATCCTGGCTGAAAAGTCACATCTATAGATGTCGGATTCTCCCAGGTTGCCGAAGTCCGAGTTTGTTTATCAGCATTACTATCAATGATTTTACCGGCGTTTATGGTGATGGTTGAATCATAAAGATAACCAGAGATCATCATATAATCATCACCTAAAGCGCTGAAATCAATATAAAGCCGATATGTATCCTCGCTGACTTGAGTTAAAGAAGCAAAACTCCCGGGTTCTGTTTGTGCAATTTGCCTGAATGATTTCCCGCTAGCGCGATATTGTAGTTTGTCAGCTTTATAAGACCAAGAAAAATCAATTCCCTGCTCCTCAAAGGAACTCTGCATTGTGTTCATCACTGGCTGAAGCAGTGTTTCTGTATCAAACAAACCACCGGATATTGGAACACCGAGCAGATTTCCCGCAGTTTCACCTACACCTTGAATCACCTCGTTTTTAAAATCCGCTACAGTCCTAATAGACCATTCCTGCTCTCGAGGAAAATTTATAGTTATTTTTTGTTCACACCCAGTCAATAACAATAACGAGAGTAGTAATCCAAACAAAACGCTTTTTTTTCCCACCTTATCCTCCTCGTAAAATTCCCCGAGCTATGTAGATTAGGAGCAAATCTGTGCTGCAAACTCAAACAAGGCCCAGAAGTGGCATCCACCATTCACGAGTGAAATAAAGGGTAAGACCAATCACAATAACTAACAAAATTACCCACCAAAACTGGATTAAAAAGCTAACAGGATCTTCCCACCATTCCTTGCTTAATCGACTTGAACTCATTTATTCCTCCTCTATGGTCATTGATATAATTCGTTTTTCTTTCTAATAATACTACCCGATATACTCCCGAGTACGAGTGCGATAACAAGATCGGCCATTCCAAAAAATATACTAAAAACAAGTCCCATCCCAGCGAACATGCCTGCATCATCAATGGCAATACTACGAATTACAAAATAACACCACATTACCGCAAATACGATGAGAGCGCTGCCTCTTGAGGCGTTGGCAATTCCTTCAGTAGGATCAGGCAAATCATGTTGGGCTATAAATTGACTGCTGGCTGCGATCAGTCCTCCAAAGAAATACAGTAATACTTGTATAAACCATAAGAAGAAATCAGCGCGACTATTACCATTATTAAGAACATCCACAAGAATATGAATCAATAATAACAATACTACTATAACAATACCTGTGCTAATGCCTTTGTTTGTTGGCGGTTTTGTTTGCATAGCTCCTCCTATTTTAACAGCGCTCTTTTTGATAGAAATCCCACCAATCGGCAGGCATCTTCCCGGGATTTGGAACTGATGCGTTCTTAATCTTTTGAGTTAGGCCACTTAGGATTGTACGCGCTTTAAGATCTTGCACTGCCCTAAAACGGTTTTCTAATGAATGAAGATTTAACGTATATGGAACACGTTTGATCTCAATTAATCCCTTATCTGTATCCAGAAATGCATAAGAAGCCTGCGGACAGCCATCTCTTGAGTAGCCTACTGAACCAGGATTAATAAAGATATGTATTTCCGGATTTCCAAAATCACTCAATCGCCATTGACCTGCACGGGTTTTTTGTGAAACACAGACTTCTGTAGCAGGATTGATGTACGCAAATGTTGGCATATGGGTATGCCCGCCAAAGAATAACAATTGGT
>JAYFNV010000049.1:0-10072 GCA_034933225.1 Anaerolineaceae bacterium | reverse complement strand
TGCATCGGTACTTTTTATCTCCTGTTTCGGTGTGTTCGTAAACCAGGAAAGGCAAGAAACGAAATTCTTCCGGTACCGGCATTTTTTCTTCAGGGTATTGCACGGTAAAGAAACCGGAGACCTCTGCTGAGGTTCGCTCTGCAATTCCTGCCTTGGTGTTGTATCTTTTCTTCCCCTCGCGGAGATCGACCCAATAGGTATCAAAGAAGTGCTTGAATGTGACACCCAGGCCTTTGATGATTCCTGAACCTTTCATGCTTCCTCCAACCTATCGATCCACTTCGCCTAAAACAATATCGATGGAGCCTAAAACGGCCACCACATCGGCCACCTTCTCGCCGCGGCTCATCTCAGCCAGACCGGTCAAATTGATGAAGGATGGGGCGCGCACGTGATAACGTTTGGGATTCGGTTTTCCATCAGAGACGACATAAAAGCCCAATTCGCCTTTTGGGCCTTCTACCCGGCCGTAAGCCTCCCCCGCAGGCACACGCACCTGATATTGCAGCTTTCCGGTCAAAATGGGACCCTCTTTGGGCATCTGCTGCAGCACTTGATGCAGAATTCGGATGCTCTGACGGATTTCTCCAAGTCGCACTTTGTAGCGGTCGTAAATATCGCCGTGCTGACCAATGACCACATCAAATTCAAATCTTTCATAGATACTGTAAGGGTCGGCACGCCGAATGTCATACGGAATGCCAGAAGCACGCAATACCGGGCCGGTGGTGCTGAGCGCGATCGCCTGCTCCCCGGTGATGACGCCTACACCTTTAGTTCTAGCTTGCACGATCTCGTTGCTGGAAAGATACCGATCCAGTTCATCCACTTTTCTGGACAGGCGGTTCTCCACCAGATCATAAACTTTTTTTAGTATTTCGTCACTCACATCCCGCACGACTCCCCCAAAGCGGAAGTAATTGCACATCATGCGCGAACCTGAAACGGCTTCGAAGATATCCAGGATCAGTTCACGTTCTTCAAGTGAATACAACGCCGGTGTAAAGTAAGCGCCCAGGTCATTGAGCAGGAAACCAATGGACATGATATGGCTCTCGATGCGGGTCAGTTCCGCCATCATCACGCGGATATAGTCGGCTCGCTCAGGCGGCTTGATGCCCATCAATTTTTCAACGGTGAGGGCATAACCAAAGTTATTGCTCATTGAAGAGATGTAATCCAGCCGGTCAGTGAACGGCATGATCTGTAAAAAGGTATTTCTTTCACCGATCTTTTCATGGTTGCGGTGCAGATACCCCATGACCGGTTTAATGTCCACTACAGTCTCACCTTCCAACACCACGACCATGCGGAACACACCATGCGTGGAGGGGTGCTGGGGACCCAGGTTGACGACCAGTTGGTCCGTCTTCAATTCTTCCCTGCGTGGTGCTTCTCCATGCGATAGACCTTTGTATAAAAGATCGTCCTGTTCAGGGATCCATTTTTCAGGTTCAAATCCCTGTGGATACTGTACGTTACCGCCATAAGGATTTTTATTCTCGATCCATTCGCTTTTGCCTTCAGGCCAGCGTGATTTGAAGGGTTTTACCTCTTCTTCAAAAAATGGTTCTTTCCAGTCTTTCCGCAGTGGATAACCGGCAAAACCTTCCCATAATAGGATCCGGCGTAGATCGGGGTGCCCATCAAAGTGGATTCCGTACAGGTCGTAGACTTCTCGCTCCTGCAAGTCTGCCCCCGGGTAGAAATTCACCAATGATGGTACATGGGCATTCTCACGAGGGATGAACACTTTGAGTGATATGCCATTACCACCACTGGACTTGAAGAGGTGGTAGACCACCTCCAGTTTGTCTTCGGGGAAATCATCCACAGCCGTTACTGAGGAGAGAAAATCATAGCCAAAATCGTCCCGCAGAGTTTTTACCACATCCAGCAAATGAGCCGTTTCAACGATCCCACCGCCGAAACCGGGACGATCGTCATGGCTCACCAGACCCGGATTTTTACTTTCCAGGCCGGTCAAAACTTTTGGAGAGAGATCAAATTCAGGCATGTGTTTCCTCCTCCAACGGAGCATTAGCTTCTGCAGCAGGTGCATGGGTCAGCTGGCAGATCAGTTCATACTGGGCAGGAGACATCAGATCCGGCCCTAATACAGGCACTGGGATCGGTTCTGAGGCGCCTTTCTGGTACCATCTGGAAGTTTGTATGGTTTCGCGTTCTACTTTCTTTTGCAGGGTCATCAGCCCATTCAACAGCGCTTGCGGGGTCGGTGGGCATCCGGCAATGTAAACATCTACCGGGATGAATTTATCAATGCCGGGCACGACGTTATAGCCATCCTTGAAGGGTCCGCCGCCAGAAGCGCAGGCGCCCATGGCGATGACGTAGCGTGGCTCGGCCATTTGGTTATAGAGGCGCACGATCTGCGGCACCATTTTTTTGGTAACAGTACCGGAGACGATCATCACATCCGCCTGGCGCGGGCTAGGCCGCATCACTTCCATACCAAAGCGGGCCAGATCATAACGGCTGGCTGCGGTTGCGATCATCTCTATGGCGCAGCAGGCCAGGCCAAACATCATCGGCCACATGGAGTTTTCACGGCTCCAATTGTAAACACGGTCCAGAGTGGTCACCGCCACCTGTCCTTGCATTTCTGCGGGGATCTCCACCCCCTCTTTGTTCAAATTTGGTCTTGCCATGCAGGCACCTCCAAATAATTTCCTAATTTAGATTGATTTTATCTTTGATTATTCCAAAGTCAAGGTTATAATTAAGTTAATATTTATTATCTTAATTAATCACATCTAAAGGACACATTACATGTCCAAACCATCTGAAATGATCTTTGAGCATCTTTTACAAAACAAAGCCCTGACCATCCCCCAATTAAGCCAGGCATTACACCTCACCCGCGCGGATATCCGCCATCATCTAACCGAATTGATGCATGAAGGGCGGGTACTCAAGCTTCCCCCTTCCAGTGAAGACCAGGTAGGACGGCCCGCCCATTTCTACCAGGCTATCCTGCCCTTGAACCGGAACTGGATCCAGACGCTGGTCCAAACGCAAGACCAGCTCCTCCGAAATCTTGGCCTGTCCGAGAACCAGATTGCATCTCACTTCGCGGCGAGCCTCCTGGAGGGATTTACGCCAGTCGGCCACACAACTTCAAAACTGAATCAGGCCGTCACCTACCTGAAGACAAAAGGGGTTGAAGCCAAATGGATCGCCGGCCCGGATGGCCCGCTCATCACCCTTGCTGAGACGGATTTCCTTTCAGATGCGTTGGCAAAAGCAATCGTAGAGAGAATACAAAAAGAGCTGTGAGAATTCCTCACAGCTCTTTCGCTTTTTCTGATTTGCTTTATTCCACTGTGACAGATTTTGCCAGGTTGCGCGGCTGATCCACATCCAGCCCACGCTGACATGCAATGTGATACGCCAGCATCTGCAGTGGGATTACATTCACCACCGGGCTGAGCAGCCAGGGAGTTTTGGGCACCCAAAGCACATGATCCACTAGACTGGCAATTCGGCTATCACCTTCAGTTGCCACTGCCACCACCACGCCGCCGCGTGCCTTGGCCTGCTCGATCTGGCTGATCATCTTTTCATGCCACATGTCATCAGTGGCAATAGCCAGTACCGGCATGTCTTTATCTACCAGGGCAATGGGACCGTGTTTCATTTCACCCGCCGGGTAAGCTTCGGCATGGATCTAGGAGATCTCTTTCAACTTCAGGGCGCCTTCGTAAGCAATCGGCATGTTGATGCCGCGTCCCAGGTAAAGCATGTCCCGGGTATCTTTGAGGACACTGGCAATCTTTTCTACTTCGCTCTCCCGGTCCAGACACTGACCCACCAACTCAGGTACCAACCTCAGTTCGTTTACCAGTTCCTTGCGTTTCTCCACGCTGATGGTGCCGCGCAGCTCACCCAACAGGATTGCCAACATGTACTGGTCTACCAGAGGGGCTGTAAAGGCCTTGGTAGAGGCTACGCCGATCTCTGGGCCGGTCTGCATGGAAATATACCCATCGGCAATGCGCATGGCCTGTGAGCCGATGGCATTGACGATGGACCACAGCCTTGCACCATGCTTGCGAGCCTCATCCATGGCGGCCAAAGTATCGGCCGTCTCGCCAGACTGGCTGATGGCCATTGCGATGGTGTGTTCATCCACAAGAGGATCCGCATAGCGGAACTCAGAGGCAATCTCCACGCTGGTTGGGATTCTGGCAATCCGTTCCAATAAGATTCGCCCCACCATACCGGCATGCCAGGCAGTGCCACAGGCAGTAATGACGATGCGATTGAACTGTTTGATGTTCTCAGGGTCTAATTTTAATTGCGGCAGGCGGATGGTGCCGTCTTCAAAATCCACCCGGCCAGCCAGGGTATCGTTCAATGCCCGCACCTGTTCGTGGATTTCTTTTTGCATAAAGTGGCGGTAATTGCCTTTTTCAGCAGCCACAGGGTCCCAGGCAACGGTGCTGATCTTTGCTTCAATGGGAGTGCCTTCAATGGTGGAAATGGCAATACCTTGCCGGGTGACCACGGCCATTTGCTTCGATTCCAGGAAGATCAGACGGCGTGTGTGTTCCATGATGGCCGGAATATCTGAGGCAATAAAATTCTCACCTTCGCCCAACCCCAAAACTACACCCCCAGCGTTTCCTATACGGGCAGTCACGATCTTATCAGGTTCCAGAGAGGAAAAAAGCACAACGCCGTGAGCGCCTTTAAGCCGTCCCAATGTCTTTCGGGCGGCTGCTTCCAGGTCAAGGCCGGTTTTCATGTATTTTTCGACCAAAAGAACAATGGTCTCGGTGTCAGTATCCGATTGGAATACTGCACCTTCTTTTGTCAGCTCTTCTTTGAGTTCAATAAAGTTTTCTACGATGCCGTTATGCACCACAACCACTTTACCGGTCGCACCCATGTGCGGATGGGCATTGCGGGCGGTAGGTTCTCCGTGGGTGGCCCAGCGGGTGTGACCAATCCCTACCCGCCCTTTTATGGGGTTCTGCGCCACAAGGGCTTCCAAATTGCCAAGTTTGCCGGCGTCGCGGCGTACTTCAATATGTCCGTTCGTTAAGACTGCAATACCGGCTGAATCATAACCGCGGTATTCCAGGCGTTTAAGACCTTTCAAAATGATGGGTGTAGCGTCTTTCTCACCGATGTATCCAACAATTCCACACATGTTTCCTCCATGTATCAAATACACTCCTCCTGTAAATACAGGCAGAGCCTCCCTGCCCGGTATTCCCGGCAGGCAACATTAAATTGATTTGATTGATTGGTTGGAAAGTGCAGGGGCTGTGTGCCACCCGAAGGGCTTCCGCTGATCTTTCGATTTTCCCGGCTTTTGCCGGTTAGCCTCACCTTGCGGTGAAGAACCCTCATCCTCGTCACCCAGATTGTTCCTCTGGGCCATGCGCTTGGCTTTCCATTCGCTGCCTAAAGATTCGTCGTCACCTCCTCATGCTTGAATGTCAATACTTTTGCTATTATACTCGAATTATTCATCGATACTACAAGCAGGCTTGAGTATGAACTTCCTTTATCCGAGACGAACGACAGAGACCAATCGTAGAACGTATCTCTCCCTTATCTGGACGCCCATTATCCTCCTGATCGTGGCAATCGTGGCGGTCTTGATCGTCTTTGTTTTTCGTACCGAGGTGGGAGTAGCACCGCTTGAAAACTTTGATTCCATGATCGTTTCAGATGGTTTCCATTCCATCACCCTGCCTGACGGAAAATTCTTCTTACTTTCGTACGAAGCGGACCATGATCGCGTTTTTGATGGGCTTATACGCCACTACAATAACGACCATGAGTTGGTTTTCCCCATCCTCGCATCCGATATATTGGTTACCACAGGTGATTTTTCGGATCGGCGCCTGGTTTCTACCAATGTAGAGGACCATCACTTTTACTGGAGCAGCAACACCGATTTTTCTCCTTTAGGAACCATCAACTTGCTGCACACTGTCCCCATGAACCAGGCGATCCAGGACAAGTTGACCCAGATCAAAGTGGGCGACCATGTAATTATCAAAGGTTGGGAGATCTTTGAACTCAAAGCCTATTCAAAAGAGGGCAATTACCTGGGCATGTGGAAAGATTCAGGCTGCAATTCTCTTTTGGTCACGGATGTGTTCATCAATCCGTGATCGTCGTCTGCCCTTGGTATAATAGACAACCCATGAACCCAAGAGCCAACGTGTGAATTTTTTACGAAACTTCACTCTTCCGGCAACTTTATCCGAAACAGAAAGAAAGAACTACTCCAACGTGCAGATCGATGCCATCGGCGTCGGTTTGGCAAGTGCTGCTGCCCCTTTCTTGCCTGTTTTCTTGACCCATTTAAATGCAACTTCCTTTCAAGTAGGTCTGCTCTCCTCCATGCCAGCCATCACAGGCCTGCTCCTCTCCATTCCACTGGGACGCTTTTTACAGCGCCAGCCCAATATTGTGCGCTGGTTTAGCATTGCCCGCCTCACCGTGATCGCCTGCTATGCACTTACCGGTTTTGCCTCTTTCTTTTTACCAGACCAGGCAGTGGTTGTTGCCATTCTGGCCATCTGGGCGCTCGCTACCATCCCGCAAACCATCGTCGCCATTACCTTTTCGGTGGTGATGAATGCGGTAGCAGGTCCCTCCGGCCGCTTTGAGCTGATGACGCGGCGCTGGTCTGTCTTGGGTATCACCACCACCATTTGTGTGCTTGGCATCGGTCAACTGTTAGATCGGGTGGTCTTTCCGCTCAATTATCAGATCATGTTCATCGTACTTTCACTGGGTGGGCTCATCAGCTATTACTTTTCCAGTCATATTACCATCCCCTTTTCAGTACCGCCCGGCCTCACTTATGGCAAGCGCACCCTCAAAAGCCAGGTGATCGAGTACAAGAACCTCATCGTTTCGGAAAAGCCTTATTTATCCTTCATCATCAAGCGCTTCATCTTCCTCACCGGTACCGCCCTGGCCGCACCGCTGATCCCTCTTTATCTGGTGCGGGTGGTTCATGCCACTGACGGTTGGATCTCCATTATCAACACGGTGCAAACGGCTGTGCTGGTGCTGGGATATTTCGTCTGGACGCGCCAATCCAGAAAGCACGGACCTTCCAATGTGCTCATCTGGACTTCACTTGGCGTAGCCCTTTACCCACTTGCCATGTCACTCACCCAATCTACCTGGCAGATCTCCGCGTTTGCAGCAATGGCGGGCATTTTCCAGGCAGGTCTTGACCTGGTGTTCTTCGATGAGCTGATGCGCACTGTACCGGTAGAATATTCCGCTATCTTTGTTTCCTTTGCGCAGAGCATTCAATATCTCTCTTCGGTGTTTGCGCCTGTCATTGGTACCACCATCGGCGATTCCTATGGTCTGGGTGTGGGGCTCATGATCTCAGCAGCTTTCCGCTTCATTGGCTTTATCCTCTTCCTTTGGCCCACGTTGAAGCAAAAACTTGCGCGCAGAAACACAGCCGCCTGATTTCGTCCGATTTATTCCTAAATTATCTTGACTTTTTGGGTACCTCTTCTTAGAATGAAGCTACAAAAGAACATGGAAAACCGAGGAAGAGATCTGATCTTTCAGACGCCGAAGGGGCAAACCAGAGAAACTGGTGAATCTCTCAGGTATAAAGGACCTCGGTTTTTTACCAAACTCTGGAAAGTGTTTTTTCACCGAAGGGGCAAACCAGTTATCTGGTGAATCTCTCAGGTCAATCACAGAGGACGCAAATAGTATTTTGCGTCCTCTTTTCTTTACTCAATTTTTCTCTGGAGGAAACGATGAAATTTCAAGCAAACTACAAGTACGCCAATACGGATGAATGGGTTTCTGTCGATGGCAATATCGCCACTATCGGTATTTCCGATTTCGCTCAAGATCAGCTCTCTGATGTCGTATTTGTTGAGATCAGCGCTGGTATTGGCGACGCTGTAAAAAAAGGCGCCACCATTGCCACCGTTGAATCGGTCAAAGCCGCCTCAGATGTGAATGCCCCAGTTTCCGGCAAGGTCGTTGCCGTGAACGATGCCCTCTCCAACACCCCAGAGACCGTAAATTCAGATCCATTTGGCGCTGCCTGGTTGCTCAAAGTGGAACTCTCCAGCCCGGCCGAATTGGACACCCTGATGGACGCTGCAGCTTACGAGAAATTCTGCGCGGAGCGGAGCCATTAATGTTCATTCCCCACACCGAAATTGAAACGGAGGAGATGCTGAAAAGCATCGGGGTCAAACGCATTGAAGACCTCTTTACCGATGTTCCAAAAGAGTTTCGGTTCCCCAAGTTGGACCTTCCTGAAGGCATTACTGAGATGGAAGTGTTGGCTGAGCTTCAAGAGTATGCCCTAGCCAATGAATCCGTCAAAGACCTGGTTTGCTTTTTGGGTGCGGGTGCCTATCACCATTACACCCCCGCCGCCGTAGATAGCCTCTTACGTCGCGGCGAGTTTTATACCGCCTACACACCTTATCAGCCGGAGATCTCTCAGGGAACGCTGCAGGCGATCTTTGAGTTTCAATCCCTCATCGCCAACCTCACCGGCATGGAAGTAGCCAACGCCAGCCATTATGATGGCGCCACCGCCACCGCTGAAGCCGGCGTGATGGCTTACCATCACTTCCGTGGTAAACGCGGCAAGATCCTGCTCACAGAAGCCATCAACCCGCAGTACCGCGAGGTGCTTTGCTCTTACCTTTGCGGATATGAGAACATGCAGATAGTCTCTGGCAGCAGCAAACAATATCCCTTTGCTGAACCTGCCAGCTTGCTCCCGCAAATTGATGAAGAGACCGCGCTTGTGTTGGTGCAGTACCCCGATTTCTTTGGTCGTGTCTTTGACCTGAGTGAATTAGCCGACAAAGCGCATGAAAAAGGCGCTTTACTGGCAGTCATCACCAACCCCACTGCTCTGGGCTTGCTCAAAACGCCCGGTGAATTTGGCGCTGATATTGTGGTGGGCGAAGGCCAACCTCTGGGAATTCCGCTCTCCTTTGGCGGTCCCTATCTTGGATTTTTCGCTACACGCAAAGATTTTGCCCGTAAGATGTCTGGCCGCCTTGTTGGTGAAACCGTGGATGCTCAAGGCCGCAAAGGCTATGTGCTCACCCTCACTGCTCGTGAACAGCACATCCGCCGTGAAAAAGCCACCTCCAACATCTGCACCAATCAAGGCCTCATCGCGCTGGCTGCAACCATTTACCTCAGCTTACTTGGTAGATCCGGTTTCAAACAAGTGGCAAATCTCTGCTATCAAAAAGCCCACTATGCGGCGGCGGAGATCGCCAAACTGCCCGGCTTTGAGGTGATCGGCACCACACCTTTCTTCCACGAATTTGTGGTCAAATGCCCCCGCCCCGTCAACCAGATCAACAACGTGCTGCTGGATGAAGGCATTCTCGGCGGCTATGACTTGAGCAAAGATTTTCCGACCCTCAAGAATTACATGCTCGTTGCGGTCACAGAGATGAACCGGCGCGAAGAGATTGATGCCCTCGTTGAAGCCCTTGCGGAGGTGAAGCATGACTGAACCCACGATCTATGAGCTTTCTTCACTGGGTCGCCAGGGAGTTCGCTTCCCCCAGGCAGATGTACCCGAGACCGCTCTCCCAGAAGGCCTGGCCCGTACGGATCTTCCCCTGCCGGAGCTTTCAGAACTGGATGTGGTGCGCCATTTTACCCACCTCTCCAGCCTGAACTACAGCATTGACAGCGGTTTTTATCCGCTTGGCTCCTGTACCATGAAGTACAACCCAAAGATCAATGAGGAAACCGCCCGCATTGCCGGTTTTTCTCAGGTGCATCCTTTACAGCCGATCGAAACCGTCCAGGGTAACCTGGCGCTGATGTTCAACTTGCAGGAATTCCTCAAAGAGATCAGCGGTTTCGCCGCTGTCTGTTTGGAACCTGCTGCAGGCGCCCAGGGGGAGCTGGTGGGCGTCATGGTCATCCGCGCTTACCATCACTCGCGCGGGGACGCAAAACGCACCCGCATCCTCATTCCTGATTCTGCCCACGGCACCAACCCGGCCAGCTCAGCCATGAGTGGCTATGAGGTCGTACCTGTCCCTTCAGA
>JAYFNV010000048.1:0-33334 GCA_034933225.1 Anaerolineaceae bacterium | reverse complement strand
GGGAAGAGAAGGCCCTTTAGGGGCAGCAGAGTGATAAGGCAAAAGGCTTGAACAAAGTGAAAGCCAGCGTCTTGAGGCGCTGGCCAGTAACAGAGGCTTATAGCCTCAGGTCAAACCACCCGTTTTACGGGTGGTTTTGATGATCAGAAAATACTGATGGACCTAATCTACATTGATCGTTACGCCAAAAGATTTGGTGTACATGGCGTTGGGGTTGGTCTTGGTATCTTGAGAATAGATCAGGCTGAGAGAGGCAGATCCTTTGCCAACGGCTTTGAAAAAGAGGATCACGTCAGAGCTGGAATCATTGGTACCTTGTTTTAAAATGGACGGCCCCATCTGTTCCAGAATGCTGGTATCCAGATCTGTGGGCACCCAATCGAACCCCTCTACCGGGAGAGTGGGTATTGAAACCTGAATGATATCGCCTTCATTCACTTCAATGGTCTTCCCGTTCATATCAAAGGTGATCACCTGGTTGGGAGTGAGGTCGCTCATTTCTGACTCGCTTTCTGTAGGGTTATCACCAACGGCTACTTTTTCCACCGGCTTTGTACCACAAGCCGCAAGGCCCAGACAAAGAATGATGGCTGGAATGATCAGTTTTGCAAGCTTCATAATATCCTCCTTTTGATTTATCTAATTGTAAGACGGAGATGGCAAGAATTGGTTCCATACTTATAAATATACTTTTATACAAAAACCGCTTCGCTCCCAGAAAGATTCCTGATTGGACTTTGCGTTATTCAAAGAAGATCCCAGCCGGGGTGTATTTATTTTTAATTGTATTGGAAATTGGTAAGATTTATTAATAATTTATGAGTATTTTTTGAAAAATAGATGTATAATGCAAAAGACAATAAATATGTGGGGAATCCAAATTATTCGTCAATAATAAATTGATTAGCGGTTGGTCTTTATTGGTATCCTGGCTTTTTTGAACCTACCTTTTATCGCGCGGTTTAATCTGAATTATCCATCACTTTGGGTGGATCTATTTATTTTGATAGGAGAATATATGAGTTCAAATTCTGCAAGCAAACTAAAAGTTGTATTTACCGGGCTGATGGTGTTGGCTTTCGTCTTCACCTGCCTGGGCGTCTCCAGCGGGGCTGTATACGCTCAAGACGATGGCACTGATTCATCAGATGCTCCCACGCCGCCTGCCGAAATTACGGATGAGACCACCAACGTCATCAGCCCGTATTATGCCGAGCGCACCCTGACCACAGCAGATGGCAAGAGTTTGACAGTTTCTGTGATCAATGCCCCTTCCCAACCTGAAGATCCTGCCTCCATCGAAAAAATTGAGACCTTCCCGGCCACCGCCAAGAAGCTTTCTAACGTTCCGGCCTATTCCTGGGTGTTCGGTTGTTCTGCAGTTTCTGGTTCCATGATCGCAGGGTATTACGACCGCATCAGTCACTTCAATTTGTACACAGGTCCTACCAATAGTGGCGTCACTCCCCTCACCGATACCGCCTGGCCGACCTGGAGTGATGGTTATGATACTTATCCCAACAATCCTCTCATTGCTTCCCACAAAGGAATTGACGGACGCACCACCAGGGGTTCCATCGATGACTATTGGGTAGAATACGGTACCTCTGCCTTGGATCCTTACATGACTGGTTCCTGGACCCAACATGCCTGGGGCACTGCCATCGGTGATTACATGAAGACCAGCCAGTACTATTATGGTAATACAGATGGTTCTACGTCCTTCTATAACTATACCGATTCAGCAGACAAATTAACCTGTGCTGATATGGAATCCTATGGTATTTCTCAGGAAGATGGCACATACGGCCGGAAATTGTTCTACCAGGCCCGTGGATATGCTGTCAGTGATTGCTATAGCCAGAAGACCGATAACACCATCAAAGGTGGTTTTTCCTTCTCCAACTATGTAGCTGAGATCAATGCCGGTAACCCGGTTATGCTCAATCTGGCTGGACACACTGTGGTGGGTATGGGGTACGACACTGCCACCAAGAAGGTTTACATCCACGATACCTGGGGCAATTACACCACCAGCTTCACCTGGGGTACATCTTATTCAGGCTTGCAACTTCTTTCTGTTAGCATTGTTCATCTGAAACCTGTTACCAAACCCACTTTGAAGAGCCCAATTACCACCAGCACGACCAAAACCCCCACCTACAAGTGGAGTAAGGTCTACGGTGCTACCAAGTACCAGATCGAGCTGTATTCTGGTTCAACCAAGTTGATCAGCAAGACGCTCTCTTCATCAATCTGCACTACCACCACATGCTCTTACAAGATCGCCAAGACGCTTTCCAACGGAAAAACCTATAAATGGCGTGTACGTGCCTATCTTTCCGGCAGTTGGAAACCGTTCACTTCTTTTGGAACATTCAAGGTTACTGCTTCATCTTCAGTACCCGGGGAACTGAATTTGCTTGCTTTTGCCCAGGGTCTGTACTAAATCTTTCAACTGATCGTAAAAAACAAGACGCCGACCGGCGTCTTGTTTTTTAATTGGAGATTCGAAAAATAGATAGTATAATTTGCGAATTGCAGCTAAAAGGATTTTTGTTTTAATAAAAAAGCCCAAAATTTTCATTCTGAAAGACCAATTAGTTGGCTTCAGCCAATTTGGTTTAGTTTGTGTGTTTGCTGGACGAGAACTTCATTGATCCCAGGGAGGGTGCGTTGAAAAAACAAAGTTCAAGTTGGGTTTATTCCGTATTCGCAGTATTTCTTACATTCATATTTGTGCTGAGCTGCCTGGGGGTGACCAACCAGGCTGTATTTGCGCAGGATGGTTCAGATGGGGGAGATTCAAGTTTGGATTCATCGGAAGAAGCTACACAGCAACCCGCCGGGCAAGACGCCCAAGCTAGCCTGGATCTCATTACATCAAGCCAGTTGAATGTTATTAGCGAGAATTATGCTGAGCGTGAAATAACAGGCTTGAACGGGATCGAATATGTTGACTCTGTGATTGATGGTCCCGCCCATCCTGTGGCTGGTTATGAAGAAGAATCAACCCCCATTGATGTATTTCCTTCTACTGCGAAAACATTATCCAATGTGCCTGCTTATTCCTGGGTAATGGGTTGTTCAGCAGTCTCCGGTGCCATGGTGGCAGGGTATTTTGACCGCATCGGGTATTCAAAAATGTATACCGGATCAACAAGCAGTGGCGTTATGCCGCTCACCGATACCGTCTGGTCGACCTGGAGCGATGGTTATGAATCCTATCCAAATAATCCGCTCATCGCTTCGCATAAGGGCATTGATGGCAGAACTACCAGGGGTTCTTTGGACGATTACTGGGTGAAATATACCAGCACAGCTAAAGATCCGTATATAGCTGGTTCTTGGACACAACACATCTGGGGCACTGCCATAAGCGATTACATGAAGACAAGTCAATCGGCTTACGGTAATACCGATGGTTCAACCAACTTCTTGAATTATGCACCGGGTCCGTATCAGGCACAGAAAAACACATGCGCAGATATGGCTACTGCAGGTGTCGCAAAATATGATGGAACTTACGGTCGGAAATTGTTCTATGAAGCCCGTGGTTATACAGTTACCGATTGTTACAGCCAAAACACCGATAACAATTATTCGGGTGGATTTTCTTTTGCAAACTTCAAATCTGAGATCGATTCTGGAAACCCGGTGCTCCTCAATCTAAAGGGGCATACAATCGTTGGCCTGGGTTACGATACAGCGACGAACAAAGTATATATCCACGATACCTGGGGAAATTACACTACTAGTATGATCTGGGGAGGAAGCTACAACGGTATGATGCTCCTCTCAGTTAGTATTGTGCACTTAAAAGCCCTCAGTACATCTGTTCCGGACCCTCTGGCACCCAGCGGCACGGTTGGTAAAACTAAACCCTCTTTCCAATGGTCAGCGATCAACTCGGCCAGCAAATATCAATTGCAGGTACTTAGTAGTTCCAAAACCGTACTGGATGTTTCTGTTGCTAAGACGAAATGTACAACTACCAAATGCACATACATTCCCACTATCAACCTTTCGGAAGGAACTTATAAATGGCGAGTTCGCGCATATAAAAGCTCCAAATGGAATGCTTATACAAGTTTGCAAACATTTACAGTCAACACAGTGCCAGATCTGATCTCGCCAATTACTTTAAAAACTATAGCTTCGCCTAATTATCAATGGTCAGTTGTTCCGGGTGCAGGTAAATATCAATTACAGGTATACAAAGGTTCGAACTACCTGGTTAATACAGAAGTAAGTTCTTCATATTGTGATTCTACTTGTTCCTTTACGCCTTCAGTGATCCTGAATGACACAACATATATATGGCGGGTGAGAGCGTATTCAGGATCTACCTGGAGTGCCTATTCTTCTGTATCAACTTTTGGAGTGGTCACTCAACCTACTCTAATTTCACCAACCGGGTGGGTGGCTTCTACAACGCCTGCTTACAAGTGGAACACCGTGACAAATGCTACCCAGTATGAAGTGATGATCACAAATGGAACGAGCACTCTTTTGGATACCACCTATCCCAGTTCTGTATGTTCTGGAACCGTTTGCTCAGTCACGCCGGCATTAACATTGACTAATGGAAATTATCAATGGCGGGTAAGAGCTTACCGAAATTCCTCCTGGTTAACATATTCAAATTTTCTTAGCTTTTCATACTCTGATCAGGGTTACAACTTTACAGATTACTTCACAGTGGAACCCACTGCTTGGAAACCAATAAACAGCACCTGGTATATATCAAATGGGAAGTACAAATCTTCGGGAACTATAGAAGAATTTGCCACAGTAGCCCACGAACTTAAATACTCTGCGCTAGATTACAACGTTTGGTTGGGCAGGGCGGTGGATAAAAATGATTCGATCTTTGTATTGATTCGTGGTGATTCAACAGATCTGAATGCAGGGGGTGGATGGAAGAATAACATGTTCTTTGGGTATACAAATGACGGTATGTTCTCAGTTTTTAAAACCGTCGATAATCTTCTCACTCCGCTCGTCACCTGGACAGATACTTCTTGTATCTATGCCTATGAACAAAACCATATTGAGGTAAAAGCAAGTGGTTCCAATTACGAATTCTATCTCAACGGCTGTCTCGTAGCCGCAGGTTCAGATTCCAGCTTTTCACGGGGTCAGATTGGCATTGGTTTCTATACAGGAAGCGTATCCAGCCCAATTTGGGTTGACACAGCCACACTTTCCACTACGGTAACCCTTTCTGCGGCTTCAAATTTAGAAAACCCTGAATTGAACCCGATTGCAACATTTAACCCTCAACCCGGCGTTGATTTTGATCCAACACATTCTCCTGAAAGATAATCGCTTAAGAGCGGCACTTACAGAAGTAAGTGCCGCTTTCTTTTGCTAAAGAATATTGCTGTATAATGGAAAAGCAGAATCCTGCAATCGGGGAGCCTGGGAAAACAACCCATGAATAGAAACAAGCCTATGCGTCGATTATTTCTGGCAGTTCTCGCCTGCTCTTTTTTCCTGGCATTGATATTGCCGGGAAATTCTGCGTTAGGCCAGGAGGGGGCAGATGCAACGGCGACTTTGCCGCTGGAAAGCCCTACACAAGAGACGGCGACGCCAACCAGCGAACCAGAGCATACTCCGACCGAAGAACCTACTGCGCTCCCTACGGATACACCTGAAGCGGAGCCAACGTTAACAGAGACCCAAACGCCTACCCTGGCTGACGCACCGACACTCACTCAAACGCAAACTCAGACAGCAACGCCCACTTCTACTCTGACGCCAACCGCAACAGCCCCGCTACCCCTCATCAGCGTGACCTACCCGGAAAATGCTGAGATCGTTCCTGATCGTTATATTGTGACCTATAGATCAGACCTCATCGCTGCTAATTCGGCCGCGGCCATCAAAGCAAATGTGGCAAAATTCGGGGGAAAGGTAAGTGAAGTCTATAGGTATGCTCTCAATGGATATGGGGCGTATTTACCCAGGGCTGCTTTGCAGCAGGTTCTGGCTGATCCTAATGTTCTGGCTGTAGAAGCAGAGGTGCGTTATTCAGTCGATTCTGCACTCGCTGCCACCACGCAGACCAATCCGACCTGGGGGTTGGATCGGATCGACCAACGGATCACCACGATGAGTAATAGTTATTATTATGCCTACACTGGTTCCGGGGTCAACGTTTACATCCTGGATACTGGAATCAACGCCGAAAACTCTCAATTTGGCGGACGGGCCAGCCGCGATTATGATGCTGTCGCAGACGGTCAAAATGGTAAAGATTGTAATGGTCATGGCACCGCAGTGGCGGGGGTGATCGGTGGTTCTACCTATGGTGTGGCAAAAAAGGCCAATCTTCATAGCATACGCGTCTTTGGCTGTGATGGCACCGGTACAACCTCTCAACTCCTTTCCGGTATTAACTGGGTCATCAGCCAGCATAAACACCCTGCAATCGCCAACTTTAGCTTTAGCGGTCCAATCTCTGATGCTGTAGATCAGGCGGTTACCGCCATGTACAATCACGGTATCGTTGTGGTTGCTGCAGCCGGGAATGACAATGGTAATGCGTGTAGTTATTCCCCTGGAAAAGTACCTGATGTTCTTACAGTGGGAGCAACCACCCGGCTGGATGCCCGCGCAGATTATTCAAATCAGGGCGCCTGCCTGGATCTTTTTGCGCCTGGCAGTGATGTGCTTTCTGCCTGGATCGGCTCGACCACCGCTAAAAACACTCTGAGCGGAACTTCCATGGCGGCACCTTTTGTAAGTGGTGTGGCTGCTTTATATTTGCAGACCCACACCTCTGTCAGCCCGCGTGTGGTGGTTAAATCCATTCTCACGGCTGTCACCACAGATATGATCACGAACATCAACACGGAATCGCCCAATAAATTGATCTATTCTCTGATCGGCGTCACTGAACCATCTACGCCAATCATTGTTGCACCCATCGGATCCTCCTCTGATTCCACGCCAATTTTCACATGGGGGAAGATCGCCAATGCCACTCAGTATCAATTATTACTTTACAAAAACAACAAAGTACTCCTGAACAAAGTGATCCCGACCACTGAATGCACAGGGTACTATTGCACTTACACTGCGCCTTATTATTTGGCGAACGCCACTTACAAATGGCAGGTGCGTTCCTATACCTCTTCTACCTGGCGAACCTACACCAAGTTGACTTCTTTCGCGTTGAATTCACAAATACCCGGCTTTATCTCAGATTTTGCAGAGAATTACGATGGTTGGAAATCAGTTAAGGGAACCTGGTCCATTGTGGATGGCTCTCTTTATACTCCGGGTGCATTATCAACCTCTTACAGTATTGTTCACGAGAACAATTACCCAACTGTTGATTTCTCTGTCACCATGAAGCGTGAAGGCGATAAGAGTGGTGCGAACCGCGTAACCATCTACGGCAAGCCCACGCCATTCATCGGGTCTTATCATTGGTATGAAGGGTTTACTTTCCAGTACACCAATGATCAAAAGTTTTTGATCTACAAATCGGTTGGGGGAGATGAAGATGTGGTGGTTCCCTGGACGGCTTCAAACTACATTAAACCTTATGACTGGAATACTATACGTATTCAAGCAGATGTAAAAACCCATTTGCTCAAGTTCTACATAAATGGTCACCTGATTGCCTATGGGACAGATACCAGTCTATGGAGCGGCAGGGTGGGGATGGGCGTGTATCAGACGGTAACCAATACTCCTTTTTATGTCACCTCGGCCGTCATGATCACACCTTACGACACAGGCTTGACCAGCATTGATAAATCTACGGATGCCATTGGTTTTTCAGCCTCCTCAGCCATACCGCAGGACACAGATATTAACCAATCCCCTTAATGGGTGAATTCTGCTTGATCCGGATGAATTACGTTCTTCAGAACAGATAAAGTCTTCTTCGCTGTGTGGCTTTACAGCCTTTGTTTAATTTTCTGAACCAAAGTAAAGGGTTTTCAGGATAGTGATATGACCAAAACGTTCAGAGAAAACGCGACCCTGGTAAAAAAGATCCTGTTTGTGTGGGTAACTGTGGTCCTGGTGGTTTCTTTGTTGCTGCCTGGCACGGTTACTTATGCTCAGGACGCAAGTGATTCTGACCCTACCCCAGAATCGAAATTGATCGTCCCTCCCAACGGGAAATTGCTCAATGACCGTTACATTGTGGTTTACAAAGAGGGCATCTCTGCCAGGGTGGCAGCCAGCACATTGCAAAGATCAACCACCGCCAAAGGAGCGGTAATTGATACGGTTTTCTCCACCGTTTTAAATGGCTATAGTGCCTATTTACCCGATCAGGTATTGCAGAAGGTATTGGAAGATCCGAATGTGGCCTATGTTGCCGCCGATGCCATCCTCACCATAGAAGGCGCCCAGAATTCTCAGCAGGTGGGTTCGCCCTGGGGGCTGGACCGTATCGATCAGCATGTTTTGCCTCTGAACTCCAGGTATACCTACATCAATAATGGCACAGGTGTGAATGCTTACGTTATAGATACCGGCATCTATACCGCCAATCAAGATTTTGGCGGACGGGCCAGGAATGTCTACGATGCCATCGGAGATGGACAGAATGGCAACGATTGCAATGGCCACGGTACCCATGTGGCTGGTATTGTGGGCGGTTCGAAATTCGGGGTTGCCAAAGGGGCCCGCTTGTTGGGGGTACGTGTTTTTGATTGTGGCGGCAGCGGTTCTTATTCTGATGTCATTGCTGGCATTGATTGGGTGGCCGCGCATGGGGTCAAGCCAGCCGTCGTCAATTTAAGCCTGTCAGGCTGGGAGTTTGACCCGCTGGATACCGCGGTGAATAAATTGATAGCCAAAGGATTTATTGTGGTGGTGGCTGCGGGGAATTCAAGTGATGATGCCTGCTATTATTCGCCGGCCAAAGTGCCAAACGCAATAACGGTGGCTGCCACAAATGCAAGTGACGCCCAGGCAGATTATTCCAATTACGGCTCCTGTGTTGATCTCTTTGCACCAGGGTCAGATATACTTTCAGATTCAATAGGCTCCGCCAGTGCTGTTGAAACGTTAAGCGGGACCTCCATGGCGGCACCGCACGTTTCCGGGGTGGTGGCTCTTTATTTACAGAAATACCCCAAAGCAACTTTGAGTACCGTCCGGGCTGCTTTGATGTCGGTTGCATCCAATAAAGTGCTGACCGATGTTTCGGGTGGAACGCCCAATAAACTTCTCTTCTCAATGATCACAGGCGGCGAGTATAAAACGCCGCTTCAGGTGTACCCAATTGGAACGTTAACCGGTTCCAAACCTGTTTACAAATGGAGCAAGGTCAAAGATGCTTCCAGATATGAGATCCAGCTTTATACTCAGGCCGGCAAGCTGGTAGGCAAGTACACAGTGCTGGCAAGAAATTGTTCAGGGTATTATTGTACGTTCACACAACCAACTGCTCTGGGGAGTAATAGCTATAAATGGCGTATTCGCTCCAGGGTAGGCAGTAATTGGTACCCTATTTCGAATTATGTAAGTTTCAATCGGGTACAGGAAAAATTAGGTTTTATTTCAACTTTTGATGAGAACTACACCGATTGGTCTTTTGTACAGGGCGATTGGCAACTGGCGGATGCCAGTGTTTTGCTCAGTAATGGCACGATGGATGATTCAGATAGCATTGTGCACAGCGGAGATTATCCAAATGTCGATTTTACTGTGCGCATGAAACGGCTTGGGTCTTATTCGGATGCAAATCGCATCATCATTTACGGCCGCCCGGATCCGCTCACAGATGGGTCCACCTGGTATCAGGGGCTCATGCTTGAATATACCAATGACCAGATGTTCAGGGTCTTGAAAATGGTGAAGGGTGTTGAGACAGTTTTGATAGATTGGACGTACGCAGACTGGATCGTTCCGTTTGATTACAATGATGTAAGGATCGTCTCGAAAAGTGGCGTTCAAAAATTCTACTTTAACGGCTCTCTGGTAGCCGCAGGAAAGGATACCAGCCTGAGCACGGGGCAGGTTGGCATTGGCATGACCCAGACGGATTCTTCTTCTCCACTGAGCGTTGATTCGGCTTATTTGCTTACAACAATCCCAATTGTTACCCTACAAGCATTGCCCACGGGCGTTGTTGAATATGGCATTGAGATCAGTGAAGGGACGACCAGTATCGATCAATCACCCGGACAGTAGATAAGTGGAATGGTTCGTTAAAATTCTGCTTTCGATTGGGTATAATAGGCAATTGTGTTACAAGCATATTGTTAGTTTGATCGCTGATTAATTTAATATTTTGATCTGAAAGAGGATGTATGGAATTTTTACGCACAAAAATTCCCGATGTGATCGTTGTCCAACCTAAAGTATTTGGGGATGAGAGAGGGTTCTTCATGGAGACCTTCCGCGAAGATCTGGCCACCCAAAACGGCATCAACGGACCGTTTGTACAGGACAACCACTCGGGTTCGCAACAAGGGGTATTACGCGGGCTTCATTATCAATTGCAGCAGACACAGGGAAAATTGGTGCGCGCTTTAGTGGGGGAAGTCTTCGATGTTGCCGTGGATATTCGCCGCGGCAGCAAGACCTTTGGTCAATGGGTGGGGGTGATCTTATCTGACAAGAATCGCCAACAGCTCTGGTTGCCAAAAGGGTTTGCCCACGGTTTTTATGTGATCAGTGATTGGGCCGAAGTTGCCTACAAAGCCACCGATTATTATGCGCCTCAGTTCGAACGTTCCATTTTATGGGATGACCCCGATATTGGGGTGGAATGGCCCATCGTTGCAGGAACAACCCCTAAACTCTCCGGGAAAGATTTACAGGGAAGTCCCTTTAAAACCGCGCAAGTCTTTGATGAGGAGGAAATTTGAAGAACGTGCTTGTTACAGGAGGAGCAGGTTTTATTGGCTCCAATTTTATTCGACTGCTGCTGGAAAAAGAAACCGACATTACACTGTATAACCTGGATGCGCTGACCTATTCAGGCAGTTTGGAAAACTTACGCGATATTGAGCAGGATTCCCGCTATCATTTTGTCAAAGGCGATATTTGTGATCCTGAGCTGGTCGAAAAACTGATCCAGGATAAAAAGATCGAGACCATTGTTCATTTTGCGGCTGAGTCGCATGTAGACCGTTCCATTCTGGGGCCGGGGCTGTTTGTGCAGACCAACATCATCGGCACGTACACGATGATCGAAGCCGCCAAAAAGGTGTGGCTCAACAGTCCCGATTTTGAGAAGGATCAGTGCCGCTTCCATCACATCTCCACAGATGAAGTGTTTGGCACCCTGAACCCCGGCGATCCTGCCTGGGTGGAGGAAACGCCTTATGCACCCAGCTCTCCTTATTCGGCTTCAAAAGCCTCCAGTGATCACCTGGTGCGTTCTTACGCCCACACCTATAGGCTGCCAGTGACGATCACCAATTGTTCTAATAACTACGGTCCTTATCAATTTCCAGAAAAGCTGATCCCACTCATTATCTTGAACGCGTTGGAGGGGAAACCCCTGCCAGTCTATGGTGACGGCCAGCAGATCCGCGATTGGCTGCATGTGGAAGATCATTGCGAAGCCATTTACCTGGTGCTCAAAAAGGGTCGGGTGGGCAGCAGCTACAATATCGGCGGTAGTAACCAGCCCGCCAACCTTACGATCGTTGAGACCATCTGTGACATCATGGACGAGCTTTCTCCTGCACAACAGGCGCATCGCTCTTTGATCACCTATGTTAAAGATCGGCCCGGCCATGACAGGCGCTATGCCATGGATAGCAGCAAGATCGAGTCCGAGTTGGGCTGGCAGCGCAAACACGACCTTAAAGAAGGCTTACTGGACACCGTCAAGTGGTACCTGGCTCACCCAGATTGGGTCAAGGCCATCCGCGAACAATCCAACTTCAGTACCTGGATGCAACAAAATTACACTGAGCGTAAATAGGAGGCAGCATGAAAGGGATCATACTCGCAGGGGGTAAAGGCACGCGTTTACACCCACTCACTCTAGCAACCAGCAAGCAGTTGCTGCCGGTCTATGATAAACCGATGATCTATTACCCGCTTTCCATGCTCATGCTGGCAGGCATCCGAGACATTTTAGTTATCAGCACGCCAGATGATCTGCCCGGTTTTCAACGATTGTTTGGGGATGGATCTCAATTTGGATTAAAGTTCACCTACGCCCGCCAGGATGAACCACGCGGCCTGGCAGATGCTTTTATTGTGGGTAAAGAGTTCATTGCCGGCGAAGAAGTGGCCTTGATTTTGGGCGATAATATTTTCTTTGGGCAGGGGCTTGGCGGTCAGTTGCGCCAGTGCGCTACCCTGACTGATGGCGCTCTGGTCTTTGCCTACGAAGTGCGTGACCCCGAACGCTACGGTGTGGTAGATTTTGACGCTTCCGGTAAAGCCATCAGCATTGAGGAGAAACCGCAGCATCCGAAATCAAATTATGCCATTCCCGGCCTGTATTTTTATGATAAAAACGTTGTGCCCTACGCTGAAGCGCTAAAACCATCTCCGCGCGGCGAGATCGAGATTACCGATCTGAACCGCATCTACCTGGAAGCCGGTAAATTGCAGGTTTCCACCCTCGGACGCGGCGTGGCCTGGTTGGATGCTGGGACGCATGAATCGCTTTTGCAGGCGGCCAGCTTTATCGCGGCCGTACAAGAACGGCAGGGTTTGATGATCTCCTGCATTGAAGAGATCGCCTACCTGAAAGGCTTCATTACCCGCGAACAGCTTATTGACTTGGGCACGACCATGAAGAACAATGATTATGGCAAATACTTGCTGCGATTGGCGGAAAAATGAGCCAGCGTAAGATTTTATTGATCGGTAAGACGGGTCAGCTTGGTTGGGAGTTACAGCTTTGCCTGCCCACTTTAGGGCAGGTGGTGGCTCTGGATTACCCGGAGATTGATCTGGCTCACCCTGAAACGTTGCGCGAACTGATCCAAACCATTGCGCCGCAATTGATCATCAATGCAGCGGCTTATACCAATGTGGATAAAGCCGAGAGTGAAGCCGACCTGGCCTGGCAGATCAATGCGGTTGCACCGGGCATCATGGCCGAAGAAGCTAAAAAGCTAAGAGCCCCTTTTATTCACTATTCTACTGATTTTGTTTTTGATGGTACAAAAGGCAGCCCCTATGTGGAGGGCGATACCCCCCATCCATTGGATGAATACGGCCGCACAAAATTGGGCGGCGAAGCATCCACCCGCTCGGCCAGCGAAAGTTATCTAATTCTGCGTACCGCCTGGGTATACAGCCTGCGCCAGGGTGGTTTTGTGAACAAAGTCCTGCAATGGTCACGCCAGCAAAAAACGCTCAAAGTGGTGGATGACCAGATCAGCAACCCCACCTGGTGTCGGACCCTGGCAGAGGCTTCTGCGCAGGTCATTGCGCAAGCTCAGGAAGATTGGTACGGTTTCTTTAAGGCCAGGGCCGGATTGTATCACCTGGCCGGCGGCGGCTATGCCAGCCGCTATGAGTGGGCCAAAACTGTGCTGGAGCTGGACCCGGGGCGATCTGAGCAAACGGTCGAAGCGGTCTTGCCCGCCAAAACAAGCGATTTTCCCTCCCCGGCAGAGCGCCCGTTATTCTCAGCGCTGGATTGCACGCTTTTTGCGCAAACTTTTGGGATCGAACTGCTTGATTGGAAGCGCTCAATGGCTTTGCTCTTTGATGTGCCTTATAAGTGAATCCAGCCCCAACCTTTAACAATTTCTTAAAATATCAAGATGGAAGAAAACGCCTTTTTGGTTTATGATTGGGATGTTCAGCATTGAACCATTCGTTTTGTACTGAAAAAATCCTCATCAGCAGGGCTACCCCGTGAAATTTCTGATTGCCGGTTTTGGTTCTATCGGAAGAAGACATCTCAATAATTTGCGCGCTTTGGGAGAGAACGATATCGTTCTTTACCGAACCCACCATTCCACCCTTTCCGACGAAGACATTCGCAACATCCCCACAGAGACCACCCTGGAAGCTGCTCTGGCACATGCCCCTGACGGAGTGATTGTTGCCAATCCCACGGCTTTGCATTTGGATGTGGCCATTCCGGCCGCACAGGCGGGTTGCGCCATCCTGATGGAAAAACCCCTCTCAGATGGCTATGAACGCATTGACCAGTTGCAGGCTGCTTTGCAGTCCGGCGGCGGTCGGTTGCTGATGGGCTTCCAATTCCGTTTTCATCCCACCCTTGCCAGGATCGCAGCCTGGCTGCAGGAAGGGCAGATCGGCACTCCTATCTCAGCCCGCGTGCACTGGGGCGAATATCTGCCCGGCTGGCACCCCTGGGAAGACTACCGCAAGAGTTACAGCGCCCGCGCTGACCTGGGCGGCGGGGTCATCAACACCCTCAGCCACCCGCTGGATTATCTGCACTGGCTGCTGGGCGAGGCAAGCGGTTTGTTCGCGACCTCTTCCAACATCAGCGATCTGGGGCTAGAGGTGGAAGACACCGCCGAAATTCTGCTCACCTATAAGAGTGGCGCCATCGGCTCTGTGCACCTGGATTACGTGCAGCGCCCGCCGCATCACGATCTGGAGATCGTGGGTGATGCCGGTACCATTCAATGGTCCAATGCCACAGCCGCAGCGCGCATCTATCGCGCCAGTACCGGCGAATGGCAGGAAGAACCCGCTCCGGCTGGCTTTGAACGCAATCAGCTCTTTTTAGATGAAATGGCACACTTCATAGAGGTGACCCAAAAGAAAGCGGCTCCCTCTTGTGATCTCAACGACGGTCTAACCGCGTTAAAATTGGCGGACGCAGCCTATCGATCTGCAAACTCTCACGAATTTATTCACTTTTAGGTGGACACCATGACAACAATTTTTGATAAATTTTCTTTGCAAGACAAAACCGCCATCGTCACCGGCGGGCCTGGGCTGCTGGGAGCTGAGTTCTGCCGTACCCTGGCAGAAGCAGGCGCCTCGGTCATTGTGGCAGATATCAACGGGGAGGCCGCCGAAAAAGTAGCCGCAGATATGCGCAGCAAAGGCTACAAGGCTACCGGCATCGGCGTGGATATTACGGACAAACCTCAAGTGCAGGCCATGGTGCAGAAGGCTCTCTCGCTTTACAAGACCGTGGATGTGCTGGTGAACAGCGCCGCTCTTGACCCGAAATTTGACCCCTCCCACCCGGAGATGGGCACCAACGCTTTTGAAGATTTCCCGGTGGACCTGTGGCGTAAAGCTGTAGATGTGAACCTGACCGGTTCTTTCTTGTGCGCACAGGCAGCCGTGATGCCCATGTTGGAGCAGGGCGGCGGGTCCATCATCAACATTTGTTCCATGTACGGGTTGGTGGGTCCTGACCAGCGTCTTTACATCAAAGAGGGCGCGCCCACCCGCTACAAGCCCGTTTTTTACACCGTTACCAAATCGGGCATTGTGGGCTTCACCAAATATCTGGCCACTTACTACGCCGGCAAGGGCATCCGCGTCAACGCGCTGACCCCCGGTGGTATCTTCAATAACAATGATGAAACCTTCCTCAAAAACTACTCTGCCCGCGCAGTGATGGGGCGTATGGGCCGCAAAGATGAAATGAACGGCGCGCTGCTCTTCCTGGCCTCAGATGCTTCGTCTTACATGACCGGCTCGAACCTGATCGTGGATGGAGGTTGGACCGCATGGTAAAGAAACCCGAAGTTCTGGCCATCATTCCGGCGCGCGGCGGCTCCAAGGGCATTCCGCGTAAGAACATCCGCGACTTTGCCGGCTATCCGCTCATTGCGTATAGCATCGCCGCAGGCGTCCAGGCCAGGTGCGTGACCCGCACTATTGTCTCTACAGATGATGAAGAGATCGCAGCCGTGGCTCGCAAATATGGCGCTGAAACGCCCTTCTTGCGCCCGGCTGAGTTTTCTCAAGACGGCACCACGGATCTGCCGGTTTTTCAGCATGCGCTGGGTTGGCTGGCCGAACATGAGGGGTATATGCCCGATGTGGTGATCCAGTTACGCCCCACCACCCCGGTACGCCCGCCCGATTGTGTGGATGAGGCCGTGGGTATTTTGTTGGACCACCCTGAAGCCGATTCTGTGCGCGGCGTTGTGGATGCAGGCCAGTGCCCCTATAAAATGTGGAAGATAGACCCGGCCAGCGGACGCATGGCGCCGCTGTTGGGTGTGGAGGGCATCAAAGAAGCCTTTAATGCTCCCCGCCAAAAACTCCCTCAGGTATTCTGGCAAACCGGTCACATTGATGCCATCCGCCCCCATTCCATTCTGGACAAAGGCTCAATGAGCGGCGATGTGATCATGCCGCTGGTGATCGATGTGCGTTACACCGTGGATATTGATTCCCCGGCCGACTGGGAGAAATCTGAGTGGCTGGTGACTGATAGCGGTCTGGCCATGGTAGACCCGGCCCGTGCCCGTCGCAGCTTCCCCGATAAGGTGGAACTGCTGGTGATGGATTTTGATGGTGTTCTCACCGACAATCGCGTTTGGGTAGATGAGCAAGGCCATGAAATGGTGGCCGCCAATCGCTCAGATAGCCTGGGTCTTTCCAATTTACGTCATCAGAGTGACATCCAATTGATGGTGCTCTCCCGCGAAGTGAACCCGGTGGTTGCCCGCCGCTGTGAGAAACTGAAGATCCCATACATTCAATCTGTAACAGATAAAGCCTCTGCGCTCAGCATGCTGCTGACAGACAAACACATCAACCCTGCCAATGTCATCTACATGGGCAACGATACCAATGATCTGCCCGCATTTCCCGTTGCTGGTTATGCTGTGGCGCCAGCAGACGCTCACCCTGAGGTGAAACGCCACGCTGATATGGTGCTTTCTTATAATGGCGGCCACGGAGCCGTGCGAGAGCTTTGCGATTTTCTGCTCTCTCGGATAAAATAGAGCAGTATTCAAGTGTTGAATTATGCATCTCGTCTGGCTTTTTGCTCAGAACGAGATTCTAGCCCTCCCTGGAGTGGTGCAGGATCGACATCTAGTGACACACTCAAATAACACAGGAGCTAATTTTTATGAAACGAGAAGTACAGATTGGTAATCACTGGCTGGGGGATGGCCACCCGGCTTATGTTGTGGCCGAAGCCGGCATTAATCACAATGGCGATTTGGATCTGGCCAAGAAGTTGATCCTGGCGGCCAAGAACGCTGGCGTGGATGCAGTCAAGTTCCAGAAACGCACCCCTGAATTGTGCGTTCCCCCTGAGCAGCGCAATCAGATGCGCGAGACCCCCTGGGGTTATATCACCTATTTGGAATATCGTTACAAGACCGAATTCGGCGAAGCTGAGTACAAAGAGATCGATCGCTACTGCAAAGAAGTGGGCATCACCTGGTTCGCATCTGTTTGGGACGAACCCTCTGTGGACTTCCTGGAACAGTACAACCCGGTTTGCTACAAGGTTCCCTCTGCTTCCCTTACTGATTCCAAGCTGCTGCTGCACCTGCGCAAGACCGGCCGCCCACTCATTGTCTCTACCGGTATGTCTACCATGGAGCAGATCAAGAAAGCTGTGGCCCTCATTGGCGAGGAGAACCTTGTCCTCACCCACGCCACCAGCACCTATCCGTGCGACCCCAGCGAGTTGAATCTGCGCATGATCCAGACCCTGCGTGATACATTCTCTTGCCCCATTGGCTATTCCGGCCATGAGGTCGGCCTGGTCACTTCCGCAGTGGCCGTTGGCCTGGGCGCCTGCATGGTGGAACGTCACATCACCCTGGACCGCGCCATGTGGGGTTCAGATCAATCTGCTTCAGTAGAACCCGGCGGATTTGAGAAACTGGTCAAATACGTGCGCGTCACCGAGCAGGCTGTGGGTGACGGTGTCAAGAGAGTTTACGATAGCGAAATGTCTTCCCTGAAAAAGCTGCGCAGGGTACAAGATTGACGTTGAATAGCATCACCCGTGTAAAAAATGCAATCAACCAGCGCTGGAAGCACGCTCTAAGCGACCAGCGCTGGAAGCGTTTGAAGCAAGAAGTGACCCAAAACGCTTCTGCCCCACAAGCCATTCCCCCGGTAGTCTTTTTTAATTCCTCCACCCGTTTACAGGCCATCAGTCAAAACGCGGCATATTCATTCCTGACCCTGCAAGCCTTACGTCTGCAAGGGGTACCGGTCATTCAATTTGCCTGCAATGCAGGGCTGACGCGCTGTACCCTGGGTAGCAACCGTGACGATGTGAACCAACAGCCGCCCTGTGAGCGTTGCGTGGCCCAAAGCCATGTCTTGTTTGATGATCTGTCGGTGCGTTGGTTTGAGTACAAAGAAGACTCTGTTCTGGCAGCCGAGCTCGAAAAACGCTCCGTTGAAGAGCTGATGTCACTGCGCTACCAGGAGGTCCCGCTCGGATTCTGGGCTGTCAACAGCCTGCGCTGGGTATTGCGCCGTCATCATTTGCAGGACGATGCGCCCACCCGCGCTTTTCTGCGCCATTACATCCTCTCAGGTTGGAACGTTTATCAGCAGTTCAGCCGCCTGGCGGAGGAAGTGCATCCACAGGCCGTGGTGGAATTCAACGGCATGTTCTATCCGGAAGCGGCCATACGTTTTGTCTGCCTGCAGAAGGGCATCCGCGTCATCACCCACGAGGTGGGGTTGCGGCCATTTACGGCCTTCTTCACGGATGGCGAGGCAACGGCCTACCCCATCCACATTTCTCCTGAGTTTCAGTTGACCCCGGCAATGGACGAGCGCCTGGACCAATATTTAAGTGAGCGCTTCAAAGGCAACTTCAGCATGGCCGGTATTCGTTTTTGGCCAGAGATGAAGGGTCTGGATGCGGCCTTCCTGGAGAAGGCCAGTCATTTCAAGCAGATCGTGCCCGTTTTTACCAACGTGATCTTTGATACCAGTCAGGTCCACGCCAACACGATCTTCGCTGATATGTTCATCTGGTTGGATAACGTCAAAGACGCCATTGAAAAGCACCCTGAGACACTGTTCGTGATCCGCGCCCACCCCGACGAATTCCGTGCCGGTAAAGAAGCCCGCGAGAGCGTCAGCGGATGGGTGAAGCAGAGCAAGGTAGACCAACTCCCCAATGTGGTCTTTGTGGATTCTCAGGAATTCCTCAGCTCCTATGACCTCATTCAGCGCTCCCATTTTGTCATGGTGTATAACTCCACCATCGGTCTGGAAGCCATTTTAATGGGCAAGGTAGTGCTGGCAGGCGGTAAGGCGCGCTTTACCCAGTTGGAGACCGCCTACCTGCCCAAGACCCTACCCGAATACGATGCCCTGCTGGAGAAATTCTTAACAGAGCCCAAACCGGAAGTGCCGGCCCATTTTATCGTCAACGCCAGACGCTTCCTGTATTATCAGCTTTACCTGTCTTCCCTGCCCTTTGATGAATTCTTGCGCGAAGACGGCGTTTGGAAGGGCTATGTGACCCTCAAGGACTTTCCGCTTTCCCAGCTTACCCCGGCTGCCTCGACCACCCTGCGTGTGCTCAGTGATGGCATTTTGCGCGGCAGCCCCTTTGAGATGCCGCTATGAGTCAGAGCCCGGTTTGTTCCATCATCATTCGTGCCTACAATGAAGCCGAGCACATTGGCAAGTTGTTGACCGGCATTCAGGCGCAGACGGTGCAGGATGTACAGATCATTCTGGTGGATTCAGGTTCCAGCGATGATACGGTCGCCATTGCCCGTCAATACCCGGTGGAAGTGGTCAACATTCGCCCTGAAGATTTCTCTTTTGGGCGCTCCCTGAATACCGGTTTTGAGCATGCCAGAGGCGAATTTGTGGTCATGGCCAGTGCCCATGTCTACCCGGTGTACCCCGATTGGCTGGAGCTGATGCTGGCGCCGTTCAAGGAGGAGAAGGTAGCCCTCACCTACGGCAAACAGCGCGGCGCAGAAAAGACCCAGTTCTCGGAGCATCAGATTTTCCGCCACTGGTATCCAGAAAATTCTACTTCCAGGCAGACCACGCCCTTTTGCAACAATGCCAATTCTGCCATCCGGCGCAGCCTGTGGCAGCAGCACCCGTATGATGAAACGCTGCCTGGCCTTGAAGATCTGGCCTGGGGCAAGTGGGCGCAAGAGAAGGGTTATGCCATTGCTTACTGCGCTGAGGCCGAGATCATCCACGTTCACAACGAATCCTTGAATGGGATATATAATCGTTATCGACGTGAAGGCATGGCCTTTAAGCAGATCTACCCGCATGAGACCTTTACCCGCCGCGACATGTGGCGTTTGTTCTTTCAAAACACCTTCACCGATTGGCAGGAAGCCGCCAAACAGGGACGCCTGGGCAAAGACTTTTGGAACATCACGCGTTTCCGGTGGTATCAGTTCAGCGGCACCTACCAGGGTTACAAACAGTCCGGCCCGCTCACCTGGCGCTTGAAACAGGCTTTTTATTATCCGCATCAGGTGTTTGCCCCAAAGGCCGGCGAGAATGGCCGCTCTGTGGCGCCAATTCAATACAATAGGTTGGATCAGGACCCAAACGATAAAGATTCAGGTTCAGGAGGGCAGCAATGAAAATTCAAACGATCACTGCGTTGGTGCCCATGCGCCATCATTCCCAGCGTGTACCGGGCAAAAATTACCGCCCGCTGGATGGACGCCCGCTTTACCAGCACATTTTATCCACCCTCTTGAACGTGCCGGAGATCACCCAGATCGTGGTGGATACGGACAGCCCCGAAGTCATCCAAGGGGTCAACGAGCTCTACCCCACCATCAAGATCTTACGGCGGCCAGAGGAATTGCGCGCCGATACCATCCCCATGAACGAGATCCTCATGTACGACACCGGTCAGTACCCGGCTGACCTCTATTTACAGACCCATTCCACCAATCCGCTGATGCGCGCCGAGACTTTCTCGAAGGGCATCCAGACTTTGGTGAATCTTTTCCCTTCGTATGATTCCCTTTTTGGGGTTACCCGTTTGCAGAGCCGCCTCTGGGACGGACTGGGGCGTGCCATCAACCATAATCCGAACATCTTGCTGCAAACCCAGGATCTGCCGCCGGTCTACGAAGAGAACTCCTGCATGTACCTGTTCACCCGCGATACCCTGGAAAAGAAGCGTAACCGCCTGGGAGACCGTCCGTATCTGTTTGAGATCAGCCGCGATGAAGCCTGGGATATTGACGAAGAAATTGATTTCAAGCTGGTGGAATTGTTGATCCGGGCACGTGCGGCAAAATAAAATTCGTTCCTAGCGAGCTACCCTTTGAAGAAGCAATGGTGGGTCATTTTACAGGTTTCCCTGGTTCTGGCTGCATTGGCCGGAAGCGTTTATGTTGCCTGTACTCCTGCCAACAGTTTGCTGCGCTGGTACAACGTTGATGACGCCTTCTTTTATTACAAGGTCGCCCAGAATATTTTAGCGGGGCACGGCGTCACCTTTGACGGCATCAACCTCTCCAATGGTTTTCACCCGTTGTGGATGGTAGTCTGCCTGGCCGTGTTCTGGACTTCCAAGATCAATTTGCTCTTGCCGCTGCGCTTGCTGGTTGTGGTCAGTGGCCTTTTCAATGCAGCCACGGCGTTCTTGCTTTTCCACTTATTAAAAAAATATCTCCATCCACTAGCCGCGTACCTGGCCGCCATGTTTTGGGCGTTGCAGCCGGCCATTTTTAATAACACTACCGTCCACGGCATGGAAAGTTCCATCAGCGTCTTCTTTATTGTGCTGCTTGTAAAAACCGCCTCAGATATGAACGCGGCACGCGCAGAGAAACCGCTCAATTTTGCCAGTATGGCCAAAATTGGACTCATCGGCGCGGGCACCATTTTGGCCCGCCTGGACAACCTGTTTTTGGTGGGGATCATCGGCCTCTTTTTGCTTTTCAATGTGAACCGCGTTTCACGTCTTTATTTTTATGATCTTGTGGCCCTGACGGTTTCTACCCTGAGCGTCTGGTATCTGCGCCTGGGGCCGGAAGGAATTTTCACCAACCTCACCTCTGTCTATTTGATGTTGCTGCTCAATTTGTTGGTCAAACCGGCGGTGTATTATTTCGCTGGACTGTACAGGGGAGTGAACCAGCTAAGCAAAGGCGCAAAATTCATCCGCCAGGCTGCAGCCGTTGCCATCAACACGGTGCTGATCTACGCCCTCCTCAATGTGGCCTATAAGTTAGGTTTCAGTGAGATGGTCTCGCGCTCTATTCTGCTCTACGACGCTGTTTTCTCATCCTTGCTCATCTTTTGCCTGCGCCTTTTCTACTGGCAAAAGGAACCGGCAGCCGAACAAAGCCCAACGATCACATTTTTCAACTGGGTCAAAACTTCCTGGAAGGCCGTGATAGTCAATGGATTGGGGTATGCCACCCCCATTGCACTGGTCATTGGTGGGTACATGCTCTTCAACCGGTTCATGTTCGGCACATTCACCCCGGTGAGTGGGCAGATCAAGACCTGGTGGGGAACATTAAGCAACAGCGTTTACGGCCATAAACTCACCATGCTCTCGGTATTTGGCCTGAGCGATTCGCCCAATTTTGGCCCCTGGTCCATGGTCACCGGCATGGTCAGCAGAGTCACCGACCTGTTGGCCTCGATAAACCCCAATGGGCTGCAAAACCTGTATACGCTCATGTTCATGACCGTTTTGGTCATTTCGCTGGTGGTGCTGATGGCCATTCTCACCAGCCAGGAACAACGGCTGCTGAAGACGGCTCTGTCTATCTACTTGTTGCCCCTTTTTGTGGGCTGCCTGGTGCAGATCTCGTATTACAACATGATCGGATATCAACACACCCGCAACTGGTACTGGTTGGCCCAACTGCTGGTCGTGACCCTTCTGGTGGGGTTGCTGCTGGATGGCTTGCTGCGCTGGTTGGATGGGTTGAACACCAAAAAGATCTTCTCTACTATTGCCAGCATTATTTTGTTACTGGTCTTTTGTGCAAACCATGTTGATTTTATTGTTACGCTTGCACCGGCCAGCGTCAGCGCTGACCATGCGGCCGATTACATCAGCGAGGTGCGTGAACTGCAAGACCGCACCGAGCCGGGAACGAAGATCGGCATGACCGGTGGCGGTTTGACCGCATATTTTATTCAAGACCGCACCATCGTCAACCTGGATGGGCTCATCAACAGCCCGGAATATTTTATTGCCATGAAGAGCGGCAAAGCGAGTGCCTTTTTAGACACCATGCACCTGGACTATGTTTACGGCCAGAAGTACGTGATCACTGAATCCGATCCCTATAAAGGAATCTTTGCCTCACGGTTGGACGAAGTGGGCACAATCAAAGGATTCGACAACTTTACCCTGTTCAAATACCTCATCAATCAATAAGCCTGCCTCCCTGAAACGGGCTGGAGGGACGGTATAATACATACTGTCATAAATCTACACTTCAGGTGATCCATGTTCACTGTTTTACTTTCTGCTCCCTATATGCTGCCTTACTACGACCGATTCAAACCGGTCTTCGCTCACTATGGTTTGGAGGTGATCGCCCCCAAAGTGGAAGAGCGTCTGGAAGAAGAAGATATTCTAAAATACGCCAACCAGTTTGATGCCACCATCTGCGGCGATGACCGTTATTCGCGCCGGGTGCTGCAGGGCTGCCTGCCGCGTCTTAAGGTGGTCTCCAAGTGGGGCACCGGCATTGATTCCATTGACCAGGTTGCCTGCAAAGAACTGGGCATCCAGTTGAAGAACACTCCCAATGCTTTCACTTTGCCTGTGGCCGATTCTGTGCTGGGCTACATGCTGGCTTTTGCGCGCCGCCAGCCCTGGATGGACAAAGCCATGAAGAGCGGCGAGTGGAAGAAGATCCCAGGCAAGTCGCTTTCTGAATGCACACTGGGTGTCATCGGGCTGGGCAACGTGGGCAAAGCGGTCATTCGCCGCGCCCGCGGTTTTGGCATGACTATTTTGGGCACCGATATTGTGCCCATTGCCCCGGATTTCATTGTGGAAAACAAAGTGGAATTGACCACTCTGGAAGACCTTTTAAGCCGTGCGGATTACGTGAGCATGAACACGGATCTGAACCCCACCAGCCATCACCTGATGAATGAGAAGACCTTCGCGCTGATGAAGCCGGGTGCTGTTATCATCAATACCTCACGTGGACCGGTTATCAAAGAGACGGACCTGGTCAAAGCGTTGCAGCGTGGGCAGATCGCAGGGGCGGCGTTGGACGTCTTTGAATATGAACCCCTCCCGCTCGACTCTCCGCTGTTGAGGATGGACAATGTGATGATCGCTCCTCACAATTCCAACTCCAGCCCGGCCGCCTGGGAAAGAGTACACTGGAATACCATTCGTAATTTACTGGCAGGGTTGAATATCCCTGCTGATGATCTGGACGAAATTTCCAAAAAATACTAGACGAGGATTTCATGAGCAAAGAAAATCGCGTTGTTCTGGTTACCGGCTCGGCCGGAGGGATTGGCCGCGCAGTGGTGCAATTATTCTCAGAAAAAGGCTGGCGCGTCATTGGTGTGGACCGCAGTCCATTTGGTGAAGGCTTCCCTGCGGATGGCTTGTTCATTCAGCGGGACATCTCCAAAGCGGAGCAGATCGCCGAGATCTACGCTGAAGCCGCCAAATTCAGCCCGGTGCTGGATGCGGTGGTCAACAACGCTGCTGTACAGGTCTCCAAGCCCATTGTGGAAACCTCGGTGGAAGAATGGGACCTGACCATTGCCACCAATTTGCGCCCCACCTTTGTGGGCGCCCGCTATGCCCATCCCATGCTGATCAAATCGACCAACGGCGCCATAGTCAATGTTTCTTCAGTACATGCCATTCAAACTTCAACCGCCATCGCCGCTTATGCAGCCAGCAAGGGCGGTATTCTGGCGCTCACTCGGGCCATGGCCATTGAGTTTGCCAAAGACAATATTCGCGTCAATGCTGTACTCCCCGGCGCCGTAGATACCCCCATGCTGCGCGGCGGCATGGATCGTGGCCATTTGAGCGGCCCCTCCATCAACGAGCGGCTGGATAACCTGGCTCGCAAGACCGTCAACGGACGCATCGGGCAGCCGGCGGAGATCGCCCATGCCATTTATTTCCTGGCAGACCATGAGCAATCTTCCTTTATGACCGGGCAAGCCCTGGTTGTAGATGGCGGCGCTACTGCCCGCCTGAGCACGGAGTAAGAATGCGTACAAAGATCATTAATGCTTTGCCCGCACCCGTGGTCAACGGCCTGCGTACCACCCGCGACACCTTTAAGATGCTGGCTGATTGGCCCGATAGTCAGTTTCATCCCTGGCGGCGTGACTCCATTAAAAAGATCAACGCTCTGAAGAACACCCATGAGGGCGAGCGCTGCTTTATCATCGGCAACGGCCCCAGCCTGAAGAACACCGACCTTAGCAAGCTTAAGGACGAGTTCACCATTGGTATGAACCGTTTCTACATGGCTTTCAATGACCTGGGCTTTACTTCTTCTGTGCTGCTCACCGTTAATGATCTGGTCATTGAGCAATGCGCGGAAGACCTGCGCAACCTCACCATCCCCACTTTTGTCGCCTGGCGCGGACGCAAGTGGATCCAGCCGGCAGAGAACCTGAGCTACCTGTACACCTCTTACGACCTGCCGCGTTTTAATGGCAATGCCGCCGGCCGTTTGTGGGAGGGTGCCACCGTCACCTTTGTGGCCATGCAACTGGCTTACTTTATGGGTTTCAAACAGGTGTATCTCATCGGGGTGGACCATAGTTTTGCCACCCAGGGTAAACCCAATACCACCATCACCTCTGAGGGAGATGACCCCAACCACTTTAACCCCGGTTATTTTGGCAAAGGCTTCCGCTGGCAATTGCCCGACCTGGAAACCTCTGAGCTGGCCTACACTCTGGCGCGGAAAGCCTACCAAAAGGCTGGCCGTGAGATCATCGATGCCACTGTGGGCGGCAAGTTGACGATCTTCCCCAAGGTGGAATACGAAAGTTTGTTTAAATGACGGATTTTCCTTTAGTTTCAATTGTGACCCCCAGTTATAACCAGGCTGCTTTTTTGGAGCAGACCCTGCGTTCCGTGCTGGAGCAAGACTACCCGGCCATTGAGTACCTGGTGGCCGATGGCGGCTCCAACGATGGCAGCGTGGATATCCTCAAGCGCTATGCTGATAAACTGGCCTGGTGGGTATCAGAAAAAGACCACGGCCAGGCAGAAGCCATCAACAAAGGTTTTGCCCGCGCCACTGGCAAATACATTGCCTGGGTCAACTCAGATGATTATTACGAGCCGGGCGCCATCAAAGCTGCGGTGGAAGTGCTGGAAGCCAACCCTGAAGTGGGTATGGTCTTTGGCGATGTGCAGGTGGTAGATAAAGACGGCCGCGTGCTGAATAATTTACACTACGGCAACTGGGGTCTGAGCGAACTGATGACCTTTCACATCATCGGCCAGCCTTCCGTATTTATGCGCCGCGAAGTGTTGGAAAAAGCCGGGTATCTGGATCTCTCTTACCATTTTATGCTCGATCATCAACTCTGGCTGCGTATGGGCTTGCAAGCCCCCATGCGTTACATCCCGCGCCCCTTGGCAGGGGCACACTACCACGAAGGCTGCAAGAACTTGCAGCAAGCAGCCGAGTTTGGCAAAGAGGCGTATCGCATCGCAGATTGGATGAAAGCGGCGCCAGAGTTCACGGAGCGCATGGCGTTATTTGCCCCTTATGTGTTGGCCGGCGCCGAGCGCATCAATGCGTTCTATCTGCTGGACGCCAAAGAATACGCCCGCTCCTTTCGCTCTTACTGGCGCGGCCTTTTACTGGCCCCCACGTTGATCTTGCCCGAGTGGTACCGCATGGTCTTTGCTTTATTTGCTCCGTTGGGTCTGGAAAAACTGCGTGAAAAGCGTTTGGAAGCCCGGGCACAACGTTTGAACGGCTGATCAAGAAATTCTGGTGGTTATGGACCTGCAAACCCAAAACGATAACTTATTCCTTTTCAAGAACACGCGTCTTTTGCGTATTGTTCTGGTGGCCTTTATCCTCCTGCTTGGGCTGGGGGTACGGTTGCTGGATCTCTCTGACCCGCCCCTTGATTTTGCCGCCACCCGCCAACTGCATTCGCTCATTCTGGCGCGCGGCTATTACTACGCCATGGACGTGCCCTCTGTACGGGCCATGCCCGCGGACCAGCGTGCCTTTGGCATCCAGGCCGGGCAAGCCGAACTGACGGTGGAGCCGCCGCTCCTGGAGCATCTCACCGCCTGGGCTTATGCCCTGCTGGGTCAAGAAAATTTTGAAATTCCGCGCGTCTTTTCCATCCTTTTTTGGGTGTTAGGCGGCCTGCCACTGTATTTGCTGGTGAAGAAGTATTTGCCCATCAATGGTGCTATGGCGGCCTTGGTCTTTTATGAGCTGTTGCCGTTTGGTGTTATCGCCAGCCGCAGCTTCCAGCCTGACCCACTGATGGTGCTGCTCATTCTGTGCTCGCTGCTGTTTCAGGTGCGTTGGGCAGAGCAGGACACCTGGAAGAACGCGCTGCTGGCTGCCATCTTGACCGGTCTGACCGTGTTCGTCAAGACCACCTCTGTCTTCTTTGTGGGTATCCCCTTTGTTGCTCTGGTGCTCTCCACCGGTTGGAAGCAGGCCTTCAAAAATCCACGCGTGTATACCATGGCCGCCATTGCCTTATTGCCAGCCGTCCTTTATACCTGGCTCAGTGCCACGGTGGGCGGTAATTCTGGTAATTTGTTTGGCTCCCGCTTCTTTCCGCAGTTATTCAGCCAGCCAGGCTGGTACCAGAAGTGGTTCATGATGGCCAAATCGGTGGTAGATTACATCCCCCTCTTCCTGGCGGTGCTGGCGCTCTTCCTCCTGCCAAAAGGCAAGTTCAAGGTGCTGTATATCAGCCTGTGGGTGGGGTACGTGCTTTTTGGTTTTACCTTTGCTTATCACATCTACACCCACAACTACTATCACCTGCCGCTGATCTTTATGGTGGCCATCGGTGTGGGTGCCTTCTTTGCTCTCCTCATGGAGCGGCTGCACAGCCTGAACTTGCATGTACTGGCCCGCCTCTTCATCTGCGCGGTCTTCCTGTTTGCGGCGTCTTTGCTGGTGTTAAAGTCACGCACAGAGCTGTTGGAAGCCAACTACCGATATGAAGAAACTTATTGGAAGAACCTGGGCGAGAAAATTGGTCACGACAAAAAGGTGGTAGCCCTCACCCACGATTACGGTTACCGGCTCAGCTATTGGGGCTTCATCAACCCGCGCTTGTGGGCCACACAGGGTGACCAGGCCGTGGACCGGCTTTCCGGCACGGCTGAGAAACCCTTTGACGAGCAGTTCAGACAGAGCACTCAAGGCTTCGATTATTTTTTGGTGACCCTCCTCAACGACTTTAACTCTCAGGCTAATCTGCATGAATACCTGATGGATCACTATACCTATGAGCAGGGCGAGGGGTATTACCTCTTTGACCTGCATTCGGCGAAATAAGGCGGACTTGCATGAATGAATTGGTCAGTATCATTACTCCGTCTTATCAGCAGGGACGCTACCTGGAGGAGACCATCCGCTCAGTGTTGGAGCAAGATTATGCCAACATTGAGTACATCGTCATGGATGGCGGCTCCAAAGATGAGACCGTCTCGATCTTAGAGAAGTATTCTGACCGGCTGGCCTACTGGTGCTCCGAGCCCGATAAAGGCCAGACGGACGCCATTAACAAAGGCTTTGCGCGCGCTAAAGGCCAGATCTTGGCCTGGATCAACTCGGATGATACCTACAACCCCGGCGCTGTGCGCCAGGCGGTGACCTACCTGCACGAGCATCCCGAAGTGGGCGTGATCTACAGCGATCTGAACTTCATTGATGGCGAATCGAACATCATTGGTAAGTTCCCGGCTGCTCAGACGGATCTGGCGCGGCTGCGCACCGGATACGTGCATGTACCCCAGCCGGCCACCTTTTTCCGCGCCGAAAACTGGCGTCAGATCGGCCCGCTGGATGATAGTTTCTTCTTTGCCATGGATTACGACCTGTGGGTGCGCCTGGCTGGCGTGACGCAGTTGAAGTATCTGCCCGGCCCCGTGTGGGCCAACTTCCGCATGCATCTGGATGCCAAGACCATCAACGCAGATGAGCGCTGCTGGCCGGAGATGTTGCGCGTCCATTACCGCGACGGCGGCTCTTTCTTTTCACCTATTGTGGCCAAATATTACCTTAGAAAACTGGCCGCTCCTTATCTGCGCTGGCAAAAACAACGCAAGTTCATGAAATGAGGCTGTAAATGCACGAAAAACGTTTTAATCGCGCCATTGAGCGCTTACGCGACCCGGAACGGGTGCAGCGGCTGGAAGTGGCGCAGGTGGTCGATCAAGCTTTGTTGGGGGGCAAGGTGCGCTCCGTGTTGGATGTAGGAACTGGCAGCGGCTTGTTTGCCGAAGCATTTGCGGCTCGCGGCTTAAAGGTGAGCGGGCTGGATGCCAACCCGGAGATGCTGCCGGTGGCGGCTGAATACGTCCAATCGGGCACCTTCAAGGAGGGCGTTGCTGAGGCTTTGCCCTTTGAAGATGACGCTTTCGATCTGCTCTTCATGGGGTTGGTCTTTCACGAGGCTGACGATCAGCACAAGGCCATGCAGGAAGCCTTCCGCGTTGCCCGTCACCGCCTGGCCGTGCTGGAATGGCCCTACCGTGAACAGGAGTTCGGCCCAGGCCTGCATGAGCGCCTCACCGCCGCACAGATGGCGGAGTTCGGCACGGAGGCTGGTTTCATCTCCATCGAAACCATTGAGTTTAAGAATCTTGTGCTCTATGTTTTTGAGAAATAAATTTCTAGCTTAAAAAGAAACCGCGCTGTCTGAAAAAGGCAGCGCGGTGTTTTTTTACTTGATCACAGCCAGCTTTTGGCCGACTTTCTTGAAGATGGCCAGACCGTCATCCAGGTCCTTGCGGGTGTGGGCGGCGGAGATCATCACACGGATGCGCGCTTTGCCTTTGGGGACGGTGGGGAAGCCCAATGCCATAGCAAAGACGCCGTTCTCGTAGAGCTCGCGGCTGAACTGCTGGGCCAGGGGTGCTTCTCCCAGCATAATGGGGGTAATGGGGGTGGTGCTGACACCGGTATCAAAGCCGTAGCTTTTCATCTCTGCTTTGAAGTAGCGGGCGTTCTCCCATAGTTTATCCACCAACTCGGTGGAGCCTTCCAACAGGTCAATGGCAGCAATGGTGGCGGCTACATCCGGCGGGGTGACGGCCGAAGAGAACAAGAAGGGACGTCCGCGCTGGCGCAGCCAATCGATGATCTGGGCATTGCCGGCCACTACGCCGCCAACTCCGCCAAAGGCTTTGGACAGGGTGCCGATCTCTACATCCACTTTGCCGTGCAGCCCGTAATGGTCCACAATACCGCGGCCGCCTCGGCCAATGACGCCCTCACCGTGCGCGTCATCCACCATGAGCATAATGTCGTAGCGGTTGGCGACCTCGTAAAGTTTATCCAGCGGGGCAATATCACCGTCCATGCTGAAGACGCCGTCGGTGATGAGCAGGCCGCGCCGGTAGGTGCCGGCGTTCTCACGGATCACGCGTTCCAGGTCGGCGGCATCGGCGTGGGCAAAACGTACAATGCGGGCTCCGGAGAGCCGGCTGCCATCGATGATGCTGGCGTGGTTGAGCTCATCAGAGAAGATCACATCTTCCTTGCCCACCAGGGCAGGGATGGTGGCCAGGTTGGCCGCAAAGCCAGACTGGAAGGTGATGGCTGCCTCAACGCCCTTGAAAGCCGCCAGGCGGCGCTCCAGCTCCAGATGGATATCCATGGTGCCCGCAATGGAACGCACGGCGCCAGGGCCTTCTCCGTAGTCATCCAGGGCCTTCTTGGCGACGGCGATCACTTTGGGGTGGTTGGCCAGACCAAGATAGTTGTTCGAACAAAAATTGAGGACTTTCTTTCCATCCACGGTCAACCAGGCTCCCTGGGGGGAGCTCAATGTGCGGATCCGGTTGTACAGGCCGGCTTCTTTTAAGCCGTCCAGTTCTTGCTGAACCCACTCAAGCTTTTTTGACATAGTCACCTCTTCTGGAAATTACTTCCTACAATCAATATCGGAAAAATTATTATACATCTTCATTTAAATTCACTTCGGTCAAAAAACCCATTTCAGATAAAACCTGCACAATTGTCTGGTCTGTGCCGGGTTTGAGCAAGACCGCTTTTGGCGTGAGCACTTCTTCGATGCAACGGGCTGAACGGGTGTTCTTTTGCAACAGGGGCAGGATCTCCGGTCGGGCCAGACGCAGCAGCACCGGCCTTCTTATCTCGGCTTCGCTGCCGTATTTATCCCAGCGTTCCAGTTGTTGGCTCAACGCAGGGGGGATGTTTTTGACCCTGGCCTGCTGCAGCAGCAGGATCAGATGGCTGCCCAAAAGTCCCTGGGAAGCCGCCGCCCGCAGAGAGGCCGGGGTGAGCAGGTAAGTTGTCTCCGTGGGGGTTTGTTTCACCTTTTGCCCAAAACGTGCCACCTGATACCGCATGGTGCGCGGGGCGTTTTGCGGCACCACCAGGGTGTTGTTGGTGGGGACGGTGATGCTTCCCTCCTCACTTTGCTCAATATTGGGGGTCTCGCCGGCAAGCAGGGCGCTGCCAAGACGGGAGAGCCGAAACGCGGAAGGGCGGCTGTTCTTTTCGGTACAGCCAAGGTCAAGCAGACCCAGCCAGTGCAGCGGACCGGCAATGAGGTAGCGCAGCAGGGCGCCTTCTACTTTGTCCCAATTCTTGCTGCCCTGCAGGTGGGCGTTGGTTTTGGCATCGCGGATGAACCAGGCGTCATAATCGCCGGCGGAACGTTGGAAATCAGGCTGGTTGGCTTTGATCTGGGTGAGCAAGGAAGAGATGCTCCACCAGGTGTTGGGCTTGATCTCGTGCAGCAGCGAGAGCATCAGTTGGCGGGGCAGGAGGGGATCGTTGGTCCAGTTGCCTTCAAAGATGAGCCCCGGCAGCATACGCAGGTCATTGATGCGCGTGGATTGCTGCCAATCTGTAAACAACATGTTCAGCACCTGTCCACGGCTGGCGCTGAGGAATTCCTTCAGCCGCGCCGGGTCGGGTTGCTCTTCAGACGTCAGGACCTCACTGGAAGCCAGCAGCACCCGGGTGAAATTGAAATAAGAGAGTTGGTAAGCTGTACGATCTTCATGGTCAATGCGGCCCATGCGCAGCGCCGCCAGCAGATCGGTGGCATCATCCAGAATGCGGTCGTTGGCTTTGAGCGGGAATTTGGTCTCGGCTTCTGTGGCAGGCCGCGGTTGCAGGGGTTGGATCTGCGGGGTGGGTTTGGCCCATTGTAAAAATTCTTCTGGAATATAGGCGTATTCCTGCGGTTCCCCGCTACTGCGCAAGAATGCCCTGCCGATGAGCGCCTTGTACCAGAGCGCTTCACAAACCGAGATCGGCGTTTCATCAGGGGAGACGCGTTCCCGTTTGGCCAGCCCCATGGCGCGTACCTCGCCAAATTGACGGGTGAACTGAGACCAGGTTTCTTTGCCTTTACGGTCTACCAGATACTGCCAGGAAGCCTTCACATCGGCCGGTAGAGCCTCGATCACCTCATTGAAGAGTGATTCATCGCACAGCTTGTTTTCAAGCTCTTCCAGGGCTTCCTGGAACCCTTTGGCGAGCAAATCCAGCCTCCATTGGCGGGCAATGCGTTCAAGAAAGTCGAGGTCGGTTTCGCGGAGAGTCTGATGGAGGTTGGGCATTTTTCACCTGAGCAAATTCATTATATTCAATTCTTGTCAGAAAAGTACGTATTACACGGTAGGCAAAGCCGGGGATTTCTATATAATAGGAATGTAGTTGATCTTCTCCCCGGGGGTTCGCATGGATCCAAGTTTTCTCTTTGCAATTGCAAATACATTGCGTGAACGACAGATCGCTGAAGCCGCTGGCAAGCAGGCAGCTTTTGAGTTGCAAAAGCAACAAGAAGAAGAAACTCTGCTAAAAAAAAGAAAAGAATTTCTGGAGTCGATGAAGCAAGATTCGAACAAATTGGTTGCCAGATCGAATGAGTACCCGGCGGATGTATTGTTACAGTCTTCTTTGATGATCCAATACATGCTCATCAATGGTTTCGTACCAGACTCATTCAAAGAGGAGAAAGACAAGGAACAGTGCATTCTCTTGCATAAGAAATTGGTCAACCTCAACAACAAATGTCTTCCGGTATTATCTAAGGAAGACATCGCTCAAATTGAAGCTTGCCTGGCTGCAAACCATAAAATCGCTTATCTGGAATATATATATCCCAGGGTGGCTGCACGGGAAAGAATGGACGAGATCAACAAAAAGTACCATGCAGCTATCAAAAGATAAATTTTTGCCTGGGTGATATTTTTCTTTTGGTCGTTTTTCGCCTCCTATGTTGGGTTGATCCTGGCTATCAATACGATCAAAATTGATGA
>JAYFNV010000047.1:0-32427 GCA_034933225.1 Anaerolineaceae bacterium | reverse complement strand
CACACGTTGCAGCAGACCCAGGCGGTTAGCACGCACAGTGGTATCTTCTGCCATCACCAGCACAGCATCAAAGAAGTTGTTGATGACCGGGATGGCGGGCACGAAGGCCTGCATCAGATCTTCTACACTGCCACCGGCACGCGCGGTCTTTTCGATGCGCTCAATGGCTTCGTAAAGGGCTTTTTCGGTGGGTTCTTCAAATGCCTCCACGTTGATGGGGAAGAGGCTCTTCTGGTCGCGGGTGATGCGCACACAGCGGGCATAGGCTTGCAGCACGGTGCTCCAGTTGGCGCGGGTCATCCAATCGCTGAGTTCCTTCACGGCGCGCATAACGCCAGCCGGGTTGGTATTCTGCTCAGCCAGGACGGCATCTACTACATCATAGCGGTAGCCCTGATCGGTCAGGCTGTTCTTGAGGCGACCCACAATGAATTCCAGGCAGGCCTGGCGGATCTTCTCGTCAGAGGGAATGGGCAGGTTCTGGCTGGCCAGGGCAAGGCCCTCTGCCAGGTCAAAATCAACATTGGCACCGGCCAGGCTCTGCACCAGACCGAGGGCAGCACGGCGCTGCGCGAACGGATCTTTGGTGCCCGTGGGGGCCAACCCGGCCGCGAAGAGGCCGGCCAGGGTATCCAGGCGGTCTGCAATACCCAGCACCATGCCCACTTTGCTGGCGGGCAAGGCATCACCGGTGGAACGCGGCAGGTAATGTTCGTAAATAGCCTGAGCCACTTCTGGGGTCTCACCGGAGTGCAAAGCGTAGTAGCGACCCATAATGCCCTGCAGGCTGGTCATTTCGATCACCATGTGGGTCACCAGGTCGGCTTTGCTCAATTTGGCAGCGCGGGCAGCGGTCTTGCGCTCGGCTTCGCTCAGCCCAAAGTATTGGCTCAAGGCGGGGATGACGGCTTCAATGCGTTTGGATTTATCCAGCATCGAACCCAGTTTAAACTGGAAGGTCAGCGTGGCCAAACGGCCTAGCTCCTCTTCCAATTTGAATTGCAGGTCTTCATTAATGAAGAAGGTAGCATCGGCAAAACGGGCGCGGATCACCTGCTCGTTGCCATCGGCCACGGTCTCAATGCCGTTGCCATCACCATTGCGCAAGGCGATGAAGTACGGCAGCAGTTTTCCTTCTTTGTCCTGCACCGGGAAGTAGCGCTGATGTTTCTTCATCACAGAGATGAGCACTTCCGCTGGCAGTTTGAGGTGTTCTTCAGCAAAAGTGCCGCGCAAGGCGGTGGGGGCTTCCACTAACTGGGTCACTTCATCCAGCAGGGTTTCTTCCACCTTCTCTTCGGCCTTCACCTCAGCCATCAGCTTCTTCACCTGCTCGCGGATGGTGTTCTTGCGCACATCCGGATCCAGAATGATGCCCTGTTTCTTGAGGGCGGCTTCGTAATCGGCAATGGAGCTTACTTTGATCTCGGCGGGGTCATAGAAGCGCAGTCCACGGGTGCTGTTGCTTGCGGTTAGGCCAGCGTACTCAAACGGCACAGCAACACCGCCGAAGAGAGCCAGCAGCCAGCGGATGGGGCGAGAGAAAGCGATGTTGGTCTCGTTCCAACGCATGGATTTATCAAATTTGATGCTGGCCACCAGACCGGGTAGTGCTTCCAGGAGAACATCATAGGTGTTGTGGCTTTCTTCTTTGACGAGTGCCACCACATATTTACCGCCGTCGATCTCGCGTACTTCCAAAGCCTTCACATCCACACCTTTGCTCTGGGCAAAGCCCTCACAGGCACGGGTGGGAACGCCGCTTTCATCAAATGCGCGGTTGGCCGGCGGACCCTTGACGACGGTGGTGCGGTCTTGCTGACGCTCGGCCAGATCTTCTACCATGGCAACCAGCCGGCGCGGAGTGCCCTGCACGGTGACCTTGCCATGTTCCAAACGCAGTTCGTCCAGCAAAGCTGGCACACGCTCTTTCAGTTGAGACACGGCGGCTTCCAGATCTGCGGCAGGCAGTTCTTCTGTGCCGATCTCAAACAGGAAGGGAGCCGGTTGGGTGGGCAGGGCAGCAGGGGCAGCGGCTTTTACTTCACTGGCCTTTTCTACCTTGTTCTTCAGCCAGGGGTATTCCAACTGTTTACGCTGCTCAGCATAAGCCTCGGCGGTACGGTGAGCCAGATCACGCATCTTGCCAAAAAGCACCTGGCGTTCGGTCACACCAATGGCGCCGCGGGTATCGAGCACATTGAATGTGTGGGAGCATTTCAAAACATAATCATGGGCAGGCAGAACCAGACCGTTTTTAAGGGCTTCTTCGGCTTCCTGCTCATAGATCTTGTAAAGTTGGAGCTGACGGTCAACGTCGGCGATCACAAAATAGTATTTACTATGATCCACCTCACCCTGGTAGATGATATCTCCATAGGTGATGTCTTTGTTCCACTTCATCTCGCGGAAGTGATGGGCGCGCTGCAGCGGCATAGTGATGCGCTCCAGCCCGTAGGTGATCTCCACTGCCACGGGGTCAACCACAAGTCCACCTGCCTGCTGGAAGTAGGTAAATTGGGTGATCTCCTGCCCGTCCAGCCAGACTTCCCAGCCAAGACCCCAGGCGCCTAAGGCCGGGGATTCCCAGTTGTCTTCTACAAAGCGGATGTCGTGCTGGCGCGGATCAATACCAAGGGCTTCCAACGACTGCAGATAAAGCTCCTGCGGGTTGCCTGGATCCGGTTTGAGGATCACCTGGAACTGATAGTGCTGCTGAAAGCGGTTGGGGTTTTGCCCGTAACGGCCGTCATCCGGGCGGATGGAGGGTTCAACGTAAGCCACGCTCCAGGGCTCAGGACCCAGCACACGCAGGAAGGTGGCAGGGTTCATGGTACCTGCGCCCACCTGGGTGTAATAGGGCTGCCAGATCAGACAGCCGTGGTCGGCCCAGAATTTTTGTAAGGTCATGATTACAGATTGAAAATCGAGTGGTTGCGTCATTTTTCCTCCTGTCTGAGGACAGGCAATAAATTGAGATGCCCCATTATACCGCGACTGCCGAATATTAAAGATAAAGGCTCCATGTATGGGCCGTTAAAATCAAAAAGCGGACCATCACTGGCCCGCTTCCTGAATCTAAAAAACTTAGAACCCTTTGACTGCGTTACCGAGGGCCAGAATGACCAGGCCAGCGACAACAAGCCAAAAGGCATAGGGGGCGAGAACAGCAACCAAACCGAGTTTGGCGATAACGCCCAATGCGCCGAGAATGACAGAAATCCAAAATGTAAGTTTCTTGGGTGGGGTAAGTTTCATTTATTCCTCCTTAAATAGAATCTGGATAAAGTGTACCAAATTATTTGTAATTATCAACTAAATAATCTCTGGCATCGATTATTTTAATAGAAGCGTATAGTTCAGGGAACATTCTTATAGAGACAGGATGAAAAGGTGGGCTCTTTCGAGCCCACCTTTTTGTTCGCCTAAAGTGCTTATAGGTCTTTTACCAGAACGCTGAGCATTAGGATCACAAAGCCGATAACAACGAGCCAAAAAGCATAGGGGCTCAACAATGGAATTTTGACCAATGTAGATAGCAGACCCAACCCGGCAATAATAACAGCCAACCAAAACGTTCCCATCTTAGGTGCAGACAATTTCATTTTTTCCTCCTGAATATGAATCACTTTCAGTATAGCAACAACTGTTGATTTTTAGCCAAATTTGGTCGAAATCCACCAAATTTTAAGAATTGCATTAATCAATATCTTATTTATGCAGACGATCTTGCTGCTCAATCTTTAAAAGTACATCTGCCTCTAGTTCAGGCGTCAGCACCTCTTTACGAACATAGATATATAGATCTGGGCTACCCCATACATCCGAATACCCCGTCACCCCCTGCCAGTAACGGGCGAGTGCTGGCACCGTCAGCTTAACATAATCCGTTTTTTCACTTGAAGAATCAAAATTACCCACCAGCAGCGGATAGGTCACGATCAAATCCGGGCGTACGACGCCAATAATTTTGTCATATAACGTTCCAGATGTTTTATTCGCTTCTGCATCGTCGTCCACTCCTGGAAAATACTGAAACACCTCAGGGGACACCAATCCCGAAACATCAATGATTTTCCCCCTAAACCCCATCCCCAGACCGCCAATCTCATTGGTGAGTAGAGTCGCATTTGGAAACTCATCGTTCAAAACCCGGCCGATCTCCATATAACGTTGCACTCGCAGGCTCATGGGGGCGCTTGGTATTTTTGTGAGGTCAAAGAAGCTGGCATAACTGTATGCAGCCAGGTTGTAAATCGGCTGTAAACTGACACAAATGGTCAAAATAATTATGCTCACCCGACGACTTCTGGTAATCCAGGTTGCGCTTAGACTTTCACTGTCGTCTTTGCGTAGTTCAAATTGCGCAATTGCATATATTCCCAGCAAGATCGGAATGATATAAAGTGGAAGATACCAGTCAAACAAAAACACTTTTTTCACAATGTATCCAGTGGCAATGCCCAACCCTCCCAGCAAAATTACAAGGTTCCCTTTAAGCGAGTTGATTCTCACGTGCGGATTTTTATAAATTAGAAAAGTAAGCGCTGAAATGATTACCAGCACCAACACAGCTTTCCAAACAGGAGGGAAGAGCGCCGCAAGCGATTGCACCGTTGCATTCCCGCTCTGAGCCCCTAAAGCCAAAACAAATTTCCCAGAAGGAAATATGGAAAAAAAGACATTATTGATAACATTCTGCAGGCGTACATAATAGATCATCTGCTTTGCATACACCGTGTTCGGCACGAGCGTGCCAAAGTAATGGAAGATCACCCCGGTTACCAATCCAAAAGGTACTAAAAAAGCAATGAGGCCAATTATGCGCTCTCGCCAGCTTTTTGTTCGGATGAGCCAATAAAGGCCAATCAAGATCACGAATACAGCAAACTCGTATCGTATGTAGACCGCTACACCCAGCAAGGCCATTCCCCATTGATTCTGACGCCCGATCAGGTTAATTGCCAGCCCGAGAAGTAAAAGTGCGAATGGGGCTTCCATCAGTCCCACAGCACTCGGCAAGATTGCGCCGATATAAACAACCATAAAGAGGTATTCAAAAGCCCGTGGATACTTCTCAATATTTGGTCTGAGAAACCGCGACCAAAGCCAGGCACCCAGTACAGAAATAAAGGCATTACTGACTGCAACTGCGACTGTTAGTGGCAGGTTTATTTTTGCAAAGAAAGTTAATATGCAGGTCCATATAAAAGAAGAGGTCGTGAAGACGGGTTCAGTCGGGTTATAGTAGGGTCGGCCCAAACGCGCAAAATTCTCTGCAATGCGAAAATGGATGTATGCATCGTCAAAAGCAAAGGGCATCATACGGAGGCTATCCACCAGATAGATCGTAAACAGAACAGCCAATAACAAAATATATAAAACAGATTTATGCTTGAACACGGTAATTTCACCCCCTGAAATTTACGCAGGTGCACGAACTTTAAATATTTATCCCACCATATGTATTTTAATTTTACCTAATAATTCAGATTTTACCGCTTGAAATGGACGTAAAAATTCACTTAAAAATTGGGCAGAGGTTGACACCTCAGCCCAATTTATCCAAAACGATTCAACTGCGATTAATTAAACCGCTCTTCCTTCCAAACATCCGCTTCATTATGGTAGCCCGCCTGTTCCCAAAAACCGGGATGGTCCTGGCTGGTGAATTCCAGGCCGCGCACCCATTTGGCACCCTTCCAAAAATACGGCACCTTCAATTCGTCGCGCCCCTGAATGGCTCCCACCACGCCACGGACTGGCGCACCATGATCTGCGCTGATAGGTTCTCCATTAAAATGGGTGGCCAGCAAAAAATTCTCTGCCAGCACGACCTCAAGGGGTAGATTGGCGGTGAAGCCAAACTCAGCATGCTGCATCACAAATTTTGCTGAAGGCTTGAGCTTGAGGATCTTTTTGTCTACCAGGTCGCGTACGCTCACACCTTCCCACTCGGTGTCAAATTTGCTCCAGCGTGTGACGCAATGAATGTCCATCACCACTTTGTATCGGGGCAAATCCTTAAATTCCTGCCAGGTGAAGCTCTTCTGTTCTTCCACTTCTCCAAAAAAGCGAAAGCTCCAGGTAACCGGGTCAAAATTGGGAACTGGTCCATAATGCAGCACCGGGAATTTTTGTGTCAATGCCTGGCCGGGAGGCAAACGGCCTTCGCTGCGCATTTTATCTTCTTCATTTTTTCGCATGAACATAGGGGAACTCCATTCTTTACACTATCACCCGACAAAAGATACCAATAAGGTCGGATGAACTAAATATACTTTATTTTATCCGAATACAGAAAATTGACCAATAACAGCGCTATCGGGTACAATAATTCTCCTGAGGTTTTTATCTGCATGGAAAGTTCCCAGCTCACCAAAAAACAACTCGAACAGCGACTGCTCACTTTGCATACCGCCAGCCTGGAATTGGTGCAGGATATTACCATTGATTCTCTGTTGGAACGCATCGCCACCCTGGCCTGCCAGGAGGCTGAAGCGCAGTACGCAGCCGTCAGTGTGCTGGATGAAAAAGGCGAGATCGAGAAGTTCATAACCGTGGGCATGACCTCTGACCAGATGCAGGAGATCGCGCATCATCCACGCGGGGTAGGGCTCATTGGCGCCATGATGAGCACAAAGAAACCCGTCCGTGTGGGCAACGTCAGCCAGGATGCCCGCAGTGTTGGTTTTCCGCCCGCCCACCCGCTGATGAACAGTTTTTTGGGCGTGCCCATTTTGCAGGGCGAGCGCGTACTGGGTCAGATCTATCTGACCAACAAACTGACCGCCGAGGAATTTTCTGACGACGATGAGCGCATCATGGAGATGATGGCCGCTTATTCTTCGGCTGCCATTGCCAACGCCTGGCTGTACAAAGACCTCATCCACCGTGACCGCATTCTCACCCGTCGTAACGAGAACCTGGCTCTTCTGGACCAGCTCGCCTCCACCCTGGCCAGCACAACCGACGTCAACCAGATCCTGGAAAAATGCCTCTCGCAGGTGATGAACTATCTGCGGCTGGAAGCAGGCGAAATGTTCCTGCGCCAGGAAGACGGCCGGAACATCAATCTAGTGGTGCACCGAGGGGCCACCGGTGAGAAACTCTGGCAGCGCGATCAATTCTTTCTAGGCGAAGGCGTCATCGGCAGCGTAGTAAAAAGCGGGACACCTGTTCTGCTAAACCTGACCGATAAAGATCTGCCCGAGCTCAACCCCAAGATCAAAAAAATCGGCATTCACCAGATCGTGGTGGTGCCGCTTAATGGCCGGCGCGGAGCGCTCGGCGCCATGTGCATTGCCACCCGCCACCCCCGCCCTCTGGATGAGCTGGAGGTACAGTTCCTGCAGGCCATCGGTTCTTGGACGGCCACCACCGTGGAGAACGCCCGTCTTAACATGCAAGGCCGCCGTCTGGCCATTCTGGAAGAACGTGAACGTATCGGAATGGACCTGCACGACGGCATCATTCAATCCATTTATGCGGTCGGACTCACTCTGGAACACGCTCGCTTGCTGATGCGCGAGAGCCCGGAGCAATCGACCAAACGCATTGAACAGGCAATCGCTGACCTCAATAGTACCATCCGTGACATCCGCGCCTACATTTTGGATCTGCGTCCCCGCCACTTGCACAATGAGGACCTCATGTCTGGCATCACCCGTCTGGTGGCTGAGTTCAAAGCGAACACGCTTGTAGATGTAAAACTGCAAGGCCCAAACGAAGATCTTTCCAGTCTGCCCAATAACGCTGCCGTGGCACTCTTTCACATTTGTCAGGAAAGCCTGGCCAACATTGCCAAACACGCCCGCGCCCACCATGTAGATGTGTCTGTCTGGACTTCTCGAGATCGCATTCTTCTGGAGATCCGCGATGACGGGGTGGGTTTTAACCTGGACAAGATCAAGGTCAACATCGGCCACGGCATTTCCAATATCGAAACGCGCGCCCAAAACGCCGGCGGAGAAGTGGATATCACCTCTGAGCCCGGCAAAGGCACCTCCATTCTGGCCTGGGTTCCCCTGCCAGAAGAAGAGAGCGGAATTGTTGAATAACTCCCTGAAAATTAAGGAACTCTTATGACCTCTACCCATTCAGATAAAGCAGCCTTACGCGGCGAACCCTCTTACGTGTGGCGCGACGGCCAGCAGCGCAGGCTTCAGATGGTGCTCGATGCTGCCGGCGAACGCATCAATGGCAGCGTTTTTGAGAACGGCTGCGGTCTTGGCTCTTACCTGATGCGTCTCAACACCGACAGCAACTTTACCGTCGGTCTGGATGTTGAATTTGAACGTACCCTGGATGCCCACCAAAAAAGCCCCAACGTGTTGTGCGGCGTGGGAGAATTCCTGCCCTTCCCCAACAACTCTTTTGATCTGATCTTGAGCAACGAGGTATTGGAACACGTTCAGGATGACCATAAATGCGCTTACGAGATCGTGCGCACCCTCAAACCCGGTGGACGGGTGGTAATATTCTGCCCCAACCGCGGCTATGGCTTTGAGACCCACGGCATCTACTGGCGCGGCAAATATCACTTTGGCAACATTCCCTTTGTCAACTATCTGCCGCGCAAACTGCGTGACCGCCTGGCCCCGCATGTGAACGTGTACACCCGCAAGGCTCTGGGCGAGCTGTTTGCCGGTATGCCGGTGAAGATCATCACAAAACGTACCATCTTTGGCGCCTACGATAATATCATCGCCCGCTGGCCCGGTCCCGGCAAGGTACTGCGTGCCGTCTTGCAAGCGCTTGAAAAGACCCCCTTGCAGGTGTTCGGCCTTTCGCATTTTTGGGTCGTGGAAAAACAAAGCTCGTGAAACCTATCCACGAATTACACGAATTTCACGAATAAAAACCAAAAAATCAATTTCTCTATATCCTCGCTCTTAATCTAACCCTGATGACTGAGATCTGATAACTGATTTCTAATCACTGATTACTGATCTCTGGTTTCTGATCACTGATCACTGGTTACAAATCCCTACTCTCCCCTCTCCATTCTCGGCCAATCCAGTTGCGCCTCTCGCTGCTTTGGGCTACAATCCCCTCATGACTTGGAACCTTATCGGGCACACATGGGCAGAAGCTCTGCTCAAACAGCACATCACGCATGGCGATGTTCGCCACGCCTACTTGTTCGTGGGCGCCCCCGGCGTGGGACGGCGCAGCCTGGCCCTTGAGTTTGCCGCTGCCGTCAACTGCACCCAGCCGCCCGCCCCCGGTGAGTTTTGTGGTCAGTGCCGTACCTGTACCCAGATCCTTGCCTCGCAACACCCCGACCTGGCCATTGTGCGCGCCGAAGGCGACAGCCAGACCATCAAGGTGGACCAGGTACGCAATTTGCAGCACAGCCTCTCCCTGGCCCCTTATTCAGCCAAATATCGCATCGCCATGCTGTGCGATTTTCAGCAAGCCAATGCCAATGCCCAAAATGCCCTGCTCAAAACGTTGGAAGAAGCGCCCCGTCAGGTGATCTTGCTGCTCACCGCCGATTCTGCCGAAAACCTGCTACCTACCATTGCCTCACGCTGTGAGATCCTGCGCCTGCGTCCCGTCTCTGTGCAGTCCCTCACTACCTCATTGCAAGAACGCTGGCAGATCCCCACCGAAAAAGCCCGCCTGTATGCGCACCTGGCCAACGGACGCACCGGCACGGCCGTTCAATACTCGGCTTCGCCAGAAATGGTCGATCAGCGCGCCGCTCTGCTGGACGATTTTGTCCGCCTTTTGGGGCAACTAAAACGCGATCGCTTTACTTACACTGATACGCTCAGCAAGAGCCGAGACGGCGCCCGTCTGGCCCTGCAGACCTGGTACAACTACTCCCGTGACCTTTTACTGCTTTCCAACCAGCCCGCCGCTGAGATCACCAACCTGGACCGCGAAGCTGAGATGAAGGAGATCGTGCGCAGATCTTCGCCCTCACAAACCCTGGCCATCCTGCAATCCATAGATGCCGCTCTGGCCAATTTGGAGTCCAGCGGTCATCTGCGTCTACTGTTGGATAATCTTTTTCTGGAACTTCCACGTTTATAAAAGACGGAAAATTCATCACATAAACACCATTCAACAATTACCGTTTTCAACTAGCCGCCATTGCATTGGCAGCGCTTTTTTCTGCCAGAAGCAATCTCCACCCCGGCCAAAAAGTGATTCATAAAGCAGATATCTGATGGTCGGTTTGTTTTTCCTGCTTTCCTCAAAAATTTAAAAATTAAAGTAAAAAGGCTCCGAAATGGAGCCTTTTTATTAGATCATAAAATCTTCGCCATGCCATATCCCCTTATCAGGGGGGTGGATCATGGCGGGTTGTTTATGGCCGCCATCTTCTGGAACAGGTGGCTGGATCTTGTGCTGCATCGCAAGTTGTGCTTCCAATACATCCAGGCGTCTCATTAATTGGTTCACTGAATCGCCGATGGCATCTGGCATGCGTCCGTGTTCCAGGTCAGGGTGTCCGCTGCTGGCATGGCTGCGTACCACCACTTGCCCGGGTACCCCCACCACCACAGATTCAGGCGGCACGGAACGTACCAGCACGGCATTGGCGCCGATACGGCTGTTGGCCCCCACAACAATATTACCCAACACTTTGGCGCCAGCGCCTACCACCACCCCATCTTCCAGGGTGGGATGGCGCTTGCCCTTTTCCAGACTGGTGCCCCCAAGCGTCACCCCGTGGTAAAGCGTGACGCAAGAACCGATCTCCGCCGTTTCGCCAATGACAACGCCCATTCCATGATCGATGAACAGGTTGGGGCCGATCTTCGCACCCGGGTGGATCTCAATACCGGTAAAAAAGCGGGTAATGTGAGACAGCCAGCGTGCAAAGGTATTCAGGTGGTGTTCCCACAGCCAGTGTTCCATGCGGTGCGCCCATACAGCGTGCACCCCCGGATATGCCAGCAGAATTTCCAATGTGGAACGGGCTGCCGGGTCGCGCTCAAACACTGAGCGGATGTCATTTTTCATGGTGCGAAAGATCGCCATTCTTGCTCTTTTCTTGACCGGACGGCTAGTCTGCCAGGTCGGCATACAATGCGGTAGATAAATAACGTTCTCCAAAGGAAGGAATGATGACTACGATCAACTTTCCTTTATTTTCAGGGCGAGCCGAGACCTGCAAAGCGGCCCAGGTAGCCGCGCCTGAAGAAATGCCCACCAATAAACCTTCATTTTTGGCCAGGGAGCGGGCAGTCGCAAAGGCATCCTCGCCCTTGACGCGCACGATCTCGTCATAGATCTGGGTGTTCAAAACAGCGGGTACAAAGCCTGCACCGATCCCCTGAATGGGGTGCGGTCCCTTGGCACCGCCTGAGAGCACCGGCGAGGCATCCGGTTCAACTGCCACCATCTTGATGGATGGTTTGCGGCTTTTGAGGACTTCGCCAATGCCGGTGATGGTGCCGCCAGTACCAATGCCTGCCACTACATAATCGACTGCACCGTCAGTATCACGCCAGATCTCTTCTGCGGTGGTGCGGCGGTGAATTTCTGGGTTGGCCGGGTTATTGAACTGCTGCGGCAAGAAATAACGGGAATCAGAGGCAGCCAGCTCTTCCGCTTTACGGATGGCGCCGCCCATGCCCTCAGGGCCGGGGGTCAAGATCAGCTCAGCGCCATAAGCACGCAGCAGCATGCGGCGTTCTTTGCTCATGGTCTCAGGCATCACCAACACACATTTATAACCGCGGGCAGCGGCCACAAACGCCAACGCAATACCGGTATTCCCACTGGTCGGTTCAATGATGATGCTGTCTTTGTTGATCAGCCCATCACGCTCGGCTGCATCGATCATGGCGACGCCAATGCGATCCTTCACAGAATGGGACGGGTTCATGTACTCCAGTTTGAGCACTACCTCTGCAAAACCTTCTTTGTTTAAGCGGTTCAAACGTACCAATGGGGTATTCCCCACCAATTGGGTTATATCATTAGCAATCTTCATTTCAAACTCTCCATCTTTAAATTAAAACGATCAACTTAAACAAAAAGCGGCTTAGACACGCAGGGCACGAACTTGTGCGAGGTTGCGTCTTGCCGCCCGAAAAGTTGACCGTGAAAGAATCTTGAATAAGTCAGGCGGTAGTTAGCGCAATCCCCGCCAGGTACACAAGCAATTTTGTCTCATTAGAAAGTCTCCTAAATAATTATCAAAATTATGATAAATATTGTCGTGATTATACTGGTTTTAAAGCGAATGTCAAGGGCACATTTTTGCAACCTCATTGGATAACCTGCGTATATGTAGTATCAAAACAAGCAATTCAGTGAGAGGTCTTATGAATAAAAGTCAACGAACTAGCTTATCTTTTGGAATCATCCTGGTGGTGCTCGGCGCCATCTTCATTGCTGCCAATCTGATCCCGTCTTTCCGCGTCATCCTCAACCAGGCCAATACCTGGCCCATGATCATTGAACTCGTGGCCGCCGGTCTGCTCGTCCTGGGCTTGATGCTCGGAGTGCCCGATATGGCCGTTCCTGCAACCATCGTCGCCGGTATTGGCGGCATTTTGTGGTGGCAGAACAGCACCGGCAACTGGGCATCCTGGGCATATATGTGGGCACTTATCCCCGGATTTGTGGGGGTGGGCATGCTGCTGGCCAAAGTATTGGGTGGCCGCGACCGTTACAGCATCACTTCTGCCCTCAGCACCATCGGCTCCAGCCTGGTGATGTTCGTCATCTTTGGCGCTTTCTTTGGCGGGTTCAGTTGGATGGGACCTTACTGGCCGTTGATGCTCATCGTGGCCGGCGTTCTGATCGGTCTGAACACTCTGGTAAAGAAACACTAGTTTAAAGAGGTTATTACAATGAGAAGAAACGGTATCTTTTTTGGTGTTGTCATTATTCTGGCCGGTGCATTACTGCTGGCCATCAACCTGGGTGTCATCACCACCCGCGTATGGAGTTTTTTCTGGCCCGTGGTGATCGTCCTGCTCGGTGCCTGGTTCCTGCTCCGCCCTGTGCTGCAAAAGAATCAACCCCTCGATTCTGTACTTTCAGACATCCCCCTCGACGGCGCCAGCCGTGGCGAGATCGTCTTTGAGCATGGTGCCGGCCGTCTGCAGGTGGATGGCAACGCCCGCGCTGGTGAATTGTTCAACGGCACGTTTTTGGGCGGCGTTACCACAAATGTTCAGCGCGGCGCTGACAGCGTAAAAGCCAGTTTGAAGACTCCCGAAGACCTCATCTTCGCCGGTCCCTGGAACGTGGGTCAGTACGGTTTTGAATGGAATGTGGGCGTCACCCCTGAAATCCCCCTCAAGCTGTATTTCAAGACCGGCGCCAGCGAATCTATTCTGGACCTTTCCAACGTCAAAGCCACCGATATCAGCGTGGAGACCGGTGCCAGCTCCTGTGAGCTCACCCTGCCCGCCAATGCCGGTATGACGTATGTTCAGATCAAATCGGGTGTGGCTTCCATGAAGATCCACATACCCTCCGCCGTGGCAGCCAACATCAACGTAAAAAGCGGCCTCAGTGGCCTCAACATTGATCCAACCCGCTTCAACCGCAACGGTGATAATTACCGTTCCAGCGATTACGAAACAGCCCTCAATAAAGTGGATATTTCCATCGAGATGGGTGTTGGTTCAGTAGATATTAACTAAAGGAGTTACACAATGACTGATTCAGCGAAACGCATTTTTGGTGGGATTGCCCTCATCTTAGTGGGTGGCTTATTCCTGATCCAACAGATCTTCCACCTGCCCTTCCATTTGGGCGGTGTTTTGGTGGCTGCCGTCTTTGCTCTGGCAGGCGCCGTCTTCCTCTACGTTTTGGCCACCCGCCGCGAAAACTGGTGGGCTGCCATTCCGGGCTTTGTGTTGTTGGGGCTGGGCGCGCTCATTGCTGTGGGCGAGTTCTTCCCTGCTTTTGCGGATAACTTTGGCGGCACCCTCTTTTTGGGGTTCATCGGCCTGGCCTTTCTGGTGGTGTACATTCTGCGCCGCGAGTTCTGGTGGGCGGTTATTCCCGCCGGCGTCATGTTCACCCTGGCTCTGGTGGCCTGGGTAGCCCAGTACAACGGTTTCGCCTCTGGCGCCACCTTCTTCCTGGGGCTGGCTGCCACCTTTGCAGTCCTGGGCCTCATGCCCATCGGCCGCAACGAAAAATGGCCCTGGATTCCCGCCGGCATCTGCGCCGTCTTTGGCACTCTGCTGATGCTCGGCTCCGGCGCCTTTTTACAGAGCGCTGCCGGCCTCGTCTGGCCTGCTGTGCTCGTTCTGGGCGGCGGCTTCCTTATTGCCCGCACCTTTATCAAGAAAGACTAGGAGCCAATTATGGATAACCGTCTTTTCCGCAGCACGACCGATAAAATGCTTGGCGGTGTGTGCGCCGGTCTGGGAACCTACCTTCGCATTGATGTCACCATTGTCCGCCTCTTCTTTGTGGTCCTCACCATGGCGGGTGGTTTTGGTCCGCTGCTTTACATCATCTTGTGGATTGTCCTGCCGGTTGAAGGCCATGTCTTCCAGGGCAAAACCCCTGAATTTGATGGCGAAGACCTCAAAGACCGCGCCGGCATGATGCGCGACGATTTTGTCAACGCCGTCAGATCGCCCAATCAGAACACCATTCGTTTCATCGGTATTGCTCTGGTGTTGGCGGGTGGATTTATGATCCTCAAGCAATTCAACATTACCTGGTTAAGCTGGTTAAACAGCGGTGTGGTATGGGCTGCCCTGATCTTGATCGCAGGGATCGCCCTTTTGGTCCGTGGAGTGAATCGAGATTGAGATGAACGAATACAATAAACCGAGAAGTCTGTTCTTTCCCCTCTTGTTGGTCGTTTTAGGCGTCTTCCTGCTGCTCACCAACCTGGGCACCATTGAAGGCTCCACCTGGAGCATCGTCAGCACTTACTGGCCGCTGATCTTTGTGGTCGGTGGCCTGGACGGGCTCTACCGCCGCGACGGCTGGGTGGGCTCATTGGTCTTCATTGGCCTGGGCACCTTGCTGCTGCTTGGCAACCTGCACTATCTACAATGGGGCGGTCTGGATCTGCTGCTGCGCCTCTGGCCGGTTCTGCTGGTGGGTTGGGGTCTGGATGTGGCCTTTGGCCATAACTCTTCTACCTGGAGCACCATTTTACGCGTTGGCCTGGGCATTCTCCTCATTGGCGGCATCGTTTGGCTGGCCATGGTGGGTCCGTTCACCACCCCTGCCAAGATCGTCAACTTCAGCCAATCGCTGGATGGCGCCACCTCTTCTGAGATCAACGTCTCCCTGGCCGCCGGTGAATTGCACCTGACCGGTGCCGCCGCGGATTCCGTCCTAGCTGAAGGCAACGTGTATCTGCCCAACAGCATGACCATGAATCCCAGCTATACTGAGCCCGTGGAAGGCCGCAGCAAGTTGGATGTTCAAGGGGCCGGTATTGTGGTGCTGCCCATGCAGGTCACCTCTTACCCCTGGAACCTCAAGATCAATTCCAGCATTCCCATAGATCTGACCACCAAAGAAGCCATGGGGCTGCTCGTCACCGATGCCAGTGATATCAACCTGGAACGTCTGACGGTTCAGCAGGCCATGGGCAAGACCCTGGTCACGTTACCGGAAAACGTCTCTTTTGAAGGCTCCATCAACAATGCCATCGGCGAGATCGTTATCCGCGTTCCAAAGGGCACTGCTCTCACCCTGCACACCGATACCGGCATTGTTTCTGTGGATATGCCTGCCAGTTACACCCGCACCCAGGGACAGATCACTTCTCCCAGTGGTGATTACAGAGTGGACCTCAACGTCAACATTGCCATCGGCAGTCTGGTGATCGAAGAGATCAACTGATCTTGTTGCAAACACATACAGGACCTCAAAATTGAGGTCCTGTTTTTCTTAAGCATCGCTTCTGTGCTATTTATTCTTTTTTGAACAAGCGTTTGAAGAAAAGGCCAACTTTTTCCCAGAAGGAAGAAAAGCCAGATTTAGAGAATTTTTCGGCAAAGTTCAAAGCTGCCGCCTCCAGGCTCACAGGACGGTGCAGCTCTTCACCCAGATACCAGCGGTGTTCGATGATCCACAGGTACAGGTCGGTTTCAGTGCGACCCGGGAACTGATCGAGGATCTTGTATTTGCGGATGATCTTGACCAGCGGTTTGTACAGGTCTTTGTACCAGCCTTTGACTGCATCCAGGTACTCAATGGGGTGCTTCTTAGCTTCCCCCATGAACCACTGATGCACGCTGATGTGCTGCAAGATCTTGCCGTACTGCCCTGGAATGGAAAAGTGGAAGTCTTGCTCAGGTACCAATTGGTCCAGATGGGTGGTGTTCAAAAACTCGGCATATTCCTGCACCATTATCAGATTATCCAGGTTGGTACTGGCATCCAGCGTGCCGGGGATATCCACTTCTATCACATATGCATCCATATATGCCTGGCCGCGTTCGCGGGCCACAGAGACTCGATGGTTACCGTCCTTTACAAAATAGGCATCACCAACCTTGTACACATCAATGGGCGGCAAGATCACATCTTGAAAATACGCCCGATCGATCGATTCCCAACGGCCTCGGGTGTGACTTTGGCGCGGCAAAAAGGCGCGGTCAAAGTCATTGAAACGACTCACAGAGCCAATGATCTTATCAGTTTCGATCTGCTGCAGGCCAATATAATGCTGGCCGCGCATAGGAATGTGCTTGCGCACTTCATCGTAGGGCAGCAGATCATTGTTTTCGCGCTGGATCCAGCTTTGCATGGCGCGCAAAAACCCCTTTACATAGGCATGAGTAAAATCATCACGGGAGGTCTGAAAGAGCTGTCTGCCCGAAATATTTGGGTCTTGATTGTTGTTCATGTTCACTTCACTTTCTTCTGCCACATCCTGATCGAAGGAGTAGCTATTTCTAAAACTTTGTACCCGTACGTATTAATTACGGTTGTATTCTCCACCTGGGTCACAGTTTCTATGTCATTTCGATAAATGTGAATGTGCCCATGCAAGTGATAGGTAGGCTGGAATACATGGTTGAACCAATTGAAAGCTTTGATGCCCTGGTGCGGCAGATCGGTATCATCGTGGATGTGCCAGGGAGGTGCGTGGGTCACAAACATATCCAGGTAGCGCCCGGTGCGCAGCTTATTAAGCATTAACCCCGGAATCAGACGAAAGATCTTCATCCAGTATTCCCCCTGGGTATATTGATACGGACCCCGGTTGTATTGCAAACATCCTTCCATCCCGGCCATGATCAGGCCAGTATCATCTTCAACCACCTTCTGATGGATGTTCACCGCCCCCCATGGGTTGGTTCGCTCCCCTCCACTTGTAAATTCCACCCGGCTGGCATGGTTGCCGCGTACGTAGTAAAGCGGCACATTGAGCATGCTTAAAATGTATTCCAGGTAATAGTAAGGCAGATCACCACAACTGATGACCATGTCGATGGATTGGAACTTCTCCACGATCATGGGGCTGTAGATGAACCCGATCTCGGTGTCGCTTACAGAAAGAATTCGCATTAACTAGAGATCTTCCTTTTTCGCTTCGTTTCCTCCAGAGAGTACCACTACAAAGGCCATGGCCAGTTTCGCGGTGTGCGTGATGGAAACCGACCAGCAATTATAACCAAGTTCTTCTGCCAGACGGCTGGCCGCACCATGCAATTTTAACTGCGGCTGGCCGTCTTCGTTAACAAGAGTTTCAATATCCTGCCAGTGTACAATCCCGATGCCGCAGCCAAGAGCTTTAGCCACCGCTTCTTTGGCAGCAAACCGCCCCGCCAGGCTTTCGTCGCGGTCCCTGCAAATTTCTGCTTCAGCCGCTGTGTACACCCGTTTGATGAAGCGGCTGCGAATGGCCGGGTTCAGGTTCTTGAACCGGTCGATCTCGATCAGATCCACCCCGCAGGAAAGTTGAGACATGGCCTACGCTTTCTTTTCAGCGCTTGTACCGGCGCTGACGATCACCAGTTTATCCGGATCAATGTATTTCTGGGCCACTTCCAGCACCTGTTGCGGGGTTACTGCCAGCACCCGCTCAGCGTAGCGCTGATAGTAATCCAGCCCCAGATTGAAGCGCTCCAGGTTGAGGATGGCATTGGCCACCCCGCCGTTCGATTCCAGCGAGAGCGGCAGGCGCCCAATATAATTGGCCTGGCTGTCTGCCAGTTCGTTCTGGCTGACCGGTTCGCTCACAAAGCGTTTGAGCTCTTTCAGGATCAGATCAGTGGCCTTGTGCAGGTTCACCGGGTTTATGCCCGCCGAAACCTCCCAGGAGCCGCTTTCCAACCAGGAGTTCAGGCTGGTGGAAGCATAATAGGCCAGACCGGCTTTTTCGCGCACTTCTTTGCCGATGCGTCCCATCATGCCAAACTGGCCGAGGATGTTGTTGCCAAGAGAAGCCGCCAAAAAATCACCGGAGAGCCGGCTGGGGCCGATGGTGCCGATGATCAGTTCCATCTGGCTCTTTTCGGGCAACTCAATATGCTTACGTTTGGTTTCCGCCGGAGAGGCTACTGCACTGATGGCTGGCCTTTCGGTATTGGCGCTGGTCTGCCAACCGCCCAGAGCCCGCTCTACGGCATCAAAGGCAGCCTGCGCTTCGATGGCGCCGACAATGACGATGACCATATTCTGCGGGCTGTAGTATTGTTTGTGGAAGTTCACCAGATCACGTTGGGAGATGCGTTTGATGGTCTCCGTGTAGCCGTCTTCTGGCCGGCCGTACGGATGGTCGCCAAAGAGTAGCTCATCGAAGGTCAGACCAGACATATCACCTGGATCCTGGGCGCGGATGGCCAGACCGGTGAGCAGTTGTGCCTGCAAACGTTTGAAGTAGGTCAACGGGAAAGACGGGTTCTGCACGCAATCTGCCAGCAGGTCCAGCAGCAGGGGCAGGTCTTCCACCAGCGCCCGGCCACTGAAGCCGGTGTTGTTCACACTGGCGCCAAAGCCCAGGCTGGCCCCGGCGGATTCGAGCCGGTCAAAGATCTGTTGAAAGTTCTGCGTTTTGGTACCGCGCATCAGCGCTGCAGAGGTAAAATACGCCACGCCCAATTTCTCATTCGTATCCAGCGCGCTGCCGGCGTTCACATAACCCGTCACCACAATGGAGGGGCTTTCAAAATTGCTGCGCGTCATAATGGTAATGCCGTTGGCCAGCACCTTGCGCTGAATATCTTGCGGGCCGGGCAAAGAGGAGGTTTTGTAAGCAAAATTAGTTGTCATGCGTTCACCTCCTGAGGAAGATACACCCCAACCACCCGTCTGGACCTGGCCAGGTATCGCTGGGCGGCATCCCGCACCATCTGCGGGGTCACACTGTTCATGCGGTCCACATAATGGGTGAACCAGCTATAATCGGCGAACATTTCGGCGTAGCCCAGCCAAAAACCCTGGTTGGTGATGTTCTCGGAGCCGTAGGCGAACAGGGCGCGCGCCTGTTTCACCGCGCGGTTGATCTCTTCCTGGCTCACCAGGTCTTGCTGGATACGTTCAATTTGTTTATCGGTCTGTTTCAGCACCTGGTCGGGTTTTTTTTCCGGCCGTACCGTCAGGTTGATGCTGTACAGGTGCGGATCAATGGTGGCCTGCAGGCCGCCATAAACGCTGACCGCATATTCCTTTTCTACCAGTTCCTGGTAAAGTCGGCTGGTCTTGTTGGAAATGCCACCCCCACCGAACATGTTCAGGCTACTCGGCCCTGTGATGAGGCTATCCAGCACCGAAACGGCGAAAAAGTCATCTTCGTTGCCGGCCGGAGCGCGGTAACTGAGGATGAGATAAGTGGTCTCGCCCGGCCCCTTCACCTCAATGCGTTCTTCTTTTGCCAACGGCGCTTCGCGCTGCGGCTGGTGAGTACGTACCTCGCCGCCGGGGATACCGCCGTAAAGCTTTTCGATGTCTTTTATCATCTCGTCGCTGTCAAAATCACCGGCCATGGCCAAAATGGCATTGGACGGACAATAATGACTGCGGTAATGGTTGTACAGATCGTCCCGCTGAATGGCGCGCAGGTCGGCAATGCTGCCGATCACCTCATTGCGGTAAGGGTGCTGCTTGAAGGCGGCTTCTTGCATCTGCTCATCCAGTTTGAAGAGCGGATCATTCTCATTGCCTTCGCGCTCAGAAATGACCACCGTGCGCTCTGAGTTTACTTCTTCCGGGTCGTAGATGCTGTTCACCATCCGGTCAGATTCCAGTTCCAGCGCCAGGCTGATCTTATCGGCCGGCATGGTCTCAAAAAACGTCGTCCAATCCAGATAGGTGAAAGCGTTCCACATGCCGCCATCGCGGCTGATGGCGCGGTCGAGCACACCATTGGGGAATTTGTGGGTACCTTTAAATTGCATGTGTTCCACCCAGTGCGAAATACCCGTCAGGCCGGCCACTTCATTGCGCGAGCCCACCCGGTACCACACCCAGTGGCTGATGATCGGGGCCGAGTGGATCTCTTTGAGATTCACCTGCAACCCGTTGTTTAATTTATATTGTCGTAACTCTTCAGACATGTGACCTCACATTCAAACAATAAACTTGGTTGATCCTAAATATAGCATAATCGAAAACCCGCGAGAAGTAAAACTGGATATAATTAATCTTCCTGACGAGTTGAAGGTTCTTTCTTCATAAAAGCGTGTATATGTCTCGATAAGTGACTCGTCAAAAATTCCATGGAGGATCAATGTCTGAAGGTATGCCACCTGCAACTGTCGCTATCATCGGCGCCGGGCCGACCGGTCTGTTTGCTGCGCGAGAGCTCGCTTGCAATGGTATTGGTTCCGTCCTCTTCAACCGCGATATTAAACCCGGCGGTCTGGCGGAATACGGCATCTACCCCGAAAAATACCGCCTCAAAGACGGCATGCGTATGCAATTCAAAGAGATCCTCAACAACCCAAACATTACCTATTTTGGCAATGTGACCATCGGCGTGGATCAGGCTCTCAGCCTGCAGGACCTGCGCAGCATGGGTTTTGCTGCCGTGTTGGTCACCTGCGGTGCCCAGGGAACCAAGTGGTTGGGGCTTCCAGGCGAAAAAGCAACCGGGGTCTACCATGCCAAAGAAGTGGTCTACCATTACAATCACCTTCCCCCCTACGCCAGCCAGGAATTAAAGATCGGCAAACGGGCTGTGGTGGTGGGCGTGGGCAATGTGATGGCCGACATTGTGCGCTACCTCAGCACCCTGCCCCAGGTGGAAGAGATCACCACTATCGCCCGCCGTGGGCTGGCAGAGGTCAAGTTCGAGAAAAAAGAGTTGGAACCCATCATCGGCCACCTGGATGTGGACGATTTTCACGCCGAGGTAGAACGCATCTCCGCCCCCATGAAGTGGATCTGCCAGGTTCCCAATGAGGAAGCCGAGACCATCCTCACCACCTACAATGAATGCCCGCAGAAAGCCCTCCAGCCTGTCTGGCGCTTGCACTTCCTGTATTCTCCGGCCAGGATCCTGACAAATGCCCAAAATGAGGTGAGCGGCATCCAACTGGAACAAAATAGTCTGGAACTGCACGACGGCGAAGTACGCGCCAAAGGCAGCGGTCAGATGAGTGAACTGCACGCCGACTCCATCATCTTCGCCATCGGAGATAAAGTGAACAGCGAGTTGGGGCTGCCCATGCAGGGTATTGAATATGCCATGAACCCAGCCCCGCTCTTCCCCATCGAAGGTAATTCTTATGAGATCATTGATACCGCCCACCCGGAGAACGAAAAGGGTATCTTTGTAGCCGGTTGGGCACGCAGACCGAGCACAGGGCTGGTTGGTCTGGCCCGTAAAGACGGCACTTACGCCGCACGTGCCATTGTGAACTATCTGCAGGCAGAAGCAAATGGTCATAATGTGGATCGGTCCGGACTAGAAAATCAGTTGCAACTAAAAGGCTACACCCCCATTACGTCCCACCATCTGCAACTGCTGGAAGCAGCAGAAAAAGAGCAGGCTGTCCTCCTCAACCTGCCAGAATTCAAGTTCGATACCAATGAAGATATGCTCAAGAGAATGAAACTGGCCTGATCTGCTCCTTAAATAATGACGAGGCACCCAAAGTGCCTCGTTTTGATTTAAATGGAGTTAAAACTATTTCTTCTCAAAGGGGAAGGTCATGATAAAGCCAATGGCGATCAGACCAATGCCAAGTTCCATACCGCGTGCCTGCCATACCCCAAAAAAGGGAATCGCCGGCAAAGGCTGTGAACCAATGCCAAAGACATCGGCCATTCCAGAGAAGAGGGCGATCACATAGCCGGTACTTACCAACCGCCAGCCAATATCAGCGGTGATGGAGGGGGTTTGGCGCCGCCACAGGGCGTGTACCGCCGTATACCCAAAGATGCAGATCAATGCCAAACCAACAAGCATGACAGCGATCTGAACAAAACCCACCACCGGGCTGCGGTCCATGCCGAACAACGAGGGTTTGGCGCCCAGCAGAAAGATCACCAATCCCAATCCGACCGTGTACAGGCTAAAACGGATACGAACCCTTTGTAATGGAGGAACCTGGTTCAGCTTTTCTTCTATGCCCGGTTCGATGTCAGTCTTTGGTTCTTTTTGGCTCATGCCGGTAAAATCCTCTCCAGCTTGTTTTCCCAATTCTGGTGAAAAATATGGGTGATATCTTCAGCAGTATACCCGATTTCTTTAAGAGCCGGACCGATCTTTTGCAGATCTGCAATGGTTTCCATTTCCAGAGGGATATTGGGAGAGCCGAAGCCTCCGTCAAAATCGGAGCCAATGCCCACACCCCGGGAACTGCCGCGTTTCTGGCAATAATAATCGATCTGCTCGATCACTTTATTAATTGTAATCGTTTCTCGCCGGATGGTAGGGGTCCAATCGGCAACCAAAAAGCGGTTGAATGGCACCACGCCGATGACGCCGTCCCGTTCAAACAAACGTTGAATGGTCAGGTCAGTCAAATGCCGTACACTGGTGCTGCCTCTGAGCAAGCTGAGCGCATTGGCGTGGCTGGCGTAGATTTCGCCCTCAAAATGGTCCATGGCAGTGAGAGCAGATTTTTCACGCATGTGGCTGATGTCCAGCGGAATGCCCAGTGAGGACATGACCTCAAGCAGCTCAAACCCTTCTTTATCAAAGGGGCGATCTTCTGCCGTACCGGCACAGAAACGGGTGCCCGCCCAGACTGGCCCCACCATGCGCACTCCCTGCTCGTAATACGCGGCCAGCTCGGCCGGCTCATGCAAGCCCTCGGCACCTTCAATGGAAAGGATCAACCCCACTGGTTTATCGCCAGGGGTCTCTGCCTTCCAGGGGGCCAGCACTTCATGCAGGTCGCGGCGGTCGAGAACTAATTTAAATTTATCAGGAGATTCGTTGCACAGGCGGTGATAGTAATCTAATTGAGCCTGCCATAATTTCGCAGCTTCGGCCAGGTCTTTGTAAGCCATCAGGTCCCACGGCCCACCGCTGTATTTGGCAGGAGCAATGAATAGGGTGGCAAACACCAGCGCCACACTGCCCTGCTGGTAATCTGGCCAACCCAGGGTGGCTTCGCCCATGTTCCAAACCGGGTACTCTGTGCCCACTTCGCTTTTGCGGATCTCGGCTGCGGAGAGGCGATAATCGCGGTTAAAAGAGAGGGCACTGCTGGCAATATCTTCGTGTGCGTCTATGATATAGGTCATGGTTATTTAGAAAAAAGAGCGCACCGGAACCGGTGCGCTCTTTATTTTGATGCAACGTACTCGGCGCCTTATTTGGGGGCTTCGTCCTCGCCATTGAGGATTTCGTCCGCCAGGCTCTGCCAATCCATATCGGCGTAGGCCATGGAATCGACACGGCGCAGGCTCAGGCCGATGCGGTGATTACCCGGATCGATCTTGATGATGCGCAGGGTGACGGTGTCACCTTCTTTGAGAACCTCTTTGGGATGCTCAATGCGTTTTTCGCTGATCTCAGAAATGTGGATCAGGCCTTCAACATCGTCAGCCAAACGGGCGAAAGCGCCGAATTTGGTGAGACGGGTGATGGTGCCTTCAACGAGCTGGCCCACCTGGAAGTTGGCGGCTTTCTGATCCCAGGGATCAGACTGCAACTGGCGGATGGAAAGGCCGATGCGTTTCTTTTCGCGGTCCACGCTGATGACCTTCACTTTGACTTCCTGACCAACCTTCAACACCTCATTGGGATGATTGATGTGATCCCAGGAGATCTCAGAAAGATGGACCAGGCCGTCGGCGCCGTTGATGTTGACGAACACACCAAAGTCAGCCAGGCTGGTAACACGGCCGGTGCGAACTTCGCCTTCTTTGAGATCGTCAATGACGCGCTCTTTGAGGCTTTCGCGGGTCTCAGTGCTGGCCTGTCGTTCAGAAAGGATCAGACGGCGGCGTTCGCGGTCGATCTCAATGACCACCACATCGATCGCCTGACCGATCATCTTGCTCCAGCGTTGTTCAGGGGTATCGCCGGTCATTTCAGAGCGGCGGGAAAGGCTGATCTGGGAGGCAGGCACGAAACCGCGCAGGCCGCCAACAGGAACAATCAAACCACCCTTGTTGAATCCGATCACTGAACTATGATAGGCTTCTTTGGAACCGAGCATCTTATCAACGATCTGCCAGCCCTGTTCTTCGCGAGCGCGAACATAAGAAAGAACAAGGTTGCCATTTGAATCCTCAGGGTTGACAATGTAAACGGGAATTTCTTGCCCGATCTTTAACTCAGCTAGGTCAGCGGGCGGGATCAGTTCGTACTCTTTGCCGCTGATGACTCCTTCGGATTTTGCACCAACGCTGACTAAAATCTGGCCTGGGGTGATGCTGGCGATCATTCCATTCCGAATCTCGCCCTGTACAGGAAATTCAATACCTGCACCCTCAGATTCCAGCAAAGATGCCATTTCATTATTTTCGTTCAGGGTATTCTCGGGAGTCAACCCCTTCTCGAGATTTGCGTCTTGATTGTCCATACGTCTCATGCACTCCGGCGGATAAGATATGCCCACGCGCTGGGAATAGAATCCCTGCCAACCTCCAACGAGTGATCTTGAAGGAAGATGGGCGCTTGAATAATTGATTATACCGTATTCTGTGAGGAATTAATCAATTTTTGTCAATGAATTTTTGGTCTTTTTTGCAAGGAATTTACGCACATCAAACAGGTAAATCGCCCTCTAAAAACGCTTCCAGTTGCTCCACCGCCTGCGGCAGGTTCTTGCGGCCGTACCCCAACCTGAAGTGGTTGCCGCCGTCATCAAACAACGTACCCGGCAGCAGCAAGACACCCTGGCGGGTCACCAGGTTATGGCAGAAGGGTTCGATCTCGCCTTGCAGCAGCCTCGGAAAACCAATGGAACCAGCCCTGGGTCTGACCCAGCTAAACAGATCAGCATGGCGTTCAAACAGGCCGTCCAGAACGGTCAGGTTGTCTTTCAACAAGCGCAGGTTTCGTTCCACCAGTACCTGGCGGTGACGCAACGCCACCTCGGCCAGAAATTCACTGGGAGCACTGTTGCAAATGCTGGTGTAATCTTTGAAAGCCGCCATTTTGTTGAAAACAACGCTGTTTTGCGTGTTCACCCAGCCAATGCGCAGACCCGGCAGGCCGTAGGTCTTGGATACCACTCCCAGCGATACCGCCAACGGATTGATCTCACAGGCAGAGGGCAGCCTGTCGTTGACATCATATTCAGATTCGCGGTATACCTCGTCAGAAAAGAGCACAATTCCGCGTTCTGCAGCCAGTTTGTTCAAGGCCACGTAATCGGCGCGGCTCATCAGGTAGCCGGTGGGGTTATGCGGGGTGTTTACCACAATGGCGCGGGTGTTGGGGCGCAGCAGGCCTTTCAACTCATCCAGGTCGAGCGCCCAACCGTTTTCTTCTCTGGCCTGCCAAAAGCTGACCTCGCAGCCGATGCTCCTGGCCACTTCAAAAAGCGATTGGTAGCAGGGCGAATGCACCACAATATGGTCGCCTGACTCAAGCAGGGAATTCATAAAGAGGAAAATGGCTTCTTCTGCGCCGCTGTGCACCAGTACATGCTCCGGCTGAATGCCGTGGTACACCTGGCTGATGGCCTCGCGCAGAGAGGGTGCCCCGGCGGATTCGGTATAGCCCAGCCAGTGCTGCTTAAATCGCTCTTCAGCACCGGGTTCAAGATCCAGCAGGTCCTGCACGGTCACCGATTCAATATCGGAGCTGCACAACAAATAGCGCGCCGAAAATTCGTAGCGGGCAAAGTATCGTTCCAGTTTAAAGGGCGGGATCTGCATGGTCTTCTATCCTAATGGCGTTTGCGCTTTTTCTTTGAATCGTTACTATCTGCGCTGGCGTCCACAGGTAGCCCTGCGGCAGTCACGTTCCCGCCACCCTTGCCCACGTTTTCTGGGGCAGCGGCGCGGCGCGGCTGGTACAGGTACATGCGGCCGATCACCCCGGCGCGGATCTCGCTGAGCAGCACGCGGAACATCTCGCTGGCCTGGCTCTTGTACTGCACCAACGGGTCACGCTGGGCATAGGCTTCCAGCCCGATGGAAACGCGTAAGGCGTCCATGCGGGTCAGGTAATCGACCCACAGGTCAGAGATGGTGGTCACCAGAATGTGGCGGTAAATACCATTCTGCATACGGCGGCCCAACACGGTGGCAACCGTTTCTACTTCTGTTTCGCTCAGATCGCTACCCTTCTTGGTATCCAGGGCAGAAACGGCTTCATCGCCCAGCGCTTCGGTCAAAGCCTTGCGGGTGGGAGCATCAAATGCAGAGAGTGGCAGATCAGATAGCTTGAAGCGCTCAAATTCAATTTTGCCCCAGGCCACTTCCAAACGCGATTGTGCGTCCAGCAGGTGATTGAGGATCTCTTCTGTGATGCCAGCCGGCGAGGCATTGATGAGGAAGGTGGCGGCCAGGTAAATGTAGTTGATAAGGGTGACTCGGCGCATGACGCGCTGGTGGGTCTTGGGGTCAATGGCCATGCGGTTGCCCACGGACATGTTCATCAGAATATCCACCACATTGTTATCATCATCAGGGTCAAAATTGCTCGCCCTGGAGAGGAAGGAATCAATGTTTTGGCTGATGGGTCCCTGAGCAGAAAGCAGGGTCTCACTGCGTTTATCCAGACTTGTTCGCAGTGCCTGTTCCAGTCCGGCTACGATCTCTTTCCAATCCAGGTCAACCAGTTGGTTCGGCCTGATATTTAGCGTATCATCCAGGCGGCGCTCAAATGCACCGATGAGGCGGGTGATGGCCAGCATCATCATTCCAGAATTGATCTGCCTGGCAATGGCCTGTTTGACATCCTTTTCGGCGTTGGGCAGTCTGCGCAGTTCATCGTTGCTCAAACGCAACTGGGTGCGCACGAGGCCGGAAAGCTCTTCCAAAATCTCCTGCGGACGGCGTACGGGGGTACCCTCTTCGCCGCCAGCTTCAAGACCTTCAAAGTAGGTATCCAGTGTATCCAAGCGCTCGTCCAGGATCTGCTCCATGGAGGTGCGGGTTTTATCAAACAAACCCTCAGAGGTACTGAGAATGTGCTCATTCTCTACCTTGAGGCTTTCAGCGGCCAGTTCCAGTAAAATATCTTTCACTTCCTGACCAGGCTTCTTTTTATCATAGCGGGTGTGGAATTCTTTCACCACTTCGCTCATGGTAAAGGAAGGAACGCGAATGCCTTCCTGCTCAAAAGCCATGGAGGGCTGGACTTCTTCCAGATAGGCTAACAACTTCCAGGGGCCTTCTTCGTCTTTGAGGGCCTTGGGAATGCGCTCCTGCAATTCGGTGTGCAGGATCTGGCTCACATCGTCGTGCAGGTCGTCTTTTTTGAAGGCGCGATCGCGTTCCGTGTAAATGCGGTTACGCTGATCGTTCAGCACATCGTCATACTCAAGCAAGTGCTTGCGGACGTCAAAGTTGTTGCCTTCCACCCGTTCCTGAGACTGTTCCACCATGCGGCCAATGAGGCCGCTTTCAATGGGCAGGCTGGGGTCCACCCGCAGGCGGCCCATCAGGTTTTCCATTTGTACGCCGCCAAAGAGGCGCATCAGCTCATCTTCAAGAGAAAGGTAAAAACGTGAGGAACCTGGGTCGCCCTGACGTGCAGCACGGCCGCGCAATTGATTATCGATTCGGCGGGCTTCATGGCGCTCGGTGCCGATGACATGCAGGCCGCCCAGGGCACGAACTTTCTCCATGTCGGTAAAGTAGTTCAAGAAGGTGGCAACGGATTCTTCGTAAATGCCGTATTGCTCAACGGTCAGCTCTTTCAAGGCTTTGCGGCGGGCTTCATTGGACATGTTGTAGGGGTCATCCACGCCGACACTATCCAGTACCCGGATGACGTCTGCAATGACCTCTTCAGTCAGTTCGCCGCCCAGTTTAATATCTACACCACGGCCGGCCATATTGGTGGCAATGGTCACAGCGCCAAAAGCGCCGGCGTGGGCAATGATCTGCGATTCTTCATCGTGCTTGCGGGCATTCAAAACCTGATGCGGAATACCACCCTGCAAAATTGCAGAGAGGCGGTCTTTATCTTCAGGAACCAGGTCAAGCAGCTTTAATACATGTGGCAAATTCTCTGGATCTTCCGGGTTGATGGAGGTGAGGCCGGCCTGGCGGCTGAACTGGCGTAGCTCATTGGTGTTGATATCCGTGATGTCGCGGTTCAGGCTGGTCAGTTCTTTTACTTCCAACTCTGGGCTTTTGGCGTTTTTTTCCACCCAGGTATCGCGTACCATCAGTACCTGCACCAGACGGCGTAGCGGTTCAGCGCTCAGGCGCATAGAAAGGCGCTCGGAGTGTTCTACTGAGGTGGTACCCACCAGCATAGGCTGGCCTTTTACATAATAATGAATGATATCGGCTGTGATGGCACGCAGCTTGCCCTCTTCGGTGCGGTAGACCAGATCAGGGTAGTCTTGTCTGCGCCAGAACACCGGCGTGCTGCTGGTGTCGCCGCGTTTGGAGTAATACTGCAGCGGGTAGCCTTTGGCGTCTTTCTTCTCCACCAAAACCAGCGGTGAATCAGAGCGGAATGCCTGGTATTCCAGGTTCATCGGCACAGGCTGTACTTCCAGCTTGTAGATCTTGTTGAACTCTTCCGCCTCGGTGAGGGCCGTACCGGTCATGCCGGAGAGCTTCTCATACATACGGAAGTAATTTTGAATGGTAATTGTCGCGTAGGTGACGTTTTCCGGCTCAATATTGACGTTCTCTTTGGCTTCCACGGCCTGATGCAAGCCTTCCGACCAGCGTCTGCCGGGCATAAGACGACCGGTGAACTCATCCACAATGACCACTTTGCCGCCCTGCACAATGTAATCTTTGTTGCGGCGGTAAAGGTGCTGGGCTTTAAGGGACTGTTCCAAATAACCCCACAGGCGAGCCTGTTCGGGGGTGATGTCTTCAGGGCGGTCTGGGTCGCGCAGGGGTTGACCCAAAACGGCTTCAACATGCACTTCACCCACCTCGGTAAGAGACACCTGGCGGTCCTTTTCGTTAACCTCATAATCTTCGGGGTTGAGCTGGCGCACCAGTTGGGCCATCTTCACATACCATTCGGTATCTTCAGATGCCGGCCCTGAAATGATGAGCGGAGTACGCGCCTCATCGATGAGGATATTATCCACCTCATCCACGATGGCAAAGTAATGACCACGCTGTACCCGTTCTTCCAGAGACATGGTCAGGTTATCGCGTAAATAATCAAAACCGAACTCTGAGTTGGTCCCGTAAACGATGTCTGCCTGGTAGGCTTTGGAACGATCCACCAACTCTAATTGATGCAGATCCTCGCGCGAGTTGGTCTTGCTCAGATCAACCATGAATGCTTTCTTGCCGTTTTCCGTACGGGTAGCCATTTGTAAGACACCCACGCTCAGATCCAACAAGGTATAAACCGGTGCCATCCAGCGGGCATCACGGCGGGCCAGGTAATCATTGACGGTTACCACATGGACACCCTTGCCGGTGATGGCATTCAGGTAGACTGGCAACGTACCCACCAGTGTCTTGCCTTCGCCTGTACGCATCTCAGCAATCTTGCCCTGATGTAGCACAATTCCACCGATCATTTGAATATCGTAGTGGCGCAAGCCGATTGTACGCTTGCTGGCCTCACGAACCACAGCGAAAGCCTCCGGCAGCAGGTCATCCAGGGTTTCCCCATCGGCCAGGCGCTGACGGAATTCGGCCGTTTTGGCCTTTAACGCATCATCAGAAAGTTTTTCAAATTCATCTTCAAAACCGTTGATCACATCAACGATCAAAGAGGCTTTTTCAATTTCGCGTTTGTGCGGGTCACCGCCAAACATACGTGCGAGTGATTGTAGAACCATAGTCACCTCGAGCCCTCAAAAAAAAGGGAGGAATTGTCAAAAATGGATTATAGCATGGTCAATGCCCGCAACAGTGTTGGTTAATGGCCTCTCATATAAAAGATTAATGCTCATTTGATGCAAATTTATAACGCAAATCTTTGCATATGCAATTAAGTGATAAAATAAAATATCTCAAAGAGGAGAAATGGAAAGATGAATACGATGCATAAACTCTTTCGTTCAAACCGTGTCCTGGTTGTCTACTTCTTAATGTTGGGAGTGTGGCTGGCGACCACCGCCATGCACATCCCGGATGGCTATCTTAGCCCCATCACTTCGATCATTCTCTTCGTGCTGGTTTTTCCCTTCTGGGTGCGCGGCATTCAGCGCTTACGCGAAAAGCTGAACGCCAAAACTGCTCCTCTGGTAGCATTATTTGCCGCCTTCTCTTTTGTGATCATGATGTTCAATGTTCCTCTGCCCGGCGGTACCACCGGCCACGCAGTGGGCGGCGCACTGGCTGCCATTATTCTGGGACCAGAAATCGCTACCATTGCCGTTTCTGTAGCCCTCATTATTCAGGCCATCTTTTTTGGCGATGGTGGCATCCTGGCTATCGGCGCCAATTGTTTTAACATGGCTGTTGTCCTGCCTTATGTGACTCACTATATTTACCAGGCCATCGTCAAGAATGTTCCTGCCAATTCCAAAAAACGTGTTTGGGCCTCTGCCATCGGCGCTTACGTGGGGCTGACCGTGGCTGCCTTTTTTGCTGCCGTCGAATTTGGCATTCAGCCAGCCCTCTTCCATACTGCGGATGGCACCCCTTTGTACGCGCCTTATCCGCTTTCTGTTTCCATCCCTGCCATGGTCATTCCACATCTCCTCGTTGCCTCGGTGATCGAGGCCGTGGTCACGGCTGCGGTGGTGGCGTATCTCATCAAAGCCAACCAATCTGCTCTCAACATTGCCCAGACAAACGCTCTTGCACCTGAAATGGGCAATTTCTCCAAATGGCGCGCCCTGTGGATCGGCCTGGGCGTTCTCATCGTTGCTTCCCCGTTGGGGTTGCTGGCGCCAGGCACCGCCTGGGGCGAATGGGGCGCCGAAGAACTGATCGCTCTCGGCCTGCCCGGTATTCCAGCCGGATTGGAAAAACTTTCCAGCCTTTGGTCTGCCCCCCTGCCCGATTATGACCTGCCCGCTCTGGGCAACGCAAATTTTGCCTACATTCTTTCTGCAATTGTCGGTATACTCATTACTGCCGTGATCGTCTGGCTGTTTACACTGCTGGTTACCCGCGGTAAAACCCAAAAAACTGCTACAAAATAGGACCGCTTGCAAAATACTTTCGTTGAGCGCACGCTCACAGAGATCAACAACACGTTGGAGCAATCCCTTTTCGCCGAGAAATTAGCCCGGCAGAAGGGGTTGCTTCAACTTTTGGACCCGCGCGCCAAGGTAGTTGGCATTTTGCTCGTCCTCATTGCGGTGGCCGCCTCTCGTCAACCCGGTCTCATTGCGTTCTTCCTGGCTGCCTCCCTGCTGGCCGCCATTCTCTCACACATTCCCCTGGGGGCTTTCGTTCAGCGCATCTTGCTGCTGGTGCTCCTCTTTACCGGCATCATTGCCCTGCCCGCTCTCTTTATGACGCCCGGCCCCACTCTGTGGCATTTGCCGCTGGGGCTCACCGTCACCACCACAGGCTCGAAATCGGCACTGTTCCTCTTGCTGCGCGTCAGCACCTCCGTCTCCTGGGCTTCACTGCTCATCCTCACCACTCCCTGGAACAATCTGCTCAAGGCTTTTGGCAAGCTCCACTTACCTGATGAGTTGGTGCTGATTCTGGGCATGACCTACCGCTACATTCACATGCTCTTACACGAGAGCGTGGAGATGTTCCTTTCGCGCAAAAGCCGCTTATTAAAGAAGTTACCTCCTGCCCGCGAACGTGATCTGCTCGGCGCCACCGGTGGCGTACTGATGGAGCGCTCGCTGGCAGTCAGCAGCGAGGTCTACCTGGCCATGCAATCGCGTGGCTACCGGCATTATCCGCGCACGCTCACCCACTTCAAATTACGCTGGTTCGATGGGGTCTTTTTGGCTTTATCGTGTCTGGCTTGTCTGGCGGCATTCATCCTACGTTAATTTACAGGGTCCTCTATGCAAAAACCTTCCCCGCTAT